>JAWLES010000151.1:0-5885 GCA_041685935.1 Desulfobacteraceae bacterium | reverse complement strand
GTGTGTAATGTACTCCTCCACACTTTCCACATCGGTTTTACTGCCTCTGAGCCTGTCCAGCTCATCCTGTTTTTCCCTGATTTTTTCAGAATATACCCGGTCCTTTTCCTTTAATTTGAGCGCCATTTTGTACATTTTTTTGTTCTGACGCTCTTTGACCTGTCTGAGCCTTTCACGGTTCCGGACCAGGTTGCACTGTTTCAAAGACTCTTCCACCTGCCTTACCAGTTCTTCCTGCTTAAACGGGTAATAGAGGCATCCGTTGATCTTTGACTGATTCACCGCATCAATGGTGGTCTCGAACTCCTCGGACGAAACCATCAGAATCCTCTGGGTCGCCGGGCTGAGCTCCCTTGCCTTGTCGAAAATATCCTCGTATCTCGCCTCTTTCAGGTGAAACCCGCAAATCAGTATATCCGGCAGAAACGGTGACTTGTCATTCATTTTCCGTAAAAACCCGGCAGGCGTTTCAAGCCGGGCATCGTAGGAACCTTCCGCAGCAAGGTATTCCTTCACAAGTTTCTGCAGGCGTTCATCCTCTTCAATGAAAAAAATTGTCGGTTTTTGCGAGCTGCCTTGATCCATTACACACCTTTATCCGGTCCGGGCATTTCAAATCCGGCTTTCCCGGCCGCCTGCCGGAATTCCCTGAAAATTTTCACAAAAAGGTCATGGTAAAGCATGTTGAGAATCCGCTGCCCGGCCATATTATTCGCCTTGAGATACGCCGCTGTTTTGTCTGCATCATACTTTTCATTATTATCGCCGTTTTCAGCCGCCGTATCCGCGTTCCGCAGTTTTTCAATTTCATGATCCAGTTCTTCAAGGATTTTTTCATGGGCATCGGTTTTTTTCTTCAGCTCCAGGTTGAATTTATAAAGCTTGGCGTTCTGCTTTTTGGCCTGCTTCATCAGCCTTTTATTTTCCAGTGTCATATCGTACTGTTCAAGGCCGTCTTTTATAAATGCAACAAGCTGGTCCGTGTTCCAGGGCTTTTTAATGTACCTGTGAATCGCTCCCCGGTTCACAGCATCAATCAGAGCGTCCATGTCAGAATACCCGGTAAGAAGAAACCTTACTGTATCCGGGCTCTGCTCCTTGACCTTTTCAAAAAAACGGGACCCGGTCATGCCGGGCATTCTCTGGTCGGATATAATCAGCGAAAAAGGGGATTGAGCCTTTTCCAATATGGCAAGCCCCTCTTCAGCACTCTTTGCACAAACGTATTCAATGCCCTGTTTTTTCAGTATACGCCCGATTGTTTTGCCGACCTGGTTTTCGTCGTCGACCACGAGCACATTATGACTGTTTTGTTCCTGCATACGGCTCCCCCGCCCATGGCACATTGGCACACCCTGTTCCCGCAGGTATGAAAATTCATGCTAACCATTTTTCCGGGCAAAATCAACCACAAATTATGAAAACAGTGTACAGGAGAGGAAGTATCAAAAAAATCCCGGATCAATAAGCTTGAATCCCTTGCCGGATACTGGTATAGATAAGAACTTTTTATCAACGTAAATTCAACGCCTGATACAGGATTTTGCAATTGACTTCAAAGCGGAACAGACTTTTTATCGTGTTCGAAGGGATTGACGGCTCAGGAAAAAGTACACAGATAGAGCGCCTTGAAAAAAGGCTTTTATCAATGGGGCTTTCCGTGCACAAAACATTCGAACCCACGCACGGCCCGATCGGGGCCTTTTTACGCAGGATTCTGTCCGGTGAAATCCGGGTAGACCCCAATGCCGTCGCTCACCTGTTTGCAGCAGACAGGACCGAGCATATCCTCAACAGCGAATACGGAATAAAACGGAAAATGGATCAGGGAGCCGTGGTCTTATGCGACCGCTACTATTTTTCCTCTTTTGCCTACCACGGCCTGGAGATGGATATGGAGAGGGTCATTGATTTGAATGCCTACAACATGTACCTTCTGAAACCTGCAGTTAATATCTTTATCGATATAGATCCGGCAAAAAGTTTCAAACGGATTGAAAAATGCCGGAAAAAGCTTGACCTGTTTGAAACCGAGGCCACCATGAAACAGGTAAGAAATCTCTATTTCAAGGCTTTTGAAAGATTCAAAGACCAGGAGACCGTTGTTGCCATTGACGGCGGCCAGAGTGAACCCGAGGTTGAAAAGGCTGTGTGGAACCGGATACAACACCTGTTCAATGATTAAAAAATGAACTTGACATCAAAGGGTTTCCTGTATACATAATCTGCCATGAAACCTGACAGACAAAAGATAATATGTGTTATAGACGGCCAGGGCGGAGGAATAGGCGCCACCATCATCAAAAAGCTCAAGGATGCGTTTGGAGAAAACATTGAAATCCTGGCCCTGGGGACGAATGCCATCGCCACCGCCCAGATGCTCAAGGCAAGATCTAACCGCGGGGCTTCCGGCACCAATGCAATTGTCCAGACCGTACGCGGTGCCGACCTGATTATCGGGCCGGTGGCCATTATCATGCCCAACTCCATGATGGGGGAACTTACCCCTCAAATGGCCGAGGCCATTGCCGTATCACCGGCCAGAAAACTTCTGCTCCCGCTCACCCAGGAAAACCTTGAGATTGTCGGGCAGGTTCACACCCCGCTCCCCCAGCTCGTTGACGAACTCATCGAAACCCACAGAGATTATTTTGTTGACCCATAAGGAGTCCCATAATGTGTGAAGCAAATGCATATATCATCAGTGCCGAAAAAGAATCGCTCCTCATGGAGGCCGTGGACAGAGTTGTTCCGGAAGAGGACGGAATCCGCCTTGTGAGTATATTCGGCGACCAGAAATTCATCAAGGGGTATATTCACTCCCTTTCACTTGTGGAGCACAAGGTTTTTATAAAAGAAAAATAACCGCAGACAGCAACCTGCAAAGCAGGAAACCGGTGGTTGCCTGTTGCAGCCGGGGACCGACCGACAGGCCCCGGCTGAAACAAACCTGCTATTCCGGACAACGGACACCGTATTGATACGTGTACGTGTAATCCGGCCTGGAATTCGGGCTGATGCTCATTATCCGTCCGCTGTACCCGTTTTCATCCGGGTTCTCCTCCCCTTCCTGATCAGGGTTGTGCGGTTTGATGATTACCAGGTCATTTTCCTGCATCCTGCCGTTTGTATACACATTCAGATGCCCTGCTTCATCCGTATCCATCATTCCGAAAAAATACAGATCAGGTGATTTCTCCGGAACAATGGTCACCCGGGTCTCTTCTATCAAAAAATGATCGTCTGCTTTACGCTTTGTGGAATTCATATGTTCACTCCTTTTATGCAAAGAGGGCGGTTAACTGTACGTAATCCAGCATTTCCACGGACAGCCCTCAGGTTTCAGTTAATGCCTGCTGACAATATATTAATACGTATAACATTAACACCTTAATGATATCAATAGAAAATATTTGTATTCAAAATATTTATAAACGGAGACGGGCTCTCCACGGGATAAAACAGAGATTCGCTTTTTGAATGAACAAGAGAAGGATAAAACCGAAAGACTGGATTAAGGACGGGTCTGTGACAGGGAACGGTTCTTCGGCAAAAGAGAACCGTTCCCTGTGAACGGTGATTTTAATGAGAAATCGGTTCGGTTTACCACCCGAAGGTCAGAAAGTCATGTATGGAATCCGCAGCTTCCCTGCCGGCTCCCATGGCAAGTATGACCGTGGCTGCACCGGTAACGATGTCTCCGCCTGCCCAGACCCCTCTTTTGGTGGTTTTCCCGGTCTTGGGATCGGTAATGATATTTCCCCACCTGTTCAGCCGGATCTCGGGAGTGGAATTGGTCAAAAGCGGGTTGGCGTTGGAGCCCACGGAAACCACCACAAGATCACAGTCTATGGTGTATTCGGAACCTTCGATCGGTACAGGCCTTCTTCTGCCGGATGAGTCGGGTTCACCGAGCTCCATCCGCAGACATTCCATGCCGGTGAGGCGTCCGTTTTCATCCCCGAAAAACTGCGTCGGGTTGGTGAGCAGCACAAACTCAATTCCCTCCTGCTCGGCATGGTGAAGCTCCTCCTCCCTTGCGGGCATCTCTTCTCTGGACCGCCTGTACACCACCTTGACCGATTCAGCACCCAGGCGCATGGCCGTCCTTGCCGAATCCATGGCTACGTTTCCGGCTCCCAGAACAACAACATTTTTCCCGGCTGCAACCGGCGTGTCATACTCAGGGAAGAGGTAGCCTTTCATAAGGTTGGCCCTGGTCAGGTATTCATTTGCCGAATATATACCGATCAGGTTTTCATTCGGCAGATTCATGAATCTCGGCAGGCCGGCGCCGACACCGATATAAGCGGCATCATACCCTTCCTCGAAAAGTTCGTCCAAAGTAGCAGTGGCACCGACAACAAAGTTGGTTTCTATCTTCGCCCCCTGTTTTTTCAGGTTCTCCACTTCCGACGCCACGATCTCTTTGGGCAGGCGGAACTCGGGGATACCGTATACCAGCACGCCGCCGGTTTTGTGGAAAGCTTCGAAAATCGTTACATCGTGACCTTTCTGCAAAAGATCACCTGCAACGGTCAGTCCGGACGGCCCCGAACCGATCACCGCCACTTTTTTGCCGGTCTTTTCAGGCACCTCCGGGATCTCGCCGGTGCCGTGCTCACGCTCCCAGTCCGCGGCAAAGCGTTCCAGATACCCGATGGCCACAGGGTCCCCTTTTTTGCCCAGTATGCATCTGCCCTCGCACTGCTCCTCCTGGGGGCATACCCTGCCGCAGACCGCTGGAAGAGCATTCTTTTTCCACAACTGGTGGGCGGCCCCGGAAAAGTCACCGTCTGCAATCATCTTTATAAAATCAGGGATATCCACCGCCACAGGGCACCCTTCCACACAAACCGGCTTTTTGCACTGCATGCATCTTGAGGCCTCAAGCTGCGCCATCTCCGGAGTAAGACCGTGAGGCACCTCCTGGAAATTCCGTCTTCTGACATCCGGGTCCTGCTCCGGCATAACAGCCCGTGGCACCTTTTCCTTTTTCACCTTTTTTTCAGCCATTCATTCCTCCGTATATCCAAATGATGAGTATATTCTATTTTACTTCCTCGTAAGCGTCCCAGCTTTCCCTTTCCTCTTTGAGGTAGGATTGAAGCCGTTTACCCAGCTCGTCAAAATCCACCTTGTGCCCGTCGAACTCCGGGCCGTCCACACAGGCGAACTTGGTTTCATCCCCCACGGAGACACGGCAGCATCCGCACATGCCGGTGCCGTCGACCATAATCGGGTTAAGGCTCACCAGGGTTTCAATTCCCTTTTCTCTGGTAATGGCGCTGACGAACTTCATCATGGGAATCGGGCCGATGGCCACCACAAGATCGATATCATCCTTTTCAATTACTTCCTTGAGTACATCAGTGACAAAGCCGTGGTGGCCTTTTGTTCCGTCATCCGTACACACATGAAGGGAATGGGAGGCCTTATCCATCTCTTCTTCCAGGATCAGAAGATCCTTGCTTCTTGAACCGATAATTGTGGTCACCTCGTTACCGATCTGCTTGAGCGCCCTGGTGATGGGATGGAGAACTGCGATCCCGGTACCGCCGCCCACGCAGACCACCTTGCCCCTTTTTTCAATATGGGTTGGCTTGCCCAGAGGGCCGATGACTGCATAGTACTCGTCTCCCACCTGCATATCTCTGAAAAGCGCAGTGGATTTTCCTATAACCATGTAGATAACAGTGACGGTTCCCTTGTCCGGGTTGGTGTCAGCCATGGTCAAAGGGATTCTTTCTCCTTTTTCGTTCCCCTGAAGAATGACGAACTGTCCAGGTTTCGCCTTGCGTGCGATCCGCGGGGCGTCGATTTCATTCAGGATGATGGTGCCCTGGGCCATCTCATCGCGCCTTAGAATTTTAGCCATTACAACC
>JAWLES010000150.1:0-5968 GCA_041685935.1 Desulfobacteraceae bacterium | reverse complement strand
TCCAGAGGAGTCTTGTCCGAAAGAATTCTTACCACCGGTTACGGGGAGACCCGGCCTGAAGCATCCAATGTTACCGAATCGGGACGCGCACGGAACAGGCGGGTCACGGTTGAACTCACCCCGATCACAAGGTAAACCAATGAATGAAAAAAGAGAAGACCCTGTCTTAAGTAAACAGGGAAAATGTGCAAAAGATTCCACCGTGGTCATCTCCAGAATCATGCTCCCGGAAGACGGGAATCCTGCAGGAATAGTGCACGGAGGGGTGATCATGAAGGAGATCGACAATGCGGCGGGAGTCGCTGCGGTCCGCCACACCCGGAAGATCTGCGTGACAGCCTCCATCGACCGGCTCGATTTTCACAATCCCGCATTCATCGGCAACCTGGTCACCATCAAGTCAAGCATCAACATGACCGGCAGGACTTCCATGGAGATCGGAGCCCGGGTGGAGACCGAAGACCTGATGACCGGGGTGAAGACCCACATCGCGTCCGCCTACCTTACATTCGTGGCACTCGGGGAAGACCACAGGCCTGCGGCTGTTCCCCCTCTTCGCCCGGAAACGGATGAGGACCGCAGGAGAAACAGGGAAGCTCTGGCAAGACGCGAGATGCGGCTTTCCGAGAAAAAGAAGGAATCAGGATGTCAGCAGAACCCTGACCAATGCTGACAGATCTGGAGCACGCGGGCCGACAAACCCGGCCCGCGTGCCACTACCGTTTTAACCTGTTACGCGGGAAACCTTACTCTCCGGGTTCCAGCTCGATGAGGAGCTCTCCGTCCCGCACCGGCACCATCTTTTTGGTTGTTGCATAATCCGCGGCCTTGTAAACCTTTTTCACCACACCGCCGGTTTCTGCATACACAGCCTTTTCCTGTTTCATGATGGAGATGTTGCAGACCTCTTCACCCGGCTTTACCACATCACCGGGTTTCACGTGCATAACCCACAGATCCCCTGCAAACGGGGCTGCAATGTGGCAGGGGTCGTCAGGATCAGCCATTTTGATACCCGAGGCACCGCCCCTTTTGGGTTCCGCCACTTTAAGCTGGTAAAGCACGATCTCCGAATCCAGGTGGTATCTCACCACGCTTTCCCCGTTTTCATCAGGCTCGGAGATGTCGAGCACAGTCATGGTGTGGGGCATGGCATCAGAATCGGCGAACTGTACGAAATCGCCTTTCCTGATTCCTTCGAACCATACATCAAGGGGCACATTGTTCGGCTCTCCGTATTCCTCCTGGAACCGGATCGTGTTCAAGGCATCACCTGGATGATTGAGATAGAGAACAAACTCCTCTTCGCTTGCTGTCCGGCCCAGGGCCTTGTCAAGCTCTTTTCTCTCTTTTTCAAGGTCAATGTCTTCAAGGGATTCAAGCGGTGAGCTTTCCGTCCTCGATTCAATGGCAGCCCGGTACTGGTCCGGACCGAAAGCGCTTTCATATACCCAGTCCGGGGGAAATCCCAACGGCAGCTTTCCGTACTTTCCGGTGATGAGGTCCCGGAACGCATCATTGCTGTCCATGTAGATTTCAAGGCGTTTTTTACGGACATCTTCGGAAAGCCGGTCCTCGGGCAGCCGGGTGACGGTGTCCAGGACCTCGAGAAGCTTTTTCACGTTTTCCTCCCCGCCCCTCTTGTGTGCGCCGGTAACGGCGAGAAAGGCCGTGTTCCAAGTGATCTGCGAACCGGGAGTAACATCGTGGTATCTCACGATCTTCCTGATACCAGCCAGGAACTTGAGCATGTACGGCAGAAGATGAATATACCCCTGTTTCATTGCCCCTTCCTGGGATGAGGATGTTGCGCCGCCGGGCATGCCGTGTTCAACCACGTCATGATCGACCCCCTGGAAATACGGGGCGCAGTACCTGTCATAGTACGGCTGGATCTGCTTCATCACGAAACCGGCATTCCTGATCATCTCCTTGTCCAGATTCGTCTTCATGCCGAGTTCGTTTTCCATGTACGACGACGTTGCCAGAACATCACCCTGGCCGTACCAGCGGACGGAGGCCCCGATTGCCGCGTCAATAATGTGTGCGCCCGCTTTTGCCGCAGCAGCCACGGACGGTACGAAAAGCCCGTCCGTGCAGTGCCGGTGGTAGTGGAGCACAAGTTCCGGATATTTTTTGCGGATGGCGGTCACGAGATCTGCTATAAAACCCGGCGGGCAGACCCCGGCCATATCCTTGAGTCCCAGGATGATCATCCGTTCAGCCGTTTTTTTGGAAACTCCCTTGGTATCCGCACACATTCGGACAATCCCGTCGGTGACTTCAAGATACCTGTCACTGGTGAATCCTTTAGCATAGGAAAGAGAGATGGCAGGTTCAAATATATTCTTTTGGGAAGCCAGGGCCACCTCGGCAAAAGGCTGCATGTTTTCCACATGGTTGAGGAAATCAAAACACCTGATGATGTCGTAATGCTCGCAGATCATCTCGCCGGTTCTGGTCATCATGTTCTTGGACTGGGGCTTGTATCCCAGCACATTGGTTGAACGGACCAGGATCTGCTTCATGGTATGGGGCGCCATCCAGTCCTTGTTCCACTCGCATGCCTCCTGGAACGGATAGGTCATGTTGCCGAGCATGGCCACGTGAAAATGAGCCCCGCCGCCGTTCTCGATGGAAAAGAAGTTGCACCGGTCCAGATACGGAGCGATCAGCCGGTCTTCGGCCAGCCGGAACCGGTTTCCGCTGTTGGACTGGGTCTGGTCCCGGGGTGTGGTGTCGGAGAAATGTACAAGGCCGGAACCTCTGACATAATCGAGTACCGCGTCCCGTTCACCCCTGGGGTACGGGCTTTTATAATCCCTGTCCGGAGCAAGCTCCGGCAGTACCGGTTCAAACTTTCCAATTCGTTTGTCCGCCCTTCCCCGGTATTCACCGAGCTTGACATATTCATTGTACCCTTTTGCCGAGATGTCCGCCATGAGCCTTGATATTCGAAGTGATTCAGGCTCCCTGTCGATATAGTCATAAACGGACGGGGTCTCTTCCACGAATTTTGTGTGAAAATTCCCGGTTTTAACCTCTTCTCTTTTCAGAAGCTGACGGAAAAACGGAATGGTGGTCTTGACCCCGCTGATCATGTACTCGTTGAGTGCCCGCTTCATTAACGTAAACGTCTTTTCCCAGGTCCTGCCGTAGGTAATCAGCAAAGCAGCCGCCGAATCGTAGTTGGTGGGGAAATCGTATCCTGCAGCCACGCAGGAATCCACCCTCACCCCGTGACCGCCCGGGGAGATGTAGCGTGAAATGCGGCCTGCATTCGGGGCGAACCCCTTTTTCGGGTCTTCAAAATTCACCCGGATCTGCATGGAGTGCTGGTTGGGCACAGTATTTTTTCCCAGCCGCAGCGGCACACCAAAGGCAATGGCCATCTGCTCCTCCACAAGATCCACCCCGTAACGGCATTCGGTGATGCCGTGCTCCACCTGCAGCCTGGTATTCACCTCGATCAGATACGCTCTTCCCTCCATGTCCACCAGAAACTCCACCGTGGCAAGTGAATGGTAGTCCACCGCACGGATCAGTTTTCTGGAGTAGGCCTTGAGATTTTCCCGCAATGTTTCGGTCATGCCGGGCCAGGGGGAAGGAGTGATCTCGATCAGTTTCTGGTGGTTTCTCTGGACGGTACAGTCCCGTTCGTCAAAAGCGAACACGTTGCCGAAATGATCCGCAATCACCTGGATTTCGATATGCCGGACCCGATCCAGAAGCTTTTCCACAAAAATCCTCGGGTTGCCGAATGAGGCGCTTGCCATGGCGGACGCCTTGTGGAAGGCGTCTTCCAGGTCGTCTTCGTCATAGACCTCGTAAATTCCCCGGCCGCCTCCGCCGCCTTCAGCCTTGAGCATCACCGGCAGCCCCATTTCATGGGCGAGTTTTCGGGCTTCAGGGATATCCACGGCCCCTTCAGACCCCGGCACCACAGGCACTCCAAGCTCTTTGGCAAGGTTCCGCACGGAAACCTTGTTTCCCAGCATCTTCATGGCCTCCTGGGTGGGGCCGATAAAAACGATTCCTTCCTGTTTGCATTTTCTGGAAAAATCGTCATCTTCGGCAATGAAACCCCATCCGGGGTGTATAGCCACCACGCCCGCTTCTTTGGCTTTTGTCAGAATCTTGTCCATGTCAAGGTAGGCAGCCGGGTCCGGCCCCAGGAGCATCAGCCGCTGCGCTCCCACGGCTGCGGGAGAATTCTTGTCCACATCCGTGGCCGTTACCATTGAAACGGCCCCTGGAATATCCGAGATGGCCCTGCTGATACGCCTTGCCGGTATTCCCCGGTTGGCTATTAAAACGGGTTTCCCATGGATTTTTTCAATAAACTCCTGGTATGTTCTCTTCTTTACCGACATATCAAATCCCTCTTGCTGCTAAAAAAAATTACCGGATCCGTTCCCGGGCTTCCTGATGCTCCCGGAAAAGACTTCAAACTCCTCATTGTTTTGTTTCAGGATCAGGGCGCCTGAAGGAGACACCCCTTTGAGCAAAGCGGTTGCCACATCACCGGATGAGGTGGATAATTCCACTGTTTCATTGATCCAGATACATTTTCGGATAAACTTCCGATTAAAAACCATAGGCGTTTCTTTTGCAAGGGTTTTCTCAAAAAAATCAAACAAAATTTCTGCCATATTCCGCCACAGTGCAAGCGGATCAGTCAGGGACACACCGGCATCAGCAAGACTTACCGGCAAAAGGGAAAATCCGTGATCTTTTCCTTGAAAATCAGGCCTTTCTTTAATGTTAAGCCCTACCCCAACGATATATACATCTCTTTTCTTTTCCACCAGAATGCCGCCGAGCTTCTTTTCCCGGAACACAATATCATTGGGCCATTTGATACCTGTTTCGATTCCCTCGCCTGCAAGCGCCTCACTGATACCGCAGCCGATAAGAAGCGGAATCAGGTTTTCAGGCCATCCATTTTTCTCCATTATATCATCAGGCAGGGCAAAAGAGACATTCAGATTCCCGCAGGACGCAATCCACTCCTTTCTCATCCGCCCTCTTCCCTCGGTCTGTATTTCAGCGAGCACACTGTCAAACGGGCCTGCCGCACCTTCCTGCCAGAGATCCAGCATGAGGTCCATGGTGGAACCGCAGGTGTCGTACACAAAGATTCTGCATCCGCTGTTGAGTTGCTCCATTTCCATATGGACTCCTGTTCCCTCGGTTTTATATGAAAGTCCGTATAATTCCGTTGAATTGAAAGGACTTTTGTGCCATATTTTTTTTAAAAAATCGATTGTTCATACAACAAAAAAACAAAAATGTGAATCTGCATACAGGAGAAAAAGATGCTGAAAGATGGTGAAAAAGGGGTTATCCGCCAGAGAGGAAAAACAGAGGCAACCTATGCAATCGCCCCCCACATTCCCTGCGGAGTTGTAAAGCCGGAGCTTTTAAGAAAAATAGCAGATACAGCTGAAAAGTTCAACGCTTCAGCCCTCAAAATCACAAGCGCCGCAAGAATAGCAATTGTCGGAATTGAGGAGAACCAGGTGGATGAAGTCTGGAAGGAACTTGACATGGATCCGGGCCATGCAGTCGGTCTTTGCGTCCGAAGCGTCAAAGCCTGCCCCGGCAACACTTTCTGCCGGCTCGGACAGCAGGACAGCCTGGGAATGGGCATGAAACTGGACGGAATCTACCACGGCATGAACCTTCCCAGCAAAATGAAAATGGGTGTCAGCGGCTGTAAAATCCAATGCGCTGAAAACTGTATCAAGGACATATCGCTTTTCGGAACAAAAGAAGGCTGGACCGTAATGGTCGGCGGAATGGGATCGGCCCGGCCGAGACTCGCTGATGTGCTTGTTGAAAATCTGTCATCCGAAAAGGCCGAAGAAACCGTAAAAAAGGTGGTGGCCTACTACAGGGAAAATTCGAAACGCGAGCGCATAGGATTCATGGTGGAGAAAATGGGGATCGAGGCGTTCCGGTCCGC
>JAWLES010000149.1:0-5999 GCA_041685935.1 Desulfobacteraceae bacterium | reverse complement strand
GGAAAGACCACGAACCTTGAATATATCCACAATCGACTGCAGAAAAACGAGGGCCGGCAAACAAGCAAACTTGTATCCATTGACACAAAAGGAGACAGGACTCTTTTCTTTGACTTTTTTCCAGTCAACCTTGGCAAAATAAACGGTTTTGATTTAAAACTCCAGCTTTACACAACTCCCGGGCAGGTCAAATACGAGTCCACCAGAAGGCTTGTACTCAAAGGAGTGGACGGGGTTGTTTTCGTGGCAGACTCCCTTGCCTCAAGGCAGGAAGCCAATCTCGAATCATTTGAAAACTTAAAGGAGAACCTGAGTTTCCACAAACGGAGCCTTTCCGATGTCAAACTGATGTTCCAGTGGAACAAGCGGGATCTTGACGAAAACATGATCCCTCTGGCTGATATTGAAGACATGGAAGAGCAGCTCAATGGAGACCTCAAAACAAAATCTTTCCCTTCAAGTGCGGTCACGGGGCTGAATGTATTCAAAACAGTCAACCATATTGCAAAAGAAACGGTTGAAACCGTTATCGACAAAACCGTCTTTAACGGTAAAAACACACCAAACTGACAGGTAAGAGATGGATTATAAAACTATCGAAGATACATTGGGTCCTTATCTTGACGACAACCTTGCGGGAATAGAAAAAACGCGTAAGGCCATCGGCAAGATCGAACCCGAAGATGCATTCGACAAGAAGGCTTTGTCCGTATTCAACAGCATTCTGAAAAATATTGAAATCAATGAGTCCTTCAAGCGGATCGCCAGAAACATTATCAGCAATGCAGACTATTTTTCCGATAAGAATATACACCAGACAACCAAAAGCGAGTATCTAAAACAGCTGCTTTCAGACAACAATTATGTGGAGAACAACAAGTCCTTCAGCTTGAGCATTCTTCAGACCTATGTGGAAAACATATTAAACAAACAGCTTTACGAAATTAATATTAAAATCGAGGAAAACCAGAGAATCCTGCACAACATGGACAGCTCGGCTTCCGGCAGGTACAGCCGGAATACGCGGAAGCCGAGGCACGCCAAATACCTTTTTGTTGAAAACGAAGGGGCAAAATACGCTGTCAGATACACTGGCATTCTTGAAATTTTAAAATTCGGGAAAGCGGTGTCACCGAAACACCTTGGAACCGAAACGATTCTTTACAACAAAGTAATCGGGATCAACCGGAGAAACGTGGTCAAAAAGACGGATGAAACCCGGCTTGATAAAAACCAGCTGCTGCGGAACAAAAACTCTTCTCTAAACAATACAACCGACAAGTACTTTGCAGTTATCACCCGGAACAGGAAAGATTATTATATATTCTTTGTTGACAATGTACTGTATACTGATCCTGTTGAAGCTGAAGACAAGGGGGAGTATGCAGGAACCTTCGAGGGAGATTACAGAACAATCGAGGTGTGAATAAATCATGTTTGAAGGAAAACTGAAAACTTTTTCCATCAGCAGCCTTTTGCAGATGTGCTACAATGAAAGCAATACCGGTGCTCTGGAATTCAGTAAAAACGGCCATTTTTGCGGAAAAATCGGCTTTGAAAACGGAGCTGTGGTTTATGCGGATTTTGTTGGCATGAAGGGGGAGCAGGCGGTAAAGCAGCTCAGTATACTCGAAGATATCGACTTTAAATTCAACGGGGATGAAAAGATTCTTGAGAGGAATATCGAAACAGATATCAACTATCTCATTATCGACTGTTCAAGGTATAAGGATGAATGCATTGAACATCTGGATACCATAAAAGAAAAATTTTCAGAGAAATACCCGGTCAGATCGCTTGGATTTTTCGAATACGACAGTATCTTTTTCAGCTTCCCTGAAACCTATCATATCAATTATCTGGAAATATCCGATGAAGAAGGCTTCTCAGTCATTTACACCGACAAGGACCTTAATGTCCGAATAAAAGCGGCCTTCCATGACAATCTTTTCACAGACGATCTAACAATGTTCATGAAAAAGAAGGATATGCTGAAATGATTCCAAAGTTCGAAGTTTACCATACCAACCTTCACTCCGGTTTTATCAGGTTTGAAAAGTATATCGAATTTCTGAAAAACGAGTTTTTCAACGGAATGGTCCAGATTGAAAACCAGCAGAACCGTGCATTTCTTTTCATGATAGAAGGAGAGGTGCAAACCTGCTGTCAAAAAACAGCGGATGGATACAAACGGATCAATATGATGGAATTCTCATCTTTTTTGGAAGCGGATTCCTTTGTATCCTCATACCGTTGCCTGCCGGAACAGATCGAGTTTTTTTCAAAGCTGCACACTGCGAAACTGATCTACAACGACCTCTCTTCGGATATTATCAACCCGGTAAAACTGATCAACAGGTGTAAAACCGACAAATTTACAGGCTACATCGAGGCGGATGACGGATCAAGGCGAAGCATGTATATCTACTTTCTAGACGGCCGCATACTCGGCGCCATGAACCTGAACAACCGTGAAGGCAAATTTGAAGAAAAACTTACGGACAGCATCATCCAGAACAGGATCATGAACACCACCATCAACCTGTACAAGCTTGGCAATCAGGCTCACGACTTAAATGAAGACAGAAAGCATCTGATCAATTGCTATGAAGAAATCCTTCAGATCCTGGAAACAAAGTCGGGCAACAGGGATTTTTCCTCCATATGGCGCAAGGCCGCACTGGAATTGAGTGACAAGTATGTCTTTCTTGATCCCTTTGCAGGGGAATTCAATTTTGAAAACGGCAAAATCGACCTTTGGGAGAAGGTGAACGTAAAAGCTTTCGCACACGGTGCAGAGGAACTCATAGGCTCGATCGTCAAAAAAGCAGGGGTTTCCGAGGATGATATCAACTCCGTAAAAACCAAATACATCAATATCTTGGGAGACTATGAAATCAGAGTTTAAAAAAGATCCGGCAACCTTTGTGCAGGAGAATGATTTTGCAAAAAGCGTAATCATTCATGCCAAAAACAGAACAACAGGATATCCTGATCTTGATATGGAAAAAAAAGATTTTTTTGAAAAAGCCATAGAACAGATAAAAAACGAATACGGTTCCGAGGCTAAGCTTCTGTTTTTTTCGGATGCAAACTGCGTGTATATGCTGAAAAGAGACAAAACTGTTTTTATATTAGAGTGTCATAAAGGTTTCAGTGTTTCTCAAATCAAGATGGAGTTCAACACCTTTATCGATGATCTGGAAAAACCGGGCAAGTTCCCGAAATTTTTCTCATCATTTTTTGACCGCTAAGGAGGCGATTTTATGGCCAAAACCAATGTTGAACTTTTGCCGGTAAAGCAGGACGTCAATTTAACTTCCTCCGAGTGGCAGCTCATTACAATGCTATTCAGGTATTCGGATATTGACGGACTCAAAGAGAAGGTAAATATCAATGAGTCCACCCTCGAATCCCTTTTGAACCAGCTCAAGAGAAAAAAACTGATCCGGATCAGCCAGGCAGATTCAAACGAGTCTTCAGCCCGGATACCAACGTTCTTCTGGGAAAAGCTTGAAAGGGAGCTGTCTAAATCCATCGGGCCGATCGCCTCACTGGTGATTGATGACAAGCTTGAAGAATTTGAAAGATCCAAGGAGACCTTTCCCCACAAACTCCTTTACAGTCTTGTGGAAAAGGCGGCCATGGAGATAACCGCCCAGGCGGAAAAGAATCAGTTTCAACGAACAATGCTGGAATTCATAAAACAATATTTATAGGCGGGAGTTGCATATGAAAATCAGAACAAAAGTCATTTTAATCTTTATCTGTGTTTCCATTTTACCACTTATCCTTGCAGGGGCCGCAGGTTTTTACCAGATCAATAAAATCAGTGATACCGCCCTTGAGATCACAAGTAAGTCCCTGAGGGATCAGACCGAGCTTACTGTGGATCAGCAGGTCAAGAAAATATCAAGTGCTGTTGCCATGTATGTCAACAAAATCAGTCAAAGCGATGATTACAAACCGCTCCAGTACAATCCCGATTTTACCGACCTTGTTATACAGGTTATCGGAGAAACCGGCTATACGTATCTTTTGAGCGAAGAATCCGATGGAAACAAAATTTTCATGCACCCCAACCCCAGGTTTCTGAACAAAAATATTGATGTATTAAATATCAAGGGCATGGAAGAGAAACTAAGCCGGGTGATCAAATCAGGAAAAGATTTCAAGGGTTATATCGAAGATCAATACTTTTTCATTCACAACATACAGGACCTTCCCTTCCATATGGTGGCGGTTGTTCCGAACACTGATATCAACAAATCCGTGAACAGGCTTGAAGAGAGTATCACTTCTTCCAGGAAAGCCTTTCTTTACCAGTACAACATTGGAGGAATCGCCTTTGTCATTATTGTTTCCCTGCTTGCCGTTCTCTTCACCATACGTCTTGTAAGGCCCATTGCGGAACTTACCAACGTGGCTGAAAAAATCAGCATGGGAGATTTAAAGACGTCCATCGACATAAATTCTTCTGACGAAATCGGAGAGCTTGCAGATGCATTGCGGCGAATGCAGGCAAGTCTTTTGAAAGCTGTTCAAAGATTACAGAGAAGGACTTAAAAAATGAAGACCTTTTTCAAAGCATTCATTACAGCCGCAGCAGTGTTGCTGTTGCCGCTTCAGGTCTCTTGGGCTGCTGACGGGTTCCTGTATCTCAGGGATCCTGGGTTCAAGGAGTTCGGTCCTCCCCAGTACCCCAAAGCACTGCTTTCCCATGAGAAACACTTTGACGGGTATGGAATAAAATGCAAATCCTGCCATCATGCCTATGAAAACGGGAAAAACGTATGGGAAGAGGGCATGACGACTCTTTGCTCGGAATGCCATGGCGACAGCAAAGCCGAACTTGTGAATGCCTATCATATGAACTGCTGGGGGTGCCATAAAAAGTTGAAGCAGCAGTATGAAAATGCGGATGCACCATCTTCGGATTGTATGAAATGTCATATGGAAAAGACAAAAGTTGAAGAAGAACAAAAACGTATTGAAAACAAACCGAAAAACGACCGGCTTTTGAACATTATTCAAACAATGAAAAAAGATGGTTTCTAAAGAGATTAGGTGACGAATATGGCAGAAAAAATTGATGTCGATAAATTGAAAAATGATGCCTTCATGGCTATTGATGCTCTTTTCGGAGATGAGGATGACAGCGGAGATTCATCTTCGGCCACGGACAGTGAACAGGCCGGAGATTTTGATCCCCTTGAGGAATATATGCTGGCTCTGGACTGGGAGTATTCAGACAAGGATATTACCGCGTTCACCAACCACCTGGACACCATTGCCGCAAAATATTCAGACCGGTACAGCCAGGCCTTGATCAAGCTTATCAAAAGCATAACCAATTACCTGTACAAGGCCAAAGACAAAGCGTTTCCTGAAACGCTTAACGTAATGGCGCATCTTGTCAAATCGCTTGTAAAGGTCAACACTGCTAACCTGGATAAAATCGCTGCCAAAGCCGAAGTAAGTGCAGCATATCGGAAAGTCTCTTCTCTGCAGAAAAAAATCCAGGATTACAATAACGAATTCGGATTCAGGAGAACCGGTGAATTTGAACAAAAGCAGTCACAAACAGATATAAAAGAGGCGGAGCCTCAACAAGCAGACGAGGATATAGAACATAGCAAAGAGGAAGACATAGAAATAATCTCATCTCCGCAGCCGATTGAGGCGGAAGAAAAAGAGGATGAAGAGGAATACCAGGATGCAGATGAATACACTGACGAACTGGAAGATTTTGCTTCCGATCTTTCAGAGCCTGATGATTCCGATTTCGCCCTTGAGCCGGTCACCGATGCTGAACCGGCCATGGAAAAGGAACTTGAAGAGGACCGCTACGAAGAGACAGGAATCCGGGAAAATCATATAATTGCAAGGCTTGAAGATTTTGAAAAAAGGATTGCTTTTCTTGAACAGCAGAACAGCAGGCTGCGAAGGATTATTTCAGAGGATTACCATCACAAGGACAATACATTTGAACCTCAAGG
>JAWLES010000148.1:0-6017 GCA_041685935.1 Desulfobacteraceae bacterium | reverse complement strand
CGGGCATCCGGATCTATCCGGACACGGCGCTCGCCCGTCAGGCAGTGAAAGAAGGGGTCATCCACCCGGATGACACACTGCTTTCGCCTAAGTTCTATCTTTCCGAAGAACTCAAGGAATGGCTGCCCGCACGGATTAAAGAATGGGCCGGCAAACGGCCCGGCCTTGTGGTGTAACAGGGCCGGACGAAATCTTTAATCCTTCCTCAAACCCGTTCACCAATGGCGCGGCCGAGTTCTTTGGCCCGGTTCCAGACCTCTGCATGGTCTTCCACATTGATGATAGACGATCATAGCGCAAAAACGGAAACATCGTATCTGCTGAATATGTTATCGTGGGTGATGATGCACAGTTTTTCCAACCGGGCCTGGGCGATAATCATTCTGTCAAAGGGATCGCGATGGTGCATTGGGAGGCCCCCTGCCGCATACGCATGATCCGTGGTAATTGATAAAAGTTCAAATCCCTGATTTTTGATAACGGGGTAAAAATCCGCAGAAATTTCCAGTTTCCCAAGCGCTTGTTTGATCCGCATTTCCCAGATCACTGCAGCACTCACCACAATCAGATTCCCGGAATCAGCGATAGCATCTCGTTCAGCATCAGAGAGATAGGGACTATCGTCCAACCACCACAGCAACACATGGGTGTCGAGAAACAGGTTCATTTGTCCACCATGCCGAATGCTTCGGCGATATCATCCGGGAGCACGTCAAAATCATCCGCGAGCTTGATTTTTCCTTTTAAAGCCCCGGGACGGCGCGACTGCCGGTTATTCTCATATTTGATGATGCGGGCTACCGGCTTTCCAGACTTGCCGATAATCACTTCTTCTCCGGCCATGACTTTTTCAATCAACGCGGATAACTGAGCCTTTGCTTCGGAAATATTGGCAATCTGCATTTTAAAACCTCCTGTTTATAAATATAGTCTGACCAGACCAGGCCATTTTGTCAAGCAGTTTTTACGAATGCTTTCACCATAACGGTGTCATTTCATATTGTCGCCCGGCCCTTAATACCCGATAAAATCGGCCCCATACTTCAGGGCGGTAAATACGAGAATCGCCGCGAGCATCCACTTGATTTTTGCAGCCGGCACGAATTTCTGGCACCTGGCGCCCAGGTACATGCCGGCCATGCCGCCGACGCCGAACAAAACACCCAGCAGCCAGTCCGGCGCTATGGACATGGTCGGGTAAAACGGTGCAATGGCCTGGTAGAAGGCCACACCGGCTACCGAGGTCACAAAGGTGCCCATGAGCGCCGCCCCGGCCACGGTGTAGACAGGCAGACCGAAAAAGGTTACAAAAAACGGGGCGATTATGGATCCTCCACCGATGCCGTAAATGCCCCCCACGATGCCCACGATAAAACTCAGGCTGAAAATGCCCCAGAACGAAACATCAAAGGATTCATCATAAAAGGTGTAGCTCAGGCGCTTGAGGTTGAAACGGGTTACCTGGATCGGCTTTATGGCCTTTTCATCAGTAATTTGCGCTTCACCGGCCTTTGATCTGTGGCGCCGGACCATCTCCTGGAAGCGCTTTTCACTATCCGCCCTGGCTTCTTTCCCGGAATTTCTGCTCAGAAGCTCCCGGACCATTTTTGCTCCGATATACAGAAGCACGCAAGCGGCAAAGAGCTTAAAATTTCTTGAATCCGGAAGCCAGGCCACACGTACGAACGCCCCGATAAAGACACCCGGCAGAGTACCGGCGATCACAATCGCAGTCAGGGGCCAGACCATGCGGCCTTCCCGGAAATAGCGGTACACACCGCTGGGAATGGCCACAACATTGAAAAGCTGGTTTGTGGCGCTCACCGATGGATTGGTGTAGCCCAAAAAGGTCATCTGAAAGGGAAGTAGCAGAAAGGCGCCCGAGACCCCGCCCATGGAGGTGAAAAAAGAGATCACAAAGGCCACCAGGGGCGGGATCCAGGGGAAGATTTCGATTCCGGCCGTTTGAAAAAACATGAGGCACTCCTTAATATTGATGAATTATTGACACGAAAAAAGTAATTTTCATGTTAAAATAGCATCTGGTTTTCCGGCAGTGCAAGCAAATTATATTGTTTTTGAAAAACAGGCCGGCGTCCGGTATGATGAGGATATTACAAACAGGCATGAAAAAGGCGGTATCCATGGATTCAGATAATCAAAAAAAACACCGGCAAGAGACATCCAAAAGCAGTGCCGCGCCCGCGTACATGAGCCAGGGCCGGCTCGTGTCGGTTCCCGAAAACGGGCATTGCCTGGACACAGTAGAACTCACCCGGCTCGAGGCCGCTTTCAGAAGATGGGCAGAAAATACCGTCCGAAAAGATGTTAGTCTTTCCAGGCAACGGATTCTTCTTGTATTTCTGATGATCCGCTATACAGGTGCCAAGCTCAATGAAGTACTGGAGGTGGATCCTTTCACGGACGTGGATCCGGAGAGGCGGGCGATTTTTCTGGGCAGGGCCGGAGCCGATGCAAAAGCCGCTCCGAGGCGGGTGCGGATATCCACCGCCCTGGCCCGCGAGATCGGCCGCGCGCTTGCTGACCGGCAATTCAGGAACTTCATTTCCGGCGGATTCGGAGTGGACCCTGCCTTTGTCCGGCGCAAGTTTTACGAAAGAGCCCGTGAATGCGGGTTTTCCAACCGTCTGGGTGGCCCGGAGATGATCCGAAGGGCCCGGGCTGTGGAACTGATGCAGGGCAGCCTGCCCCTGCCGGTGGTCCAGATGTTGATGGGCCATTCCACGCCGGAGCTTACCTCTTCTTATGTTTCCTTTTCCGAAGAAGAAATCCAGCAGGTCGCCGGCGCCTTCATGGAAAGGGAGGCCGGGCGTAAAACCAGTGCGAGAAATGCCTTTTTCGGAAAGATCGACGTCATTGAGAGGGGCGATATCCAGACCCGGGTGGAACTTATTACCCTGAGCGGGCATCGGATCACCACAGTTGTAACAAACGGCAGCCTCGAGCTGCTCGGACTTCATCCGGGCGGACTGATAACCGCGGAAATCAAAGCCCCCTGGGTTATCCTGCAGACAGAAGGGGCCGGGTCGCAAGGCAGCGCGGAAAACAGACTGGAAGGCATTGTTGAAAAAATGGATTGCGGCTCGGTCAATACCGAGATAGTTGTCGGCCTTTCCGACGGCACCGTGGTGTGCGCTGTGGTGTCAACGCAAAGTTGCCGCCGGATGGGCCTTCAAACCGGCATCCGGGTATGGGCTCTGTTCAATGCATATGCCGTTGTCCTGCATGCAGACTGAATTGGGCCGCAAACGGCCCGGCGTTGAATGATAATACTGCATAACTTTATGGTGATAATAAATCGTTAGACCGGCGGCCAGGTGACATCAGGCACGCCATGATCCCATACTTGTAAGCGGATGAGCCTTCAAACAGGGAAACAATCATGTTATCCTCATATCGAAAGTTCGATGCCCACCGGGCAGTGGTCGGAACCGTATATGTCATTGTCGATGAAGGTGTCTGTTATCCAGCCTTTATCAATGATGTCCCTGGTGACAAAAAAGTAGTCAATGCGCCATCCTGCATTGTTTTTCCGTGCGTTGAACCGGTAGGTCCACCAGGAATACTTTACAGTGTCAGGGTTAAAGTATCTGAAGGTATCCACGTACCCCTTGTCAGTGATATGGTCCAGCCAGTCCCGCTCGATCCGCAGGAAGCCGGACCGGTCTTTGTTTGCTCTGGGGTTTTTCAGATCGATCTCGTTGTGGGCGGTATTGTAGTCCCCTGTGATGATCAGGCTTCTGCCGCTCTCTTTGAGACTGTCAGCGTATTTGAAAAAATAGTCGTAAAAATCGAGCTTGTACTGCAGCCGCTCATCGCTCATCTGGCCGTTGGGAAAGTAAATGTTGAACAGAATGAAGTCACCGAAATCCAACTCCAAAAAACGGCCTTCATCATCAAATTTCGGCTCCCCCATGCCTGTTTTGACGCTGTCCGGTACATACCTGGTATATGCGGCCACACCGCTGTATCCTTTTTTCAAAGTGGAAAAAGCCCAATAGGATTCGTATGAATCAAACTCGATCATTTCCTTTATCCGCTGGTCTTCCTGTAATTTGGTCTCCTGCAGCAGGAGTACATCCGGGTTGAGCTCCCTGACGGAGGCTTTGAAATCCTTTTTCCACACGGCCCTCAAACCGTTCACGTTCCAGGACACCAGTCTCAGCTTCTTTTCAGACATATATCTTTCCTTTTGCGCTCTTTTTCAAGTCAGCTCCGGTCAAGTCACGATGGGATGACCTGCGTTCCTCCAGGCCTTCATACCTCCTGCAAGACCCCTTACCTTTTTGAAACCATTCCTCTGCAAAAAACTTGCCGCCATATTACCCCGGTACCCCACACCGCAGACGATGATAATTTCATCCTCGTAAGGAACATTGGGGAACTCCTCAAAAAGGTCCTGCAGTGCAAGAAGTTCCGCCTCCTTAAGGCGACCGGCCTGAAACTCCTCGATGGTCCTGACATCAAACACGTGTCCGTAATCATTCTCTTTAATCTTATCTGCAAGGGTTCCGGGCATGTACTGCCAGAGCTGTGATATGGGCGCTCCTTTTTCCTGCCAGGCCTCTATGCCCCCGTAAATATATCCGAGTATATGGTCGTACCCTATCCTGTGCAGCCTTGTGCACATCTCGTCATAGATCTTTTCATCCTGACTGAGCAGAATAAGCTCGGAAGAGGGCTCGATAAGCATCGCCGTCCATGTGACCGACTGCCGGATATTTCCTATGTTGACACTTCCGGGAATGTGAACGCCCGCAAATGAGGCGGCATCCCTGGTGTCAAGAATAATGGCCCCCCTTGCCAGACACGCCACCACCTGTTCCGGGGTCATGGCCTTCCTTGCTCTTCTGGTTTCCAGAAGCGCCGGGCCTTCCATATTGTTGTAAATTATATGAGAAAGGCTCCGCGGATGAAGATACCTCTCCTGGCTGAGGCGCTCTTCAAGCTCTTCATGCGTAAGGTTGAGAAACGGGCTGCATTTCTTCTCATACCCGATCGTAGAGCTGCTCTTGGCTTCCAGGGCTTTTGCACACAGCCCCCCCCTGCCGTGGGCCGGACAGACCTCAACGTCCGGCGGAAGCTTGCAAAGCTTCTCATGAAGTGAATTATAAAGTGAGCTGATCTGATCTTCAATCACCTCGTCCCCGGCAAGGTCGGGTCTGCCCACACCCCCCACCAGAAGACAGTCTCCGGTGAGCACTGCACAGGGAGCAGACCCGCGCGACCGGTCCGTCACCAGAATCGACATGGAGTAAGGCGTGTGTCCGGGTGTCCAGACAAACTCAAGCTCAATGTCTCCCATCCGGATCACCTCTCCGTCACGTACCGGCTCAAGGTCAAACTGGGCCGGCGTCCCCTCCATCATGTAAACCAGTGCCTCGGTCCTGGACTGAAGCTCCCGGTTTCCACTCACATGATCCTCGTGGATATGGGTTTCAAATATATAGTCTATCTCCATCCCGTACTGGTAGGCAATGTCGAGATAATCCTCCACATCCCGCTTCGGGTCGACCACGCATGCGCTCCGGGTTCTCATGCAGCCGATGAAATAGGAAAGGCACCCCATGCCTTCGACAGCAATCTGTCTAAAAAACATTGTCTTTATCCTGTATGATTTTTATTTGATCTTCTCTTTTATGTATTGACATACAACGCATAAATTGCTCATGTCGGAAAAAAACAAACATACGCTCAAAAAGCCTTAAATATCTTTTTATCAGTCATATATAATTTGTCCACAATAAATTGAATTTTGTAAATACATATTCAATTGCCGGTGCTGGTATTGTTGTGACGAAATGCCCCCCATATACACGCCCGCTATTGGGAAGGCGTGATGATGATCGAAATCCTTAGATTTAACTATGAAAACAAAACAATAGCAACCCTGCGACCTTATATTGACAGCCGAAGATTTTCATGAAATTACATTGTTAAAGTATGAAACAGGGTAAGCTTTTTGCCACGAAAGATCATGAATTAAAATTAACTGG
>JAWLES010000147.1:0-6071 GCA_041685935.1 Desulfobacteraceae bacterium | reverse complement strand
AAAAAGCTTGAACTTGGACCCATGCAGGAATGCTGCTCCATGATAGCGGGCAGGAATGATTTCAAATCCTTTGAAGCATCAGGCAGCCCGCGATCCGATACAATCCGGGAGATCTACTCTGCTGCTGTTGAAAAAAACGGAAAAGAGGAAATCGTGTTCAAGATTACGGCAAACGGTTTTCTTCGATACATGATGAGAAATATTATCGGAACGGTTGTTCAAGCCGGGCATCTGAAGACAAGCCCGGACCAGTTCAGGAAAATTCTTGCGGCACGGGACAGAAGACTTGCAGGCCCCACCGCGCCCCCGGGGGGACTTTTTCTAATGAAAGTGGAGTACTAGACTATCTCAGATCCCCGGCCTTCATCTTCCGGATATAGTTGTTGTAATGAGCAATAACATCCCGCCTGTATAAAAGTCCGAGCAGTACGCCTTCATCATCTTTCCTTACAACCGGCAGGGCATCGATATTCTTCTGGGTCAACTTCAAAAGCACCGTGTTCAAATCCTCATCCACATTTGTACTGATTATATCCGTAACCATGATATCTTTCATGACCACAAGGTCTTCAAGATCACTGGTGAAAATCACGGCCCGTATGTCGGTCGAGGAAAAAATTCCGCAGAACCGGCTGTATTTGTCCAGAACAGGAAAATAGTGCTGCTTGGTGGTGGAAAACAGCTGCTTGAACTTGCTGAAAGGCATATCCTCATTAACACACTTGACCTTCTTGACCATATACATCAGGTCCCTGACCTTGATAACCTGGAGGATATCCATCATGAACTCACCTGAATGGGCAGGAGAGACCGCCCTGTTTTTCACCTGCTTTTTGTATATGGTCCACCTGGTGGACAAAAGATAACAAAGGGAGCAGACCAGAAGGCTTGGAAGGAGCAGATGATAGGAGTTGGTCATTTCACTGACAAAAATGATCGTGGAAATGGGAGTGTTTGAAACCGCTGTAAAGAAACCCGCCATGCCGACAATCACAAATGTTTCCGGGTTTTCCACCACCCCGGGCATCACTTTATGAAAACATTTTCCTACAACTCCGCCCATTGCACCGCCGATAACAACGGAGGGTCCGAACACTCCCCCGCTTCCTCCTGAACCGATTGTAAAGGATGTGGTAAAAATTTTGCCGATGGCCAGAAACAGAAGAACGGATATGGACAGTTCGTTGAATATTGCTTTCTGGGCGAATCCATAACCGAATGCCAGAGTGTACGGCAGATAAAAGCCTATAATGCCGGTCAGAAGCCCGCCTATGGCCGGCTTGTAATGATTCGGAATTTTAAGGCGCCCAAAGTAATCGCCGATCTTGTAAAAGGATTTAATATAGAGCACTCCGGTGGCCACAAGAACGACTGCAAGTATCGAATACGGCCCCAGCTCCAGCGGATTTTGAAAATTAAGGCCGGGTGCGGACTGAAACAGCGAGCCCCAGCCGAATACCAGGCAGAAAATACAGTATGCTACAACTGAAGAAATTCCGGCCGGTATAATTACTTCTGATTCGAATTCCGGGTCCCTGTAAAGCACTTCTGCTGCAAACAGGGCGCCTGCAAGTGGTGCACGGAATATGCTGCCGACACCCGCCCCCACACCTGCCGCCATCATTATCCGTCTTTCCCGGTCCGAGAGTTTGAGCCTGGTTGCAAGGAAAGATCCGAAACCAGCGCCGATCTGGGCAATGGGCCCTTCCCTTCCCCCTGATCCTCCTGTCGTAAGGGTAACTGCAGAGGCTATGGTTTTAATAAATGGTATCCTGCCCCTGATAAATCCGCCTTTTGCATGGTAGGCCTCTATGGCGGCATCGGTCCCATGGCCTTCTGCCTCGGGAGCGAAAGTGTAAACAAGCCAGCCGCTGAAAAGCCCGCCCAGAGACGGGAGAATTAAAAGCACCCATTTGTTGAAAGCCGTATCAGTAGGAGGAATCAGGTGATGCTCGCCTGCAGGAAGCCCAGGCCGGTAACCAGCCATCATGTCCAGAAAGTAGTGCATTCCAAGCTCACAGAGTAAATGGAAAATCACGGATCCGGTACCGGCGATAACCCCGATCAGGATAAAGTTGAAAAGCCATTTTCCTGCAACTTTAATTTCGGGTATTGTTATTTTTCGATTAAGCTGAGTCATCACGGACCATTTTGCAAGTCACGAATCCCTTTCAGAATGGTGTCGAACAAGGGTTCGACATCATCTTCCTCAAGACATGAAAATGCTATTCTCAAGTTGTCCGGTCCAATGGAGATAAGCCCGGTGCCGTAATTTTCAAGCAGATGCACACGAAGTTCTTCCGCATCAGTGTTTTTAAGCCTGATACACATGAAATATCCTGAATTGAAAGGGTATACGTCCCATGCATCCCGGAACCGTTTGTCTTTAAGTACCGATTTTACTTTCAGTGCCCGGTTCTTAAGAAGTTTGAATTTTTCATCCTTCTCTTTGGAATAGGTATCACTGTTCATGGCTTTAAAAAGAAGTGACTGGCTCAAATGGGACGCATTTGATACAGCCCCGCGGATAGCGCCTGCTGTTTTGTTTTCAAGCGCCTGATAAACCTGCTCGGCATTCTTTTCTCCGGTGATTGCATAGGTAATGAAGCCGATACGGAGTCCCCAGGCAAAATCCTCTTTTGTGGCACCGTCAAGCTTTACTGCAAGGATACGTTCATGGAGGCGGCCAAGCCTTGAAAAAAGTGATTCGTTAATGGTTTCATTCCCGTAAAACAGTCCGAAATAGGCATCGTCGCATGCCGCCACCACGTTGGTTCCTTTTTCGGCAGCATCCAGGAGTATCCCTGTAATCCGGTCGGCTTCCCCTTCGGTGATGGTGTATCCACTGGGGTTGTGCGGAAAATTGAAAATCAGGACGATCTTTTTATGAATACCTGAAAAATGCAGGACCGCCTCTTCGAGGGAATCAAGATCACATGCGTTCAGTTCGGGATTGAATGTTTTATAGTGGTGTATATCCGCCCCTTTACGAATATTCAAGGCCATATTGTAATTTCCCCACATCATGTCCGGCAGAAGTACAACATCACCGGGATCGATCCATACATCCGCAAATGTTGATATGCTGTGGGTAACTCCGCAGGTTACGACCGGCCTGCTGATCTTTTTATTGCCAAGGGAGGGATTCTTGTTTAGGATCTGGTGTTTCCATTTATCTCTCAGCTCGGGCTTTCCAAACGAAGAAGCATAGGGAAGGTATTCATCAGGTTCAAGCCCGCTTACCAGGGAAGTAATGCTTTCAAGGCCCATTACCGAGCCTTGCTCTTTTGCGATTCCTATTGTTGCATTGATCCGGCCGGCCTTATCTTTGGCTTCTGCGCTCTGGCTCAGTATCCCTTTGGGGAAGAACAGATTTTTCCCCATAACCGAGAGCATTTCATAAATACAAGGAGCTGATGACTGAATCGTTTCGTTTAGCCGGGTAGCAATAGTGTTCATAAGCCTGAACCCTTATAATGAATTAATCCCAGTGAAATACATCTATCCCTTTACAGTATTGTAAACTTTCAGGTCAAGTATTATTTTGCGGGATTGTTCCCTGCGGGGCGGCCAATGTCCGGGTCCCGCAGGGAAATCGGAAGGATGGCAAACTATTTCCGCTTGGATGCTTTAATCGGATTTACCTTCTGTGTTTTGCCGGCAGCTTCAAATTTGAGATGGGTTGCCATGTTGCAGTTGCCGTTTTTCCATTTAACCGCAGGATCGGGTGATGCGGTACAGTATCTCCCGTCGGCGTATTCTTTCACCCTGCTGCATCCGTCACATGCTTCGACCACGGGCCGGCAGCTTCCACCGTTGAAAGAACAACCGCCAGAGGCCATGAACACGCACTCTTCACCTTCCTTCACAGTTGCACAAATCATAAGTCAGATCCCCCTTTATACCTTAATGTAATGATGAATGTGTAAAAATATGGTACCCGGATAAACACCGGTTTAAAACCAATAAAAAGTTGGGTATGATACCACAATTTTATAAACAGTCAATAAAAATATCTAACCGCACAAACTCAATTCATCAAAGCTGCATAAAATCCGAAATCAGCCGATTCTTTCTATGTCGAAAAACAGGTTCTTTCCGGCGAGCGGATGGTTGGCGTCAATTGTTACTTCGGCCTCCTCCACTTCCACGATGGTGGCGATTATCGGCTTGCCGCTGTTCTGATCCATCAACTGAATGGTCAGGCCGGGCTCCGGGGTCAAATCTTCAGGGAACTGGCCCCTGTCTATATTAACCACCATTTCTTCCATCCTGTTTCCGTATCCTTTTTCAGGCGGTACCTCGACACTTTTTTTGTCGCCCACCGACATTCCGATGACAGCATCATCAACCCCTTCGATCATCTGGCCTTCGCCGGCGGTAAATTCAAGAGGTTCTTTTTCCTCGGAAGTGTCAAAAACGGTTCCGTCTTCAAATTTTCCGGTATAATTGATTTTAACTTTATCTCCTTGATTGGCCTGAGACATAACTACTCCTTTAACTTTAAAAATTTGAAGCCTGTGGCTTCATCGATTACCATAAACATACTTATCAATAGTTGGTAACATTTGTTATTTAAGCTGAAAATGATGGATGATAGGTGTTATCAACGGATCAAGATGCGGCTTAAAAATGCCCGCTTTTCAAAGATAAGTTCTTTAAATATGCCATAAAACAGCATAAAATGTCAATGAAATTGAAAAAGAGTTTTCAGATTTTATCATTAATTTCACATGTATTGATTTTTAATGCATTATAAAGGATAATACGCAATCCTGAAGGAAAAAATCATCCGCAGCCAAAATACACTTTTGAACACATTATTATAAGATGGGCAAGCAAACAATGATCATAAATGAAGCAATCGAAGTTTTAAAAACTGAAGCGCAGAGCATACTCGATTTGACCGGATACATTGACGAATCCTTTGAAAAGATGGTTGAACTTATCCTGTCCTCCCAGGGAAGAGTAATTGTCTCCGGAATCGGAAAATCAGGCCTTATCGGAAGAAAAATCGTTGCCACCCTGTCCAGCACCGGCACCCGGGCCCTGTTCCTTCATCCGGTGGAAGCGGTTCACGGGGATCTGGGCAATGTGACCGGCCAGGATACATTCATTGCAATTTCCAACAGCGGAGAAACCGAAGAGCTGAATCAGCTTTTGCCCACCATAAGGGAGTTGGGATGCAGCATTGTAGCCTTTACCGGAATCCCGGAATCCTCCATGGCAAGCCTCAGCGATATCGTTATCCACACCGGTGTAAAAAAAGAGGCCTGCCCGCTGGGTCTTGCCCCGACATCAAGCACCACGGCGCAGCTTGCCATGGGGGACGCCCTTGCGGTTGTGCTGATCAACAAAAAAAAATTCAAGAAGGATGATTTCCAGAAATCCCACCCCGGCGGCGTTCTCGGTCAAAGGCTCTCGTTAAGGGTCAGGCGGATCATGTTTACCGCAGACCAATCCCCTGCGGTCCCCCTGGGAACCGGTATGTCCGATGCCATAAAAGAGGTTGAAAAGTACAAAATGGGAGCGGTTTTCATCCTTGATCCAGAAGGCTGTCTCCAGGGTATAGTTACGGACGGGGATATCCGGCATATGGTCGCTGAAGTCAATACCGATTTTTCAAACATGGCTGTGGAATCGGCCATGACCCGCAACCCTCTGACTATTTTCGCCGACTCCTACCTGTATGAAGCCCTCAACCTGATGGAAAAAAATCAGATCACCGTATTACCGGTGGTGGACCATGAAAACCGTTTTCAGGGAATGCTTCATTTGCATGATATCCTCGGTAAAGGAGAATTCAAATTTAACGGAGGTGCCAAGTGAGCCCGGATCAGATTTTCACCGAAATTCAGAGTCTCGGAGAGCCCAGGATATCTTCTCCGCTCGTTAAATCATCCAAAGATACATTTTCAAAACGGTTTGTGTCAGACAATAGAAGAATACAGATCCAGACTGAAATTGCAGAAGTCGAGGACGCATCCGTGCCTGTCAATGCCATGCCGAGTTTTGAGCAGGCCGGACCGAGAGAGAAGATCTATTTCGACCCGAGCAAGGTCAAATGCGCC
>JAWLES010000146.1:0-6080 GCA_041685935.1 Desulfobacteraceae bacterium | reverse complement strand
TTTCAAATCCGGATATGACTCCCTTGCTGACCGTGTCTTTCAATCCCGCGGGAGAGCCGATGGCATAAACCGCCTTTCCCTGGTCCGGGGATTCTGCGGGTGCCAGAAACGGGGTCTGGTAATCATCCAGCTTGAGAAGCGCAAGGTCAAGGTTTCGGCTGACAGCCAGCAGGTACGTGTAGAATGTGCGCCCGTCTTTCAGCGTGGTTTCGAATGTGTTGCCGAGTCCTGCAGCCGTGATTTTGCCTCGGTAGTCGGACCGTTCGGTTTCCCAGGCGCGTTTTTGCTTTCGGAACGCAGTTCTGTTCTGCTCCAGGAGGCGTTTTCTGTTTTTGTAATCAGCCAGGGCTGATCGATACTTTTCCATTTCACGGGATCTGGCCGGGCCTTCCTCCATGGTGTCCACGGTTTCGATGAACCGGTCAATCCGCCTTTTATAGTTTTCCAGGCGTTCAGCTTCCGCCCGGATCTGTTCGGCAGCCTTTTCAAGCCGTTTGCCATAGTCGTCAAACCCCTTTTGGATTTTTTCACGCCTGTGTCTGTCTCCCCTGACCACATGGCGGTTGGTAACAATATAGCCCCTGTCGTTGATAAAGAATCCAGATCCCTTGCCGAAACCGGATTCGATCATGACCACGCACCTGGCCGCTTCTGCAGGACCTGTTATTGATCCCGCGTTTTTAAAAAGCTTCTGCAGGCCCTCCTGCCCGGCTCCTCTTTTTGTCGGCATCATGACCGTAGCGTCCTGCATCCGTTCCGAAGGCGGGGTGTCAGTAAAGTGCCACACCCCGTTTTCATCCTGGTATTTGTAGATGTCGGCATGGATAAACACCGGAAAAAAAAGGATAACAATGATTGTGAAAAGCGTTTTTTTCATTCGGACTCCCCTTTTGTACCAACCGGAACCCGGCGGGTTTCGAACCGTTTGAGTTTTAATAAAAACGGCAGTGCCAGGATACCGATTACGGCGGATGCGGCAAACATCATGTCAAGGCCTGCAAAATCCCCGATTACGCCCACTGCTGTCACTGCAAGTGCTCTTACGGCAAATGAGGTCATCATGAAAAGGCCGTTGGCTGAAGCAGGGTTCTCTTTGGCATGGTCCTGTACCATAGCCAGCATGACAGGTGTGGTGGACAGAACAGTAAATCCTGCAGTCAGAAGCAGTAAAATACGGAAAGCACCTGTGGTCAGAATAAATCCGAAAATCGAGACAGGCGCGATCACAAGAGCCCAGAACAGAACACGCTGCCTGCCGATCCAGTCGCTCAGCGTTCCGGCGCTCAGGACTCCGGCCACTCCGAATACCTGATACATGGTCAGTGCGGCCCCTCCGTACCAGAGGCTTCCGGTTTTGTCCTCAACATATACGCTTAAAAACACCCCCATGGCTGCATGCATGAATGATCTGGCGGTTAGAATCCCGCCGAGCGGGATCATGATATGACTGATTTTTCTGAAAGAGGAGAGCACGGACCCGCTTTTTCTTACTTTTTCCTTTTTACTTACCGGTTCCAGAGTCAGGTATAAAAAAACCGAAGTGAGAAATGCAACAATCATCACAGGATAAAATCCCTCCAGTCCGAAAATCGACACCAGTGCCACCGCAATCATCGGCCCGAAAGCCCGGGAGAGTTCTCCGCCGGTCATGAAAAAACTCATCCCCCGTCCGGTCCGGTTTCCAGCCAGATGAGAGACCATGACCGGGGCAGGAACATGGTAAAGTGCCACACTGGTACCTGCCAGAAAAAGCATCACCAGGAGAATCCAGTAGGAAGGGGCCACACCGATAAGGCTCATGGGAACCGCAGTCATCGTGGGAGCAAGAATTACCAGCCATCTTGCAAGCCCTTTTGAATCGGCAAACAGTCCGATAAAAGGGTTAAGCAGGGCCGGGATCTGCATAACCGTGGAAAGAAATCCCGCCTGTCCGAGCGTCAGGGAAAGCTTCTGGATAATCAGCGGCAGCAGCGGCGGCAAAAAGCTTGTATATACGTCATGTATAAAATGGGAAAATGCAACAAGGGAGACTTTCCCTGTTTGAAATTTCAGTGTTTTCATTCCGCTGTCTTCGGATTTCAGGCCTCTTTCTCCGCCATTAGTGTTTTCAGAATATCCTCCTTGCCTATGATACCCACAACCTTTTCATTTTCAATCACAGGGATGGTATGAAAATGTTTTTCCACCATCAATCCGGCAAGTTCACTGAGCGGTGTGTCAGGCATCACCGTCACCGGGTTTTTGACCATGGCGTCTTTTACGCTGGTGGCTGATATTTTCTGAAGTTCCTGTTCCAGTTTCCTGGAGGAAGAAAGCGGGATGATTCCGTCCAGAATGGTTATTATCGGCGGAAGCGGCAGCTTTTTCTGTTGAAATATCAGGTCGCTCTGACACAGTATTCCCTTGAGATGTCCATGCTCATCCACAACCGGCACCCCGTTTATATGGTTGTCAAGGAGAATGGAAACCGCTTTGCTGATTTCGGTTTCCGGGGTCACCGAGATAACTTCTGTTTTCATGATGTCTCTTGCTCTGATCATAAGGGTTCTCCTCTGTTGAGTGTTTATAAACAGTATTATAAATTATGTGGTGCAAAATAACAAATTCCCTGATAAAAAGAATTCATATACTTGGAAAACACAAGAAAGAGGAGATTTACTGTCATATGATCCTACCTGTAATACTGGCCGGGGGAAGCGGTACAAGGCTTTGGCCGCTTTCTCGGGAACTTTACCCCAAACAGCTTATCAGTCTTTTAAATGAAAAAAGCATGCTTCAGAACACACTTCTCAGGCTTCAGGGAATGGAAAATCTCCTTGACCCTCTGGTGACCTGCAATGAAGAGAACAGGTTCATGACAGCCGAACATCTGAAAAACATCAGCGTGAATTCATCCTCCATCGTTCTGGAGCCGGTGGGGCGGAACACCGCGCCTGCAATAGCAGTATCCGCGATTCTCGCTCTGGAGCGGCACAGGGACCCGGTATTGCTGGTGCTGCCTGCGGATCACGTGATCACAGACACAGCAAGCTTTCAGGAGACTGTGAAGAGGGGGCATGATCATGCTGAAGCCGGCGGCCTGGTGACCTTCGGAATTGTTCCGCAGAGTGCGGAAACCGGATACGGTTATATCAGAAAAGGTGAATCCCTTTCCGGCGAACCGGGTGTGTATAAGATAGAAAGGTTTGTGGAAAAACCGTGCCTTAAGGATGCTCAGCACTATGCCGCATCAGGTGACTACTGCTGGAACAGCGGAATGTTCATGTTCAAAGCTTCCACAGTCATCAGTGAAATTGAAGCTCATGCCCCCGACATTGTCAGGTACTGCAGAAAAGCTGTGGAAAAGGGCAAAGAGGACATGGATTTTTTCCGCCTCGACCTGGAAAGTTTTGAAAAAGCACCGTCCGACTCAATCGACTACAAAGTCATGGAGAAAACAACCGGCGGGGTCATGATCGCCTGTGACATCGGGTGGAACGACCTGGGGTCTTTTGATGCCCTGTGGCAGACAGGCAGGCAGGATGAAAAACGGAACGTGATAAAGGGTGATGTGCTGGCTGAGGATGTGACTGATTCTTATATAAATTCTCAAAACCGTCTTGTGGCGGCTGTGGGCCTTGACGGATACGTGATAGTGGAAACAAAGGATGCGGTTCTCGTGGCGGCACGGGACAGGGTCGGAAATGTAAAGGGTCTTGTTGAAAAGCTCAGGAAAAATCAAAGGCCCGAGGCTGTTACCCATTCCAGGGTTTACAGGCCCTGGGGGGCGTATGAAACAGTAGACACCTCGGAAAGATTCCAGGTGAAACGGCTGAGTGTTAATCCGGGGGCGAGGCTTTCCCTCCAGAAGCATTATCACAGGGCTGAACACTGGACCGTGGTATCCGGAACCGCCTTTATCACACGCGGTGAGGAGACCATGCTTTTAAAGGAGGATCAGTCAACCTATATTCCCCTAGGGGTGAAACACAGGCTGGAGAATCCCGGCAGAATTCCCCTTGAACTCATTGAGGTGCAGTCGGGTGCATACCTGGGTGAGGATGATATAGTTCGGTACGAGGATGTCTACGGAAGAAAAGAGGATCAGGAAGAATCGACGTAGTCCCCCCTGTCCATCTTGATCCGCTCTTTTCGAACAGTGGCGGCAATATGGTTGATGATCTCTTTCAATGCGGTATCCTCTGTATCGGAATTCAGCATTTTTTCTTCCATGTCTGCCGTGTTTTTCAACAGCCGGTCAAGTGTTTCATAAGCCTCTCTCAGTGTCCTGCCCGGATCCATGAGTATGGAAGTGTATTCCTCGAGCAGACCGAGGTTTGATTCGACTCCGAAATCAGTTTGCTCCGGGACGGCATCGGTCAGGGAAAAACGTGCCGGTGCCGCGTTTTCAATTTCCTTAAGGGATGCCTCTTTTGTACTGAAAGAGGTTTTCTTGCCGCCTGTATTGAGCTCCTCGGACAAAATGCCTGAAAAGGATTTCCCGGACTGCGTCTCCTTTTTCAGTGGTTTGTGGACATCACTTTTGTCCGAGGCCTTTTGTGTGTTATGAATGTCTGGGTTTATTTTAGTCATTTATTTGACCCGGATATTGAATAAAAGTATTGCAAATGCCAAAAAAAACTTTAAAATTGTTTACTTGTTTAATATTCTGATAGAAATGTAATGTTGTCAAGATCAAATATGGAGCTTGTATATGTCTGACGGTTACCCAGAAAGCATGAAAGGGCATTTCATACTCGCAATGCCCGGACTTCCCGATCCCAACTTTGCAGAGACTGTTACATGTATTTGTGAACATAATGAAACCGGGGCGCTGGGATTTATAGTTAACAAGCTGCATCCGCTTTTAACCGGCAGAGAACTGTTTGAAGACCTGGGCATTGAATGTGACAGCAGTGTAGACCGGCTCAACGTATACCTGGGCGGGCCTGTACAGCCAAGCGGCGTGTTCGTGCTGCACGGCCCGCCTTTTGACTGGAGTGAATGCCTCAGGATTACCGACGGACTCGGCTTGAGCAACTCAAGGGATATACTGGACGCAGTTGCGCGGAACGAAGGGCCGGAGTCTTTTCTGGTTCTCCTGGGATGCGCCGGATGGGGCCCTATGCAGCTTGACAGCGAGCTCAAGGAGAATGCCTGGCTTACCTGTGCCATATCAGAAGAGATCGTTTTTCATGATGATGTGGATTTAAAGTGGGAAAAGGCCATGATGATGGTGGGTGGGCATTGAAAACCGAACCTCCTTTAAAAGAAACAGCCCGGTTTGAGCTTGCTGAAAGCGCGGTATCCGACCTCGGAGAAATCCTCGCCCGGATGAAAGATATCCCGGGCATGCATGACGAATCTTTTGAAAAATGGGAATCAGCAGTAAGAGAAATTCCGGAGCGGATTCGGTCGGGCCTGATCAGGGTCGCTGTTGCCGGGGCGATTAAATCCGGCAAGAGCACCTTGATCAACTCAATGGCGGGCGGTGATTTTTTAAAGCGGGGTGCAGGGGTGGCAACTTCCATTGTGACCCGCATTCAAAAGCATGACAAGCTTTCTGCAAGGATTGTATTAAAGTCGTTCGATGAGATAAATTCTCAAGTCGAACAGGCACTTAATCTCATTTCCGGAGCCGGGTTCGACAAAGAGACCCGGTTTGATATCAGAAGGAAAAAGGACAGGCAGTATCTTTCCGAGGTCAATGAAAAATGCCTTTCCGATCTTTCCATTGAAGACAGCGCAGTGAGGACCGAAAAGCTGATCATGGAAAATGCCCTGGCGGGGTATGCCGAGTGCCGGGATATTGTGGAATCTGATGAAGCCGTGCTTGAACTTTCAGGGGATGAATTCAGCGGGCACAAGCGGTTTACCGGCGATCCAGCCCTTGCATTTTTTGTCAGGGATGTAAAGCTTTATATCCACGGTGTCCTCATTGATGAAGGTGTTGAAGTCGCTGACTGCCAGGGGGCGGATTCCACCGATCCGGCGCACCTGTCACAGATACTTAAATACCTGGAATCCGCAAACATGATTGTGTATGTGATAAGCAGCAGAACCGGGATCCGGGAGGCGGATGTAAAATTTCTTTCCCTTGT
>JAWLES010000145.1:0-6162 GCA_041685935.1 Desulfobacteraceae bacterium | reverse complement strand
GCCTGCCGTGATACCAAAAAGGGCCTTGCCCTGGAAAATACCGGGTTTGCAGACAGGGCGCTTGAATATATTGCAAAGATTTCCGACGGGGATGCCAGGGTTGCCTTGAGTACACTTGAAGCATCCGCCCGGCATTTTAGCGGCAAACCGGACATTTCACCTGAAGACCTTGAATCCGCCATCCAGAGAAAGGCGCTGAAATATGACAAATCCGGTGAAGAGCATTTTAACCTGATTTCCGCCTTTCACAAAAGCCTTCGGGGCAGTGACCCTGATGCTGCTGTATACTGGCTGGAAAGAATGCTCGAGGCGGGAGAGGACCCCTTTTATATCATCCGCAGGATGGTGAGGTTCGCCACCGAAGACGTGGGAATTGCAGATCCGGGCGCGCTCACTGCAGCGCTTAACGCACTGGAATCTTTCCGGTTCCTGGGCCATCCCGAGGGGGACGACGCTCTTTTGCAGGCGGCTGTATATCTTGCCACAGCCCCCAAGAGCAATGCGGTTTACATGTCCGGGAAAGCCGCCAAAAAGGCGGTAAGGGAAAGCGGTCATCTGCCGGTTCCCCTGCATATCAGGAACGCCCCTACCGGCTTGATGCGGGAGATGGGCTACGGAAAGGGGTACAGGTATGCCCATGACTATAAAGGGGGCTACGCAGCCCAGGAGTATCTGCCGGATGAGCTTGCCGGAAGCCGTTTTTATCTCCCCACCGACCGGGGATACGAGGGAACCGTAAAAAAGCGGATCGAACGGTGGCTCGAGATCAAAAGGAGGGGGAAACCTGAAAACGGTTTTCAGTGAACGGATTCGTGTTGTCAGTCTCATAGGATCTTTCGGTTACATCCATCCGGCCGGTATTGTCCACCATAAGAAGGGTGGATGACCGGGTTCCGTACGTATCGCTTGTGATGAAAATCGGAGAGAGTATGCGTTCGCATTCCGGGCCGACCCCGGTGTCAGGCAGGTGCTCGTCTCCAAACCGGGTGGTGTCTTTTAAAATATCAAAAATCCTTTCCCGGCGGATGCGGCCATCCTGTCCGATCGCCCTGCCCAGTTCGGATCTGCCCTTTTGAACTTTCGGCCATTCCGTATTCAAAAGATGGTTGGACAGGCCGTGAATCCCCGGCTCTATCGTCCTGAGATCCCTGGTGACGCTGGAAAACCAGTACAGGTTTTCCCGGTCCCATGCCAGAAGGTTGAAGCCGTTAAACCCGCTGCAGTCTGACTTGAGCTCTTCAAGGCTTTCTTTGACAGGCTTTTCCGAATCAAGTATCCCGGGAATTATATGTCCCCTGGAGGGTGCGCCGGTCTTCATGGATGCCGGGTCCCGGTAATTTGTCAGGGCTGCGAAGGTGCCGCTTTCATGGATGCCGAACCATGTTCCCCCCGCCTCAATGTCCCTGCCTGCCAGGATCGCGGGACGGTCGTTCCAGTAATGCATGGAAGCTGTTTTCCTGGAGTAGAACTCGTCCCGGTTGGCGGCCAGAATAAGCCTGTATTCCGGGATTGTGTCGTATGCAAAAAGTATCAGGCACATTTTTTTCCATCCCTTGTTTTTTTGATTATACTTTGATATGGATTCCGTAGTCAATCATTGGAAACCATCAAACGCAAAAGACAGGAGCATGGCCATGAGAAACGTTGTGATAGTAAGCGCTTCAAGAACGCCTGTGGGGAATTTCGGAGGGGCTTTAAAGGATATTTCCGCGGTGGATCTGGGGGCTCTGGTAATCAGGGATACCTTTAAACGGGCCGGGCTGAGGCCTGAACCGGATCAGGCGCAGCTGGATATCGGACCTGACGCTCTGAAGGATCAGGGGATGATCGACCTGGAAAAAAACGCTTATGATTATGAAGACGGCTTTGCTCCCGTTGCGGTGGACGAAGTTATAATGGGCAATGTACTTCAGGCCGGACAGGGTCAGAACCCGGCACGGCAGTCCATGATACGGGCGGGCCTCATGCGGCATACCCCCGCATTCACAGTCAATAAAGTGTGCGCCTCCGGATGCAAGGCTGTGGCACTGGGTGCCCAGGCAATCATGACCGGACAGGCGGACGTGGTAGTGGCCGGAGGCCAGGAGAGCATGAGCAGTGCGCCCATGGCTCTGCCCAAGGCGAGATGGGGCCACAGGATGGAATTGACCGGAAAGGGTGATATCTATGATCTAATGGTCTTTGACGGTCTGTACGAAATTTTTTACGGGTATCACATGGGCCTGACCGCGGAAAACATTGTGGAAAAGTACGGCATCACCCGGGAGGAACAGGACAGGCTTGCGCTTTTAAGTCACACCAGGGCGGTCGGCGCCATGAGGGATGAGCTGTTCATGGAGGAGATAGTTCCTGTGAAAGTCAGGTCGAGAAAGCAGGAGATCGAAGTCCAGGCGGATGAAAGGCCCATGGAGACAAGCATGGAAAAGCTCGGCAAGCTGAAACCCGCCTTCCGTCCGGAGGGAAGCGTCACTGCGGGTAATGCCTCTGGAATCAACGATGCTGCTGCTGCAGTGCTTCTCATGTCCGAGGAAAAGGCGGACGAGCTCGGACTTGAAAAGCTCGCACGGGTTAAAGGATTTGCATCCGGCGGTGTTGATCCCGCCTACATGGGCCTTGGCGTAGTTCCGGCCGTGCAGAAGGTTCTGAAACAGACAGGCATGCACATAAACGACATTGATCTCATGGAGCTCAACGAGGCATTTGCAGCACAGGCCATCGGTTGCATGAGAGAGCTGGATATAGACTTTGAAAAGCCGAATGAGCTGGGGAGCGGAATTTCAATAGGACACCCCATCGGGTGTACCGGCGCAAGGCAGGTGGTTACGGCGGTGAATCAGATGAAGCGCAAAAATTACGGTACCGGCCTGATTACCATGTGCATCGGCGGCGGTATGGGAATGGCCATGGTGATTGAGCGGTAAAATGCCCCGTGCCCGAGTTTTTGCTTTACTTGAACCGGTTAAAATGGTAATAATGTCATGGATTTAGGCATTTGATTTTGATGATAACTCAATAGAATCAGCTGAGGTTTTCGTATGGATATTGCAAGGAAGCTTGGTATTTTGATTTATACGGCGGTTCCGGCCATTGTGGGCGGCGGTATCGTATATCATTTTTTCGGCAGTTATACCCAGGTTATTGTATTTGAAATACTTCTGATTTTTGCTGCATTAGGCTTGATCAGAGGGTAATACTTCAAAAGCCGTATTTTTGAATTCACCTTTGGGCCGGACAGGCCTTTATATACGTTTGTCCGTGATGCCCAAAGGTGAATTGCGTTATCACTTTTCTTTTTAGAGTTTGATTATATTAATGGTGGAGACTTGGAGGAAAAAGGTTCTGAAAGATCCGTACTGTACTTCTTTCTGGCGCTGTTCTGCGTCGCCCTGTTTCTTTCCTGGAATCTGATCGCCCCCTTTTTTTCCATCATAATTCTGGGCACGGTGTGTGCCGGAGTTTTTGCCCCCCTGTACAGATGGCTGAACAAAAAGCTCGGCTCCCCGTTTTCCTCTTTGCTGGTATGTCTGGTCATCTTTTTTCTGATTCTGGTGCCTGCACTGTTTTTTGTGGGAGTACTGTCCAAGGAGGCATACGACCTTTACCTCATGGGCAAGAATACGGTTTTCAGCAATCAGCTCAAAGATATTTTTAACGAAACCCGTTTTCTGGATAAGCTGAATACATTTTTGACCTCGGTGGGGATTGAAAAACGGGTCACATTTGATCAGCTCATAAGTCCGGTATCCGAGCTCGGCAGGATAGTGGGTTTTTCCCTTTTTGAAAAGGCGAGTTTCGTAGCATCAAATATCTTTAAATTTGTTTTCTACTTCTGCCTTATGCTGGTGGTGGTGTTTTATTTGCTGATGGACGGCAAGCGGGTTATCGATTATGTTTTTGACCTTTCCCCGCTGCCGGGGGAGCATAACCAGAAACTCTTCGAAAAATTCACCGATATCGCCGGAGCAGTGCTGGTGGTCAATGGCTTGGGAGGGTTGATCCAGGGGGCCGCTGGCGGGGCCCTGTTTTTTTTTCTCGGGCTTAATTCCCCGTTCCTGTGGGGAGTTATAATGGGGTTTCTGGCCTTTCTGCCGATTGTGGGCATAGGTCTCGTTTTTATCCCGACAGCGATACTTCTTTTGCTCAAAAAACGGATAATCGCGGGAATTTTTATGCTCGTATTTTATGCAGTGCTTTCATGGGGGGTCGAGTACCTGTTCAAACCCAAGCTGGTTGGCGACCGGGTGAGAATGCATCCCCTGATCGTTTTTTTTGCTATTATAGGAGGGCTCGAGGTGTACGGTATACTCGGTCTTATTTACGGTCCTCTTATCGTCACTCTCTTTTTTACACTCGCCGATATTTATTTTGCCAACTTCCAGGTTTTGATAGAGCCTGGAAAACTTAAAAAATCGGATTAACTGATTTTGGAGTCGAATATTCAATGATAAGTACAGAAGATAATGTAACAAGCATTGAGAAGGAGATGAAACAATCCTATCTCGAGTATGCAATGAGCGTCATCATCGGAAGGGCGCTTCCGGATGTGCGGGACGGACTGAAGCCTGTTCACAGAAGGGTTCTCTATGCCATGAGACAGCTGCGCAATGACTGGAACAAACCGTATAAAAAGTCCGCCAGGATTGTCGGTGACGTGATCGGTAAATATCATCCCCACGGGGATTCAGCGGTTTATGATACCATCGTGCGCATGGCCCAGGACTTTTCATTGCGGTACACTCTTGTGGACGGCCAGGGAAACTTCGGGTCCATTGACGGGGACGCACCTGCAGCAATGCGGTATACTGAGATTCGCATGAAGAAACTGGCCCACCGGATGCTTTCTGATATTGAAAAGGAAACAGTGGATTTTATACCCAACTACGATGAAACCATAGAGGAGCCGGTGGTTCTGCCGTCAAGGTTTCCGGCTCTCCTGGTGAACGGGACTTCGGGTATCGCAGTCGGCATGACCACAAATATCCCGCCTCACAATCTGAACGAGGTGGCTGCCGGAATGGCCGCTCTGATCGATAACCCGGAAATGGAAATCGAGGAGTTGATCGATTATATTCCAGGTCCTGATTTTCCTTCTTACGGACTGATCTCCGGCACAAAGGGAATTTATGACGCCTATCACACCGGCAGAGGCGTCATAACCATGCGTGCGAAGATGGAGGTGGAGGAGAATTCCAAGACCAAACAGGAGACCATTGTGGTCACCGAACTCCCCTACCAGGTGAACAAGGCCAAGCTGGTGGAAAAGATCGCAAACCTGGTCAAGGAAAGGGTGCTGGAAGGTATCGCCTATGTAAGGGACGAATCCGACCGTCACGGTATGCGGATCGCGATTGCCCTTAAAAAGGATCAGATTGCGGATGTGACCATGAACCAGCTTTATAAGCATACAAATCTGCAGTCGAGTTTCGGGATTATTTTTCTTGCGGTTGTGAACAACCGGCCCGAGCTTTTGAATCTCAAAGAGATCCTGGAGCACTTCATTGAACACCGGAAAGATGTGATCATCAAACGGACCAGGTATGATTTGAACAAGGCGGAGGAACGGGCCCATATCCTGGAAGGTTTGAAAATCGCCCTTGACAACCTCGACGAGGTGGTCAGCCTTATCCGGGGATCTGCCTCTCCTGATGAGGCAAAGGAAGGACTTGTCAACCGTTTCAGCCTAACCGCCCGTCAGGCCCAGGCCATACTCGATATGCGGCTGCAGAGGCTCACCGCCCTGGAGCAGGAAAAGATAGACCAGGAATATAACGAGCTTTTAAAGGATATTGCCTGGTACAAGGAAATCCTGTCCAGCGACCGGGTGGTCAGGAGAATTGTCAAGGAGGAGCTTGCAGAGCTCAACGAGGAGTTCGGGGATGAACGGAGAACCCGGATAGTCGAGGCTGCCGAAGAGATCAACATAGAAGACATGATCGTTCAGGAGGACATGGTGGTTACCATCACCAGAAGCGGCTATATCAAAAGAAATCCCATTTCCCTTTATACAAGCCAGCATCGCGGAGGAAAAGGCAAGGTGGCCATGGGAACCCGGGATGAAGATTTTGTGGAGCATCTGTTCGTGGCCTCTACCCATAATACGTTCATGTTCATCACCAACTTCGGGAAAGTATACCAGGTAAAAGTATATGAATTGCCCATGGC
>JAWLES010000144.1:0-6307 GCA_041685935.1 Desulfobacteraceae bacterium | reverse complement strand
ACCATTTTCCGGGAATTTTCAAGAATGATTTCGCATGTTTTTTTGAAGATCGATTCCGCAGCCTCGTCCGGGGAGACGCCGAGGCTATCCGCGATCCTCACCATGCCGTTTTTGGCGTTTTCCCGGTTACCGTTTTTCATGATGCCCAGGTGGATTACCGCGTCCGTGGGCGTGGGTGCCGGGCCGCCGAATGCCATGGCCGGTCCAAGGCGTTCAGGGCCTATGGAAAGGGAACCTTTGTCAGCCCTTACCACACTGTCTCCGCCGATGCCCTCTGAATAGGTTTTGAGCGACCGGATCAGGCTTTTGTAAACGCCCCGCCTGATGCCCACCGGTTCGAGTATCGGGGCTTTGTCCACCAGAATGGAAATGTCCGTTGTCGTGCCCCCTATGTCAAGCACCAGCGTGTCCCGGTCAGCGGCGGCATGCGGGATGGCGCCCATGATGCTGGCGGCGGGCCCTGAAAGTATGGTCTGTCCGGGGTACTCCATGGAAGCGTCCAGGTTCATGGTGCCCCCGTCCGCCTTGAGGAGCATGATCGGCGCGTTGATGCCCATCTGTTCCAGGGAGTTTTTGACCGCAGTGAAAAAATCCTTGTGCATGCCGTACACAACCGCATTCAGGTAGGTGGTTGCGATGCGCCTGGGAAAATTGAGGTTGCCCGAGACATGATGACCAAGAAAAATTTTTTTGAATCTTTTGTTGAGAATCCGTTTGATCAGGATCTCGTGGGACGGGTTTCTAACTGAAAATTTTCCAACAACGGCCACATACTCGATCCCCCGGTCCTCAAGCCCTGTTGCGATTCTGTTTATTTCGTTTTCATCTATGGGCTCTTTTTCCCTTCCCCTGTGATCAATGGATCCTTTTACAACATGGTAGTTGGAATCGGTCCGGTATTCTTCCGGGTTGATTCCGGGGCCTGAGGAGACGATCGTGCCTGCGGGTTTCGTATTCTGCTGTACCACTGCGTTGGTGGTAAGGGTTGTGGAAAGTACGATCCTCCGGATATCTTCGGGTGCGGTGTTCTCCAGAAGCTCTTGTATGCCGGTCAGTACGGTGTTGAAAAGGTTGGCGGTTTCAGTCGGAACCTTGACCCTCTTTTCAAATCCACGGTTGCTTAAAAGTACGGCGTCAGTATGTGTGCCGCCGACATCAAGTCCGATAATCATCGTATCTTCCTGTAATGAATTAGTCATGATCACTTTAGCACAAGATACATCAATTATTTGAACTTGTCAGAAATCCAGGGGGATGTCAATTAGATTTTTGGCACCGGGAAAAGAGGCTTGACTTGGTTGGGGAAAACCTGCAGAATTCAAATTTTATCGGCTTTTGCATGTTAAGACCGGCGGAAACCCGGGAAAGGAGAGAGCAGTATGGCGGTTATTGAATGGGAAAAGGATGAATCCGTTGCTGTTATAAAAATGACCAACGGTGCAAATAAACAGAATCTTGTATTTGCAGAAACCATGAACCGTGTTTTTGACGAGGTGATTGCGGATGAAGAGATCCTTTCGGTTGTGCTCACGTCAACCGATGAAAAGAATTTCTGCCAGGGCGTGGATGTTGACTGGCTGGGCGCCCGTTTCAATGAGAAGGCCTTTGAGGATATCAAGCAGTTCATGTACGGGATGAACAGCGTGTTCAAACGCATGCTGCTGATGCCGGTGCCGGTGATTTCCGCCATAAACGGGCACGCATTCGGCAACGGGGCCATGCTGGCGTGTGCAAGCGACTTTCGTTTTATGAAGCGGCACAGGGGTTATTTCTGTTTTCCCGAGGTGGATATAAGCATTCCGTTTCTTCCCGGTATGGTAGCGTTTGTGAGAAAAGCGGTTCCTGAATACAAATTCAACGAACTCAAGCTCACCGGAAAGCGCGTGGGTGCGGATGAGCTCGAAGCCCATCACATAATTGTGAAGGCCAGTGAAAACGACGAAGAGCTTATGGCGGATGCACTGGCATTTGCCGGAACATTCCGCAAAAGCCGCAAAATATTCGGCGAACACAAGAAACGGATGCACAAGCATATTGTGCAGGTGATCGACAACGAGGACCCGGAATACATCGAATCGCTAAACCTTTTTGTGTAACACCCTGATCCTTGCGAACCGGCACATGGAAAACCGTAACCCCCGGGTTAGGTTCTCAATGCACGGGATTCAATACCATTAAGGAACAAGCCGGTCCGGTTCATAATCGAGTGTGGCAAAATAGTCACGCACCGTTTCCTGCCTCCTGATCAGCTCAATGGTGCCGTCCTCTTTCAGAAGAAGCTCTTTGGGCCTCAGGTTGCCGTTGTAGTTGAACCCCATGGCGTGACCGTGTGCGCCCGTGTCGTGGATCACCACAAGGTCCCCCTCTTCCGTGGCCGGCAGCTTGCGCTGTATGGCGAACTTGTCGATATTTTCGCACAATGATCCTACCACATCCACGACTTCCCTGTCTTCACTGTGCTCTTTTCCGTGGATATGGATGTGGTGATAGGTCTCATAGATTCCCGGACGCATCAGTGCGGACATGGAGGCGTCAACGCCCACGTATTTTCTGTAGATGTTTTTGTGGTTGATCACGGCGGTTACAAGCGCGCCGTGGGGACCGGTCATGTATCTCCCGCTCTCCATGAACAGCCTGGGCATGTATCCGTTTTCCTTTTCAAACAGGTTGAGCTCTCCGATAATGCCTTCGGCCATGGCTTCCAGGTTAAGGGGCTGTTGTCCCGGCTCGTAAGGAATTCCAAGGCCCCCGCCGATGTTGATGAATTCAAACTCGATGCCGAGCTCTTTGGAAAGGGTTTTTACCACGCCAAGTATCATCCGGGTGGTTTCCACCATATACTCGAAATCGAGTTCGTTGGAGGCCAGCATGGTATGAATGCCGAAACGGGAGGCTCCCAGTTTGATGGCCTGTTCGTACGCGCTTTTGATCTGTTCGTGGCTGACACCGTATTTTGACTCCACCGGGTTTCCGATGATCCGGTTGCCTTTGCGTCTCGGGCCGGGGTTGTACCGGAAGCATATCAGTTCCGGCATATCCGGTGTCTTGGACACAAGGGAGATATCATCCAGGTTCAATATGCATCCTCCGTGGGCGAGCGCGGTTGCGAACTGTTCTTTCCCCGTGTTGTTGGAGGTGAACATGATGTCCTCACCGTCACTGCCGATTTGTCTCGCCAGCAGCACTTCGGGGGAGGAGGAGCAGTCGAATCCGAACCCGTTTTTCTGCATTATTTTCATGATATGGGGGTTGGGCAGGGCTTTTACTGCGAAAAACTCCCTGAAGCCCTTGATATCGGAAAAAGCGGCGTTCATTTGTTCGCCTGTTTCTTTTATTCCTTTTTCATCATAGATATGGAACGGAGTTCCGAAGTGTTCGGCAGCCTTTTCTATAACGGATGAGAGCCGGTTTTTGAAATCCTCAGAGATCGGCATTGCGGTTATCCTCCTTGTACTTATTCATTATGCGGTTTTTCAGGTAACACTATTTTTCCCGTTTCCTTGTGCGTGGAAAGGGAGATCATGGTTTTGACCTCATTTATGTTTTCAATGGGGAAAACAGAGTTTTGTAAAATCCGTTCAAGGTTTTCGGTGTCTGATGTTCTGAGCTTGACCAGAATGCAGTCTTCCCCGGCAAGATGGTGAACTTCCTGAACCTGTTCGATCCGGGAAAGCTTTTGACATGTATCGGTTACTGCTGACGGCTTTTTTACCCTGATGTTTAGAAAAGCCACCATGGACTGGTTGAAATGCAGGGGGTTCAGTTTGACCTCGTATCCGTCTATTATGCCCCTTGCCTCAAGTTTTTTGATACGCTCAAACACTGCTGAAGGCGCCATCTCCACCTGTCTTGCCACATCCACATTCGGGATGCGCGCTTTTTTCTGCAGGATGTTGAGTATTTTGTAGTCTGTTTGATCCATTATTTTACCAATTCTTAAGTTTTGCAATTAAAAAGGATAATATTCTTATTTTGATGCTGTGTCAAGAATTTTTGTCGAAATTTTTTGAAATGATCAGAATCCATGTTGCATGACATGGGGCCGGGGACGTGTGCGGCCCGGGAAAACGTCTTTTTTATTGCTAAAACGCGCATGTTGATATACATTTGTTGTAAAGTGGCTTGTTTACTACATATAAAAGGCTGAAGTTTTAGGGATAATGGCTGAGAAAGACAAAGAGGAATATGCCATCCTTGTGGTGGACGATGAAGAGGCGATCCGGGATGTTGCCGAAGGCTTTTTCAACCGGAAGGGGTACAGGGTTCATACCGCCGCGAACGGCAGGGAGGCTCTTGAAGTTCTGGAGAAGGTGAAGGTTCACTGCTGTTTCACCGATATCAGTATGCCGGAAATGGACGGACTTGAACTTGCCGAGGCGATCCGGAAAAAGGACAATACCCTTCCCGTGGTTGTGATGACCGGCTATCCTTCACTTGAGAATACTATCCAGACCCTGAAAAACGGTGTGGTGGACTATTTGATCAAACCCATCAATCTGGAACAAATGGAGATTACCCTGAACCGGGTGGTAAGAGAGCGGTCGCTTTTTATTGAAAACCTTATTCTCAGGGAAGAGGTGGACCGCCGGAACAGACTCAAGGAGCTGAACAGCGAGCTGATTTCAAGGGTTGATGAAGTCAATACCATCAACCGGATCATGGAGGACTTTTCAGATTCCGACTCCAGTTATCATATATTCAATACCGTGGTGGACCTCGGCCGCCAGGTGTTAAAGGCGGACCTGGTATATTTTTATATCTGGACCGAAGAAGACCAGTCCCTGGTCCCGGTGGCAAGCTCATCAGCCAGCGGCAACCCGGGCCTTGAGGATTCGGACCCCGCTGCCGATTCGCTTTCCGAGCAGACGATTCCGTTTATAAAACGGGTGCTGGCCACTGACCGGAAGCCCTGCCTTGTTACACGGCAGAGCGGCAAGGATGACCTGCCGGAGCCGATCGGATCGTTTATGGCTGTCCCCCTTAATATAAGGGACAAGGTTTTCGGAGTTGCCACTGCAATGATTCTTGGGAAGGCTTCCGGTTTTGATGAAAAAGACATCTACTACATGAGCTTTATTGCACGCAAGGCAGCCGGTGCGATCGAGAATATAGCCCTTTACGAAAACATTTATGACAATCTTTTTTCCACGCTGTACGCTTTTGTGGCAACACTGGAGGCAAGGGATCAGTACACTCGCGAGCATTCCACCAGGGTTGCCAGGCTTGCCTACAAAGTTGCCAATGCCTACGGGTGTACCGAGGAGCAGCTGGATGTGATCAATTTTGCCGGCCGGCTCCATGATATCGGCAAGATCGGCATCCGGGATGATATTCTGCTGAAACCGGGCAGGCTGACGGATCTGGAATATGAAAAGATCAAGGAGCATCCCGCCATAGGAGCGGATATCGTGGGACAGCTCGGATTGTGGGACCGTGAAAGGAAAATCATCCGGCACCATCATGAAAGACATGACGGCCGGGGGTATCCGGATGGCCTCAAGGGTGACGAAATCCCTGTTCTGTCCAGGATACTGTCGGTTGCGGATGCGTACGACGCCATGGCTTCGGAGCGCGCCTACAGAAGAAAAATGGAAAAAGAGGATATTATTGAAATCATCAAGGCCAATTCAGGATCACAGTTTGCTCCTGAGGTTGTGAAGGTTTTCCTGGAAGTCATGGAGCGAAAGCCGGAGGAGTAGAATTGGCTTGAGAGGGGCTGTAAAATGTGCTACTGTTGAAAAAGGTTTCACTGAAGCGAACCGATGTCATGGAGAGGCATTTTATGGATACCAGTAACGGCAGTGAACGGCGCCGGCATAAAAGGGTGGATTTTTCCACCCGGATAAGAGTGTTTCTTGAGGCCCCCGACAGGCGGATCGATCTTGAGAGTGATTCAAAGGATTTGAGCCTCAAGGGTATATACATCCTCACACATGAGCGTGTTGCCGAAGGGACGAAATGCTCCCTTAAAATTTTCCTTGACGGCGGTAAGGAGAGTGTGGAGCTGAAGATGGAGTCCACCGTGGCCAGGGTTGATGACAAGGGGCTGGGAATTACTTTTGATTCGATGGATGTGGATTCTTTTACCCATCTTAAGAATATAGTGAAGTACAACAGCATTGATGAGTAAGGACGGGTCGGAATTACCTGAAAGAGGATAACACTGCACCCGGTGATGTGACCGGGCTTGACACGGCACCGGCAGGTTTGATTTTACGATCCATGTTTGTTTCGAAAGGCAGTCAGGCTGTTATAATCTATACAAGGAGGGATATTTAAGCAATGGATACTTCCATCAAGGTTTTGA
>JAWLES010000143.1:0-6337 GCA_041685935.1 Desulfobacteraceae bacterium | reverse complement strand
CATCAAACCCGTCTGTTTATCAATTACAGTTTCATTGTCTAACAGAAAACGACTCATCATTTACATTGCCTTTATATGGAAGCTGGGTATTTCTAACCTGACGGTGTGTAGCGGCAGCGGAACACCGGTCAGCGTGAAGCGGATAAACCCTGCAGTTTAAACCAGGGGAGACCAACCCCTTTTTAAATTTTTACTGTAAAAGCTTTTTCAATTCGGATATTGTCTTTGCAGCAAGCGATTGACATATTTAGGGTTTGTTAGTAGATTCAGATGTATAAAAAATTTACAGCACAGTTTTAAAGGAATCCCGGGATGAAAAGTCAAAACAATAAGATACGGAAATATCAAACAATTTCAGTTATCCTGGCTCTTTTTGTCCAGTTCGGTTGCCTGGCCCTGCCGGCGAAAGCCTCGGCCCGGGAAAATTCCCGGGATGATGTGCCCGTGAATAGAGAGGAAAGAGTTTCATCCGACCAGCGGCTGTTCATGATATATTTTGAAAATGATATTTTTGCCAATACAGATGAGTATTACACCAATGCGGTTAAGCTGACCTGGTTGACAAAAAATATTGATCGTTACGAGGAAGTACTTCCCTCGTGGTCCAACCAGACAACGGACAGCATTCCGATGGTACGGCAATCCACACCTGAAGAAGGGGCTGCACATAATATCGGCTTTTCCCTGGGACACAACATCTATACGCCTGAAAACACGCAAAAAGAAAGTCTTATTGAGGAGGACCGGCCTTATGCCGGATGGCTTTACGGATCCATCGCCCTGCACCGTAAAAAACCCCGATCCTTAAATACTTTTGAACTCACATTGGGGATTGTCGGACCCTCCGCTTATGGTGAAGACACTCAGAACACAGTACATGAATATTCCGATTCCCCCACTGCAAAGGGCTGGGACAACGAACTCCGGGATGAACCGGGAGTTATGCTTTCCTGGCAGCAGAGCCTCAAACCGTTGATCCTTGACCGTGACCGGGCGAGATTTGATTTTATCCCTAATTACGGCTTGACACTGGGAAATGTTTTCACATATGCGAACCTGGGAGGCGAGGCCCGGCTGGGCATCAATGTGCCGGATGATTTCGGTACTTCGCTTATCAGTCCCGGGTCCAACCTTAGTTCACCCATGAATCCTGCTGAAATTTTGTCAGACTTCGGTTTTCATGTCTTTATCGGTGCAGAGGGCAGGGCGGTATTGCAGAATATTTTCCTGGACGGGAACACCTGGAAAGACAGCCATAGCGTGGACAAAAAGCATTTTGTCGCTGATCTTTATGCCGGTCTTGCATTGACTTATGGACGATTCAGGCTGGCTTATACGCATGTCTTTCGTACGCGGGAATTTGACAATCAGGATGACGGGCAACAGTTCGGTTCGGTTAACATCAGTTATTCGTTTTAAAGGCTGAAGGTGAAATCACTTACAGCAGGGCAGCTGTCATACTCAAAGAAGCTCCGAGAGATCAAAGCTTTCAGACTGGTTCATTGTCAGTATGAATCTTCTCAAAAGGTCCTTGTCAAAACAGTGAGCCATACCCTGATCCCTTAATTTCACCCTCGCACTGACCCTTTTCCGGGCTTCTTCTTCCATCATCTCTTTTTCCCTCAGCTTTGCTGTCTTTATATCAGTACCGTTTCTTACAATAGTTTCAACAGGAGTTTTCTTGTTTTCTTTTGCTTCCTGTTCAAATTTATTAAGAAGTTCAGTATGAGGGTTTTCACCCGACATAATACACAGAGCCTGGAAAGGGGTTTTGGCTTCCTTGTAAGGGCGTTTGGAAGTCAATGCTTCGAACACGTCTATTATTCGGAGTGTTTTCGCAAGTATCGGTATCCGGTCATTTTTTAAACCGCATGGGTATCCGCTGCCGTCTTCATTTTCATGGTGGTATAAAATGGCGCGCATTGAAAATTCAGGCAATTCGCTTTCATGGAGAAGCGAGAGTGAATAAGCAGCATGGGACTGAACCATGAGATATTCAAGGTTGTCGAGTTTGCCTTTTTTATTCAGTATATTATCAGGTATTTTTATTTTGCCGATATCGTGCAGAAACCCGGTCGCAACCGCTTTTATGAGAAAGTCTCTAAAATCCTGCTCATTCTGCTGCACGAATAAGTCCTGGTTGGCATTTACAAACACGGCCATGAGCCAGCCTACCTTGATCGAATGCGTATGCGTGTCATAATCATGACCGATCAGGTCGGCAAGGCCCTTCAGAGATTGGGTGTCACTGATAAAATCGATTACATTTTCAATCAGTTTTTCGATTCTGTTTATTTCGCAGGGGCTCACATTTATTCTATCCTGATGAGTGTCGAATATATCTTTTATAATCCTGGATGTGCCTTTGATATAGGCCCTTGTCTTGCGTTTGATATCCAGATTGTCACGTTTGAGGATATAATCGAGATTTTCCTTGATATGCTCTTCGTAATCTTTAAGTTGCCTTTCATGAATGTAGACGACTTCCCAGGATTCCAATAAACGGGCCAGCTTGCCTGCAGGGATTGAATCCGTGTCATTGATCAGACAACGGAATCTGAAGTGATTTTCGATTTTATGAGAACGCTCGTAAATCGAAAATCTGTTCAGGTATTCCGGATTAAGTGCCATTGGATCAATTGCCAGAAAAGAAGAGCCGTCGTCATAATGTTCAGCTTTTAGCTCCATAAGTGATAGTCCGGTTTTATCGGTTGATATTTCTCTTTTGTTTATGCTTTTTCCCTGATCAATAACGCTTCCCGGTTTTCCGGTTCTTTCCGTAATATCCGGGTTAAAAATTCGGCTGCTGCAATTTGTACCCGATATTACAGCAGTATTTCCACAAAATTCAAAATTTCCTCTTTTGTGCTCGATTTTGGCAAAAAACCGTCAGCACCCAGAGACATAACTCTCTTCTTGTTCTCTTCAGTTTCCTCACCTGTCAAAACCAAGATTTTAATTTTTTGTGTCTCCTTGTTTTTTTTGATATATCGGCAGACTTCAAAACCGTCCATGTTCGGCATAAACAGGTCCAGAATCATCAGGGCGGGTTGAAAAGAGAACAATTTGGTACCAGCCTCAAAACCGTCTGATGCAAAATCAATTTCCATAAGGGGACCGCTTAATATTTTCCCAAGATATTTTTGAACCCCGGGATCATCATCAACTATGAGTATTTTTGTCTTTCTTTTTTCAACCCCCTCTAGTTGGATCGGCATGTTGTTTTCATTGAAAAAGGCTTGCAGGTCCTTCGGCTGGATTCTTTTATGCCCGCCTGGTGTACAGAACGATTTTATCTTTCCTGAAGACACCCACCGGTAAATTGTTGACCGGTCCATTGAACAGATTTTTGCTATTTCCGGTATTGTAAGGCAATTATTCACACCATGCATCCTTTACATCAAAATAAAACTTTAGAACAAATGCAACATTTTCAACAGATTAATAAAAGCAGAACCAAATGTCAATAAAAATAAAGGTTTTTTATATAGGATATATAATCCCTGGGATCAGATACCGGAATAGGGATCTTGCAGTGAAATGGCAGTTAAGAGGAATTGTTTACAGATCCCTGCCGGCTCCGCGATTTGTAGGTGATTCCGAGTTTGTCCATTCGCTGCCGCAGAGTGTTGGGGTGAATTGCCAAAAGCTCGGCAGCACCTCCCGGGCCGCTGATTTTGCCGCCTGCCCTGGTGAGGGCCTGTTGGATGTGGGCGGCGCAGACCGTATCCAGGCTTGGAAAGGGGTGATCCCGGTGGATTGTTTCCTTTGGCAGGGCGGTGCCGTATCCTGGAAAAGAGCCCGGAGAGGAGCCGATGTCCAGTTCCTCTCCTGAGGACTGGATAAGCGCCCGTTCCACAAAATTCTCGAGTTCTCTTACATTTCCAGGCCAGTCATGGGCCATGAGCCGGTCCAGGTGCCCGGCGGGAAGTCTCGGACGAAACGGGAGTTTCAACTCAACAGCCTTGCGCTGCAGAAAATAGTGGAGCAGGGCAGGTATATCCTCTTTTCGCTGGCGGAGCGGCGGGACCATGACCGGAAAAACATTGAGCCGGTACCAAAGATCCTCACGGAATTCACCTGCCCGTACCATTCCGGCAAGATCCCTGTTGGTGGCCGCTATAATGCGGATGTCCAGGGAAACGGTCTCCTGGCCTCCGACACGTTCAATCTCCCTGTACTGGAGGACATGCAGAAGCTTGGCCTGGAACTGCAGAGGAAGCTCTCCGATTTCATCCAGAAAGACGGTTCCGCCCTGGCCGCGTTCGAACCTGCCTCTCTTTTTCTGCTCCGCTCCGGTGAACGCCCCTTTTTCATGTCCGAACAGTTCGCTTTCCAGCAGAGAACCGGGGATGGCTCCGCAGTTCACAATGATCATGGGACCCTGGGACCGGTTGGACAGCTTGTGAATGGTGTCGGCAATGATGCCTTTGCCGCACCCTGTCTCTCCCAGCAGCAAAACCGGGTTGTCCAGCTGAGCCACCTGCCGGACCTGGTGCATGACTCCGCTGAGGCCGAAGTCAGCCCCCACGATTTCTTCTCCCTTCCTGGTTCTCAATTCCTGCTGAAAGTATTGGCTGTCATCCGCAAGCACCTCGTTGAGTCGAATCACCTCCCTGTGCTTTAACGCATTGGCAAGTGCTATGGCCAGAGGGTCCCGAAGCTGGACGAAAAGATGACCGTGATTATCTGTATAGCGTCCTGTTCCCCTGCTTCTTACGGCTACCTCACCGATATAGTTTCCGTCCAGAGACAGCCGCATTACCATGATTGAGAAGTCGGGGTCGATATTCAGCTGATGCAGTATCTTTAATATCTCAGGCTCTTTTTCAGGGTGGTTAACCACATGAAGATCCGGCAGTCCCGGCCGCTGATTCTCCGGGGCTTCCCAGTCGATGGCAGGTGTGGAAATGGAACTTGTATTGGGTTTGTCCGCTTTGTCACCTGCTATCGCCACGAACTGAAGCATCTGCACATCCTGCAGGTAAACAGAGAGGTTGATGGTGTCTGCCGGAATGAATGTTTTCAGGTAATCCAGGCAGCTGTCCAGGGCCTTGTCGATATCCAGGCTGCTGCATATGCGCATAACCGCTTCTTTGAAGAATGAATCGATGCTTTTTTCCATATGGATTTCCCCTGAATTATAACATTTTAATCAATTGTTCGTTCTATTTTACCTTATTTGGTGAAATATGGCAATTGTACTGTATGGTGTAAAATATTTTACGGCATAATGTAATCTCTGGGGTTTTTGGCTCCCTAACTATCTGAAATAAAAGAAGATGGATATTTTGGCAAGGAACTTGCTATTCAGTTCCGGATGTTTAAAGGGAAAAATGCGGATAGAATCCATTGCGTACGAACAGTCCGGCTTCTTTAATCGGCCGGGTTCAATTTTTTTACATGCAGCGTGGAGGAGTTATACAATGAGAGTTTTTGCGTCGATCATGGTCTTTTGTCTGATCTTGTTTCCGGCAGCCGATGTTCCGGCTGAAGGAAAAAATGCCGGGCAGGCTCCCCCGCCCATGGTGGGAACGGCACAGGTGGCAATGAAGAATGCAGACCGGCCTGAAAAATTTGTGGGCCATGTGGAAGCGGTCACATCCGTCAACCTTCAGGCAAGGGTTGAAGGATATATAGAAAAAGTCAACTTTGAAGAAGGCGCCTTTGTAAAGGAAGGACAGCTTTTGTATCGGATCGAGCAGAAACCGTACAAAGCCCGGGTGGCTTCTGCAAAGGCAAAGAAGGCCCAGGCCGAAGCAAACCTTTATAAAGCGGAAACGCGTCTGCAACGCCTTCAGTCGGCCCGGTCGGAAAGCGTCCCGCAGACAGACCTGGATGATGCCAAAGCGGTCCGGGACCTGGCTGTGGCTCAGCTGCAGGAGGCCCGTGCCAACCTGGAGCTGGCTGAAATAGATCTTGGTTACACCACTGTGGAGGCTCCGATAAAGGGCAGGGTCGGGAAGAGCTTTTATAAGAAAGGCGATCTGATCCAGCCTTCATCCGGCCCTCTTTCCGAGATCGTAAGCATGGATCCCGTCCGGGTGGTTTTTTCCGTGTCGGAAAACAGGGCGGGCATGATCCGGAAGGCATTTACCGATGCTGACAGCCCTGCGGACAAAAGGTTTTTGACCATACGGCTCCGCCTGGCGGACAATACCCTGTATCCGGAAAAGGGCGCAATCGCTTTCGTAGACAACCGCATGGACCCGGATACGGGAACAATCGCGGTCCGGGGCGAGTTTGACAACCCGGACGGGCTGCTGGTTCCGGGCCAATATGTCAGGGTTCTGTTCTCCTCGGCAAAACCGGACATGCAGCCTGCCGTGCCTCAGGT
>JAWLES010000142.1:0-6339 GCA_041685935.1 Desulfobacteraceae bacterium | reverse complement strand
CTGCGCGAAGGTAGGAGTCAAAAAAATTTTTGCCTGCAGCCTCTCTGTACCTGCAGGCAAATTCCCGGACCATGTCTCCACAGGCATACGAGGGAACGGGTTGTCCATCCCGGCCGGGTACGGTCCGGGGTATTAGTGCGTACTGCTGGTGTATCTGCTGGTGGGAGGCATGTAGCCGAAAGCCTGAATGGGCGTATCCGAACCCGAAGTTCCAGCCCCAAAGGGAGGCATTAAATTCAAGAGTGTTTGACCCCTCTTTGGAAAGGGTCTCAACAATACTTTGCCTCAGGGTTTCAAGCTCCTGCTCCGACATTGTCCTGCGGCGTTTGCCCGGTTCTATTCCAAGCTGTTCCGCAGTCCTGGCATATGTGCGCTGGCAGTAGAGATGGCGCATCCCGGTCATATCACTGAAGGAAAGGTCTGAAGCGGTGTATCTGATACTTCTGTCAGCCATGTTGGCTGCAAAGTGTCCCCAGGGAATATAGCTGTTTCTGCGAAGATACTCGTATATGTGAGAGTGTCCGTCAGAAGAGAGGTACTCGCCTGTGATTTCACTGGGCCCCTGAATCCCGGGCTTCAGAACCATCGCCTCCTTGTGGGAATCCGGCAGAAAGCGGTTGTTGGCAATAATGTCAAAGAGTTCGGGATCATGGATTTTCGGTACGGCGTTTCCGGATAAATCTTGTTCAAAAAGAAGTCCGCACGGGGTTCTGTCATCCGGGTTAAAGCAGAAGGAGCAGGCTTTTTCCGCAATTTTCACAAGCTCTTCAGGGTCTGTGGAGGATTCAGCCACGGCGAGAAGCACGGGCCTGGGAAGGGCGTCATAGATGCCGGCGGGCACGGCATCTTTTCGGAGCCATTGTTTCATGCTGTTTTGAAAAGATATGCCGCCCCTGGGCTTTAAAGAAATCAGTTCCGGGTTCAACGCGTTTTTGTCAGCCCAGGCGGAATTGATATACGTGGTTCCGTTAAAATCGTAAGGATTTGAAATTTCATAAATGATGTCGGCTTTTTTTTCAGAGACATCACCGGAAGGAAAGTTCACAGTATTGGGAACGGACCCGTTTTGGTAAAATTTTCCGAGATCGGTGATAAAGTCGTTTTCCCTGAAGTTCCTGATATGGAAACAGGGTGCGTGGATACCTGTTTTAAAAGTTCCTTCCGGCGCCACACATGTTTTCGGCAACTTCATTATACACTCCGGTTTCCTGATTAAACCGGTTGAAAAAAACCGGATAAGGATTATAATATAATAAAAAAATACAAATTTGTTTTCTATCCAATAATTGAATACTTCTTTTTGAATTGTCAAGATACAACTCTTTTAACTGGAGGAAAAATGTTTACCAGATCCATTCCGGGGTTCGGTGATCTGAGGCTTGAACATATGGTGATGGATTACAACGGAACCATCGCCTGTGACGGGGAACTCCTGGACCATGTCGCAGAGCTTGCGGAAATTGTTTCCTCAAGTTTAACAATTCACGTGGTGACCGCTGATACTTTCGGAAAGGCGCGGAAAAGTCTGGACGGCCTTCCTGTGACACTTTCCATTCTCGGAAGTGAAAGGCAGGACGAGCAGAAACTCGATTACATTGAAACACTTGGACCGGATACATGCGTGTGCATCGGCAACGGAAGAAACGATGCCCTGATGCTTGAAAAGGCAAAGGTCGGGATCGCGCTTTTACAGGCCGAGGGGGCGGCTGTAAGCTCGGTGAACCGGGCGGATATTCTGTGCCGGGATATTCGTTCGGCACTTGAGCTTTTTGTCCGGCCCAAAAGGCTTGTGGCTACTTTACGATCGTGACTTGATTTCAGAAACAGCCTCGAATGCAGCCTCTTTCAGCTCGGGGTGATCCAGGAACCCGGCCTTTTCCTCTATCCTGTCGGCAGTGTTCCGGTCCCCTGCCACACCCAGGGTATACAGCAGATCCCCTTTGACCTCCACCGGTGCGGAATCGAATGCTTCAAAGATAAACCGCTCAAGCCCGGCTGCAAGTTCCGGGGCTTTTTGGGCGATTTCTTCGGCCACCACAATGGCGCCGAGCCTGACCGGCCATTTCTGATCAAAAAGCAGCTTGATGTATTCGGGAAAAATGATGTTTTGTTCGATCATTCGATTGCCGATCCATGCAGCCTCGCCCTGCTCCAGGATGTTTTTCAGGGTTTCCGCGCTCAGCCCGGCAGGGTCCCTGTGAAGGATCATGCCGGTGATCTCTTCCGCAGATACTGTACCCGTCCATCTGAACCCGTCATCCAGAATCAGGCAGGGCACAGACATAACAGAGTCTTCGCGTGCCTTCTCACTGAACAGTGCGGCATCGATCACTTTGACATGAATGCGGGGGCAGCTGCCTGCAAGCAGAAGCACGGTTTCCGCAACTGTTGGGCAATGGGGGCACGCAGGGGTTACGTACAGGGTCAGTCTGACCGGCAGATCAATTTTTTCAATATTTTGGCGCGTTTCCAGGGAAAGTTCCGGAGTACAGGAAGATGCGCCTGATGTCCCGGCAAGCGCTGAGAAAAACGGATCAAGCTCGTTTCCTTCAGGCAGTCCGCACCAGATGATGTTTTCCCTGACAGCCAGCTCAAAGGGAGAAGAGCTTCCATCCCCTTCAGGTTCCCGTTTGACACTGATGCTGCCGCACATATACTCCAGGATCTCCAGGAAATCTTCAGCTTTTTTATCTTCATTTGTGCCGCCGGGAGTGTACCGGATCACCAGGGGACTTTCAAGCCGGGCGCACCTTCTTTCCAGGTGCTCAAGATCGGTTTCATCAAGGCTCAATGGTATACTCCTTTCGGAAATAAGGGTTAATGAAACAATTATCATAAAGAATCTTTCTTTATAAATAAAGGCAAATCGTGTACAAATTGTAGTGCAAACGGGGAATACCAAATCAGGGGAGACCGATGGCGTTTTTTGCGGATCTGCACGTACATTCAAAGTATTCCAGGGCAACGGCAAAGAACCTGGATCTGGAAAACCTATACAGGGCTGCCCAGCTCAAAGGGGTAACAGTGGTGGGAACCGGGGATTTTACACACCCGTCCTGGGCCGCTGAAATAGAGGAAAAACTGATACCGGCGGAATCCGGGCTTTTCAGGCTCAGGCCGGAGCTGTCAGCGGAGATTGACAGGAGTGTCCCGGCCCTTTGCAGAGCAGAGGTGCGGTTTATTCTGCAGGCGGAGATCAGCAGCATATATAAGAAGGACGAAGTGGTCAGGAAAAATCACAATCTTGTGTTTTTCCCCGACCTTGAAACAGTCAAGCGATTTAACGCAAAGCTTGACCGGATCGGCAACATCGAGTCGGACGGACGCCCTATCCTTGGGCTTGACGCGGAAAAACTCCTGGAAATGACACTGGAGACAAATGAACAGGGAATGTTGATCCCGGCACACGTATGGACCCCCTGGTTCTCGCTGTTCGGCTCCAAATCGGGATTCGACCGCCTGGATCAATGCTTCGGCTCACTGTCCGGCCATATTTTTGCAGCCGAAACCGGGCTTTCCTCTGACCCTCCAATGAACTGGAGAATCAGGGACCTTGACCGGATCAGCCTTATCTCGAGCTCGGATGCCCACTCTCCCATGTACCTGGGAAGAAATGCCACCGTTTTTCGTTCGGAAATTTCCTATGAAGGAATACGTAATGCTCTTGAAACCGGGGATCAGGCAGTTTACGGCGGTACCGTGGACATGTATCCCCACCAGGGAAAATACCACTATGACGGCCACAGAAAATGCAACCTCTGCCTGAACCCTGAAGAGACCGAAGCATTGGGCGGTATTTGTCCCGAATGCGGCAAACCTCTGACTCTTGGAGTGCTGCACCGGGTTCAAAAGCTTGCCGGAAGGCCCAGTGGCTATACCCCGGACAACAGGGCGCCTTATCAGAGTATTGTTCCCATGGCTGACCTGCTGTCCGAGATTTTCGAGGTGGGGCCTAAGACAAAAAAGGTGCAGTTCCACTATGACAAACTCCTGGAAACCATCGGCCCGGAGCTTTCCATCCTTTTAAAGGAGGATACGGAGAAAATCGAAAAGGCCGGGGTTCCTCTTTTTGCCCGGGCTGTAACCCGGATGAGGGAGGGCCGGGTCAGGATTTCCCCCGGATTTGACGGAGAATACGGCAAAGTTGAAATTTTTGACGAAGAGGAGAGAAAATCGTTTAAAGGTGAATGCGGAACACTGTTTAAAGACCGGAAACAAAAGGAAAACAAATCCGGCAGCCGGAAAAAGCGTCAAAAGCGGAAAATCTCCGGTCTTGAGTCTCCAGACCCGGGAGTAGATAAGTCTGAGCCGGCGGACAACCGGAATGAAAGCCTGAACAGCCTGCAGGAAAAGGCTGTGACATTCTCCGGTGCGCCCCTGTTGGTCAGGGCGGGACCGGGCACGGGAAAGACCCGCACCCTGACCGAAAAGATTGCCTATCTCATAAACCGGAAAGGAGTGAAGCCGGAGTCGGTTCTGGCTCTGACCTTTACCACAAAGGCTGCAAAAGAGATGAAGCAGCGCATTGAAGCCAAAACCGGCAAAGCTCCGTGTGAAGTGACTGCCGCCACCTTTCATTCATTTTGCAGACTGCTTTTGAAAGAGTATGCAGGTTTCGATGCAACCGTGGCTGATGAAGAGGTGCAGGCTGAGTATATGAAGCAGGCCTGCTCAAATGAACCGGTAAGGCCTGACAAAGCCGATTTGATGATCCAGAAGGCAAAGCAGAGCCTCTTTTCCATGGATGATGATCTCGGTCCTTTGTTTGACAGAGACCGGGCTGACATGGTGAACCGTATATGGAAAAGGTACCAATCCCTTCTCTCCTCGGCAGGTCTTGTGGATTACGAAGATCTTATCGTCAGGACGGTAACTCTTTTAACAGGGGATTCATCCCTGCTGGAAAAAGTGAAGGCGCGGTTCAGGTATATACTGGTGGACGAATACCAGGATATCAATTACAGCCAGTATGTGCTGGTAAAAGCGCTTGCCGGAAGCGGTGAGACCCTGGTGGTCATCGGTGACCCGGATCAGTCGATTTACGGTTTTCGAGGATCGGACAGGACGTTTTTCAAACGGTTTGACCATGATTTTCCAGGGTGTGAAAAAATTTTCCTTGAAAAAAGCTACCGCTCTTTCCAGACCATTCTGGATGCCTCCTTTGAAATGATATCAGGACAGGATGAAAGGGTTCAAAGGGATAGGATCCTTTCCGAGTTTCAGGACGACCGGAAGGTTTTGATTCTCGAAACCCAGGGTGAAAGGGCGGAAGCGGTCTCGGTGGGCAGAATGATCGAACAGCTTGTGGGAGGCACCTCTTTTCTGTCTGTTGATGCGGGAAAACTCTCTGATGATGAGAAAAAGGAGTTTTCCTTTTCCGATTTTGCAGTCCTCTTCAGGACCAAGCGGCAGTATGAAGTGTTTGAAGATGTTTTTGCCAAAGCAGGGATTCCGTTTCAGTGCGCAGGCCGGGAAAATCCTGAAAGCCCGGCTGCAAATGCGGCTGATTCGGAAGGTGACATATTGAATCATGACCAGGATTTCTGGGTTCCTGATGCGGAAAAGGTCTCTTTGATGACCATCCACGCATCCAAGGGACTGGAGTTTCAGGTGGTGTTTGTGGCGGGATGCGAACAGGGACTGATCCCTTTTTATCCCGGAGGAAAAGGTGCTGATGATATGGATGAGGAAAGGCGCCTTTTTTATGTGGCCATGACAAGGGCCAAGCATCTTCTCTGCCTGACATATGCAAAAAAGCGGATGGTGTTCGGGAAAACCGAAAAACGGGAAAAATCGATTTTTCTTAAAAACATCCGGGAAAATCTGTTTTTGCACCGAAATACGTTGAAACCAGGGGAAAGGAAGAAGAAAACCCCCAGACAGATGGAGTTGTTCTGACTGAAACCACGGACGCAAGGGTTTTTGTCTTCCAGGCCCTTGCCCGGAGCTTTCCGGGCTGGTAGAATAGCAAGGTTTATCAAAGCAGCCCTATACTGAAAATGGATATTTGATGTAAAATGAATGAGAATAATGTTGTAAAAGAAATCAGGCTTGACAATGATCTGCTTTTGACCATAACGGACTGTTCAAAAAAGGTGGGAAAGGATGCCTGGTTTGTTTCAATGACTGCATGCATTCGTATCCCTGTGGACAAAAAGCATTTTCCGGATTCTTCAAAAGGGGGGATACCGTATGAAGATGCAGTAGCAAAACTGGGCGGTGAAGTGCTTTTTGAACACAAGGCGGAGCGGAATTTTATAATGGAGCCTGACAGGGAGAAGGTTTTATTAAGTCTTGTGGAGGATTTCATGTCCACGAGCCTTGCGTATCTGTCAAGAC
>JAWLES010000141.1:0-6339 GCA_041685935.1 Desulfobacteraceae bacterium | reverse complement strand
TTGCAAACCGGTTTTCTTGCCGGACAGATCACTCCACCTCTCGCGGAACAGTTTATCATGGATAGGGAGGGTAAAGATGCATCGAATCGAACAGCCAGGGGTGTATTTTGCAGCTGTCAAAATGATTTTAAGGGGCTGTTTTATACCGGTCTTCCGTATGCCGGATTCCCTTTCCCAGGGAGGCGGATCAGGTTACCGCTTTGTATACTCCTCTGGAAATATTTTCGATTTTTCCCTTTTTTTTGAGGTAAAAAACGGTGTTTCTCACTTTCTGAGCCGGCAATCCGGATTTGCGGATAAGTTCCGCCACTGCCATACCCTTTTTACGGCTGCGGATCATCTGTTCTATCTGTTCAGCCAAAGGAACTTCAGCTGAAGTTTTTTTCTTTTTCCGCGGTCCGGGTTTCCGGGTTTCGGGTTCTGCGGGTTCAGAATCCTCCAAAGGTTCCAGTTCGATGCCGAACATGTCGGAGAGGGATGACTCATCCTTGATGACGCGGGAGGTTTTCTTTTCCGCCTTTGAGAGAAGGTCCTTTCTGCTCTCCTTTACCGTCTGTTCGACCAGCTCGTTCATATCCGCCCTGCGCAACACGAAAAAGAGGTTCGGGTCCTTGTCAAGGCGTGCGCCGATACCGTACAGAACTGCTGCAACATGTTTGCACATATATGCAATGTCCGGGCAGGAGCAGTCAAACTCGATCTCTTCGGGGCTTGGAAACAGACCTTTTCCTTTTTTGGTGAAAAGGTCGCTCAAATCCTTGGGAAACTTTCCTGCTGCGAGTTTTTTAAGGCTGTCCAGACGGCCCCTGCACTCTTTTCTGATCTCGGCCCACCGTTTTTTCGGTATCGGTTTAATGGATATGGAAACCTTGTAAACCCTGGAGCCGGAACCGAGCACCTTGGCTGAAACTTTACCCGCATCGATTGTCAAATCCAGAACCGCATTGTGGCGCACATAACTTCTGCCCCTGCCGATCCGGTTTTCAAAATCAGCGTACCGTTCCAGATTTCTGTTCCACTGTTTACCCCAGAAGGTTGTTGAAATAGCCCTGCCTTCAATGATAACCGGATCCAAACCCGGATTTTTCTTTTTCAGCTGCCGGATCTTTCTTTCCGCTTTGGCACGTCTTTCAGCCACAGGCACGTATTCCGGGAAGCCTGAATATCTCATTTTTTCTTCTCAAGACGCAGCCGGAAAAGATCCATAAGCTGCGCATCATCCATTTCAGTTACCATGTTTTCCCCGGAAGCTTCCACGATCCTGCCTGCCATATCCTTCTTGCCCTCCAGCATTTCATCGATTCTTTCTTCGATGGTGCCTTTTGTGACAAACTTGTGAACCAGAACCTTTTTCTCCTGGCCGATCCGAAAGGCCCGGTCCGTTGCCTGGTTTTCCACGGCCGGATTCCACCAACGGTCAAAATGAACCACGTGATTGGCTTTTGTGAGATTAAGCCCGACACCGCCCGCCTTAAGGGAAAGCACCATGAACGGGCACCAGGATTCGCCCTGGAACTTGTCGATAATCTTTTTTCTGCGTGCTGCAGGTATGCTGCCGTGCAGCACCAGTCCCGGATGGTGGAAAACACTCTCAAGGAAAGCCTGCAAGGGACTGGTCATCTCCTTGAACTGGGTAAAAACAAGCACGCGTTCGCGTTTTTCCAGCACGGTTTCGCAAATCCGGCGCAATCTCTGGAATTTTCCGCTTTGAGTTTCTCTGAACTCTCCGGTGCCGGTAAGCTGATCAGGGTGGTTGCAAAGCTGTTTGAACTTCATCAGGGATGACAGCACCAGCCCTTTGCGCCGGATTCCTTCTGACTCAGCAATCTGTTTTTCCAGATCAGACACCGCTTTATTATACAGTACAATCTGTTTTCCGGTCAAATCAGCATACGATTTCATCTCCACCTTGTCAGGCAGGTCCGGGGCCACTGATTTGTCTGTTTTAAGGCGGCGCAGGATATACGGAGAGACAATCTTTCTAAGGCGGGCGTATCCGGATGAATCCGATTTCAGTGTTTTGGCGAACCTGCTGAACTCGGCTTTGTTGCCCAGAAGGCCGGGGTTTAAAAAGTCAAAAAGCGACCACAGGTCTGACACGCGGTTTTCCACAGGTGTGCCTGTCATGATGATCCTGTTTTTCGACTGAAGGTTTTTCACTGCACGGGTCTGCTTGGCAGCCGGATTTTTAATGGCCTGGGCTTCATCCAGTATCAGGTAGCGCCAGTGGTATCCGGCAAGCCATTCGTACCTGTGGACAAGGGCATAGCTCGTGATCACAAGGTCATACCCGTCCGGGAAACCCGTATCTACGGCATCGGTCTTTTGTGACCGCACCATCCCGGCTTGCTTTTTCCGCAGGGGATCTGCAAAGCCGGGATGGGCCGGGTAAACCTTGAGACCGGGAAAGAACCTTTCGATTTCAGCGATCCAGTTTGAAATCAGTGAGGCAGGCACCACAAGAAGGCTTGCCGCTTCCAGCTTTTTCTCTTTCCTGAGCGCGCTCAGAAATGCCAGAACCTGGATCGTCTTCCCGAGCCCCATGTCATCGGCAAGGCAGGCCCCGAAACTGAACGAGTCCAGGAAATAAAGCCAGGACATACCCTTCTCCTGGTAGGGTCTGAGTTCTGCTTTAAAATCTTTTCCAGGCTTTATGTGATTGATTTTTTCCTGCTGTTTCAACTTTCTTATCACTGATTCAAGCCAGGCCCCGTTTGATACGCCAAGTTCAACACCGCCGGAGCTGCCGGAGCGGGTTGCCAGGGCCTTGTCAGGGTTCAGCTGCATCTGCATGGCCTCCCGGAATGTAATTCCGCTTTCAGCCATCCGTTCTGCGGTTTCACAGGCCTGGATAGCCTGTTCAAGCTTTTCATGGTCCACCCTGACCCACCTGTTCTTGATAAAAGCCAGGCCTTCTGATTCCTCGAGCATTTGCCGGGCCTGTTCTTTTGAAATCGCCACATCCCCCAGAAGGACCTCCGCATTAAAATCCAGCAAAGCATCCATCCCGACCAAGGCTGGTTCCGCAGCCCCCAATGAAATGTTCACCCTGGTGCTCTTTGAAGCGGGCTTCCACCAGTCCGGTATCCGGCACAGCACACCTGATTCTTCGTAAACAGGGATTTCCTTTAAAAACTTAAACGCCTCGTGCCTGTCCCAGTGCAGAGGATGAAAGAGTTCCCCTGAATCGATAAGGCTGGAAACGAGTTCGCTTTTTTCAGCTGCACGGTAAACCGTGGACAGAAGATCATACAGCTGATTATCATCAAACTTTTGAACAGCGTGCTTCAACGGGAGATGTTTCGGGGTATTGTCCGGGCCTGATCCGTCTGAATACGTTGCCATGAATGCGAAAGGAGATTCATTTTTCCTGCTTTCAACCAGGTGGAAAAACACCCGGCCGGCAAGATGAATCCGGGGATTGTGTTCGTGGAAAAAAGAGGCCAGGGTCCCGTCATAAGACCGGATTCTGTCTGAAAACGTATCCTGAAAACCCTTCCACAGCTCCAGGAGCATTCCCTGGTCAACATACTCGGCTCCGGTTATCATGGGCACACTCTGCACAAAATCATCCAGTTCGTGCTGTTCCAGAATGACTCCGGCTTTATGGCGAAGGGATTCGAGCTCCGGAATCCGGGTGAGTTTGCTCACAAACAGACCTGCAAACCCGGTAAAAAAATCAACACCTGAAGTGAGTTGCCCGGCAGACGTACGGAACCCTGTGTAAAACAGCCATGTTTCCGGATCAGCCTGGAACAGACTGTAAATATCAGCCTGTTCCAGGGCTGTTTCATCGCTGACTTCAGTCCGGGCTTCCTCCCATTCCGGAACCAGGGTCCGGTCCGGCAGCACGTAAAGGGTCAGTTGTTTGGAATGTTTTTCTGACAAGAAATTTTGGTTTTGTACCAGTCGTATGTATGGTGGATGCCGGTTTCCAGTGAGATACCCGGTTTCCATCCCAGGTTCTGCATGCGGGATACATCCAGGAGCTTTCTCGGTGTCCCGTCCGGCTTTGAGGTGTCAAACTCTATTTGCCCCTGAAACCCGGTGATATCCCGGATCAGTCCGGCAAGCTCCCTGATGCTGATGTCCGTGCCTGTGCCGATATTGTACAGGGGATTGTTTTGGTATTCCTTCTCCGGGAAATCCGTGTTCATCAGAAAACAGCAGGCGTCCGCCAGGTCATCCACGTGCAGAAACTCTCTTTTGGGAGATCCTGTTCCCCAGACCGTTACAGTATCAGTCCCGGCCTGTTTCGCTTCATGAAACTTCCGGATCAGGGCCGGAAGTACGTGGGAGGTTTGAAGATCAAAGTTGTCATTGGGGCCGTACAGGTTCGTGGGCATCACCGGAATGAACTTTGTTCCGTACTGCCGGTTGTAGGCCCGGCACATCTCGATGCCTGCGATTTTGGCCACTGCATACGGTGAGTTTGTGGGCTCCAGGGGACCTGTCATGAGGTATTCCTCTTTCATGGGCTGGGGGCAGTGTTTGGGATAGATACAGGACGAACCCAGGAAGAGAAGCTTTTGAACGTTGTGTACACGGGACTGGTGAATCAGGTTGTTCTGGATCACAAGGTTCTGGTGGATAAACTCTGCAGGGTATGTGTTGTTTGCCAATATACCGCCCACTTTGGCTGCAGCCAGGAAAACATGGTCGGGCAGGTTTTCCCTGAACCAGCCGGCAACTGCGTTGGAGTCCATAAGGTCAAGCTCGGAGCGTGCAGGGGTGAGAAGGTTTGTATAGCCGTCCTTTTCAAGACGGCGGACAAGGGCCGAGCCAACAAGCCCGCTGGGCCCTGCTATCAGTATTTTATCCTCTTTTTTCATACTCATTCGAGATAAAAGTGTTAAGTGTCAAGTGTTAAGATCGGTCAGGCTCATTCGTTGTAGTCAAGCGTATTGAATCCGTGGGTCCGGCAGAGGTGGTCTTTTTTAGCCTGGGCCAGGTCTTGGGCCACCATTTCCTTTACCATCTCCCCGAACGTTATTTCAGGCTCCCAGCCGAGACTGTTTTTGGCTTTGGACGGATCTCCCAGCAGGGTCTCCACCTCGGTGGGCCTGAAATATCCCGGATCTACTGCCACGATCGGCTTGCCCATCTTTTTGTGGATGCCTTTTTCCTGAACACCCTCTCCCTGCCATTGGATTTCCATGGAAAGCTCTTTTGCCGCAGCATTGACGAAATCACGGACCGAGTACTGTCTGCCGGTGGCGATAACAAAATCCTCAGGCTCATCCTGCTGGAGCATGAGCCACTGCATCCGGACATAGTCCCTGGCGTGGCCCCAGTCCCGTCTGGCATCAAGGTTGCCAAGATACAGACAGTCCTGGAGCCCCAGGCTGATCCGGGCCAGTGCCCTGGTGATCTTGCGTGTGACAAAGGTTTCACCGCGCAGGGGAGACTCGTGGTTGAACAGTATGCCGTTACAGGCGTATATGCCGTAAGCCTCCCGGTAGTTGACCGCAATCCAGTAGGCGTATAGTTTGGCGGCGGCATACGGGCTTCTGGGATAAAACGGGGTGTTCTCGGTCTGGGGTGTCTCCTGGACCTTGCCGTACAGCTCGGATGTGGATGCCTGGTAGAACCGTGTTTTCTGCTCCATGCCCAAAAGCCTGATTCCTTCCAGAAGGCGCAGGGTACCGAGAGCGTCCGTGTCAGCAGTATACTCGGGAGCTTCAAACGAGACCGCCACATGGCTCTGTGCCGCAAGGTTATAGACTTCGTCCGGCTGCACCTGCTGGAGAATCCGGATCAGGTTGGTTGAATCGGTTAGGTCCCCGTAGTGGAGGATAAAATTCCTGTTCTTTTCATGGGGGTCCTGGTAGAGGTGATCGATCCTGTCAGTGTTGAACAGGGAGGATCTCCTTTTAATGCCGTGGACTTCATACCCTTTTTCAAGGAGAAACTCGGCAAGATACGCCCCGTCCTGGCCGGTTATTCCTGTTATTAATGCAACTTTCTTCATTGTATTTTCTCTTTTTTCTCTAAAGCACGGTATTATAGCCGTTTTTTGATATCCTTATGCCGGAATCAATCACGGTGTATGGAATGCTGTTTCAATACAATTTCCGCAGTGTTTCTTTCAAAGAAGGCAAATCATTTTGTATGGTTTTCCAAATCACTTTATCATCAAGTCCGAAGTACTCATGAATCAATATATTTCGCATGCCTTTCATTTGATACCAGGGAACCTTGTCAAACTGTTCCTGTATATTTTCAGGCACATTGGCAGCAGCTTCCCCTATTATTTCAAGATTTCTTACAACTGCGTCCATAGTTTTCCGATCATTGCTCCAGCTATCATAATCCATGCCCTGAACATATTCAAAAATT
>JAWLES010000140.1:0-6347 GCA_041685935.1 Desulfobacteraceae bacterium | reverse complement strand
GCTGAGTAAAGCTTCAATCCGTCGTCGGACAGGAGTGTTCCGGGACCCCCGGAAAGGCTGCGGTCATAGACCTCCCGGCACGGGATGGTCTCTCCGAAAATGTCGAGTCCTGAATGGCCCTGCTCCATGGGGGTTTTTTCAGCCAGCAGAACATCCTTTTGAACAAAGGGGACATCTCCACGCTCCCTGAAGTCGATGGAGCCGTCGTCAGCAATCACTCCGGGACGCTGGTAGTCGGTGTTGAAGTGATAGGTGATACAAGCGTCTTTCCCTTCAACAGGCTTTCTTCCTATGGCGACGATAAGCTTTTTATCCGCTTCTTTTTCATAGGTCAGAAAACCGTGTATCAGATTTTCATCCACGATCCCGTGCCTGACCCCCTGTTCCTTGAGAAAGTCGATAACCTCCAGGGCGCTTGCAGCTTTCCTCTCTTCCATGTCGGGGCTGATGGAAGCTTCGGTCAGGTCGTCGGAAACATGGAAACCGAATCTGCTTTCTTCCGTTTCAGCGTTTTCAGCACGTTTTTCAGCCCGGTCGGATGTGCGTGCGGTTGCTTCATCTTTTTCCCTGTCAGTGAACAATGCTTGCCTGGTCTTTTCATCAATAATCCCCTTTTCCGCCAGAAGGTCGCCTGCTGAAACACAGGTCCCCCTTTCCAGGAAAAGGTTTACCTGTTTGATTAATGCACCGGTGATCTCTTTTTCAGAAACAAGCCCTTTTGCATGCAGTTCGTTCGCCGCCAGTGTGTCCCTTATACGGATGGAGATGAGTCTGCTTTTGATGTAAAGCCGGCTCAGTTCCAGCCTGGAGATCAGCCCTTTTTCGCTGAGAATCCGCTCCATGGTCACACCGGGTTCCTCTTTTGCTCGGGTGGCAAGTTCAATCGAGGCTCTGTCCAGGTCTTCCTTTGTGATATACCCTTCGCTCAGGGCAAGATCTCCGATTGCAGGGACACGGGTGTAGTGTTCGGTTGAAAATTCTTTGAGCAGCTCTTTCCCGTATGCGTATAATTGAGGTTCCGCATTCATGCCTGCATACTGAAGGATCAGGTCCACAGGTTCGTACATATCCTGTTTGCGGCTGTATGGTTCATCAGTGTCCGTGCCTGTAAACGGTTTCCGGGCCTGCTCCGGCAGGGAGAATCCTTTTTTGTTACAGATGGTTCCGATAAGGTCGTCCACCTCGTCCTTAATTATCCAAAAGGTTCTGGCAAGGCTTTCCCCCTGGATCACGATATTTTTGGAAATCAGGGAGTAGAGTTCAAAAACGGGCTTCTCAAAAGGCTTTTTCGTTTCCAGTTCCTTTGCTTTTCCGGCGAGTTCCTCTTTTTTTTCATTTTTCTTCTTGATTTCGCTCGTGAGTTTTCGATCCTTTTCCTTTTCAGCCTTGGCCATTTTGAAAAGTTTTGAATTCTGACGCCGGGTCAGGCGTAAAAACCTTTCTCTTTCGATGAACTTTTCGTAAAGGTCAAGCTCGTTCCGGATTTTTGCAAGCAACTCCTCGTTTTCCCAGGGTTTGCTGATGTACTGATGTATGGCGCCTTCATTCACAGCTTCCACAGCCACCTTGAAATTCTGGTATCCAGTCATCAGTATCCGCCTTGTATAAGGATACATTGCCCTTACTTTTTTGAGAAGTTCGCTTCCTTTCATTCCCGGCATGGCCTGGTCGCTTATCACAAGGCTGAATCCGGAATCGGCGGTTTCCATGATATGCAGGGCCTGTTCCGCATCCAGGGCGGACATGATATTGGAAAATCCCCTTTTTTTTAAAAGCCTTCTGAGAATGTTTATGACGGATTCGTCATCATCCACCACAAGTATTCTGTTTTCTGTTTTCCGTGTCATGATGATCCTTCACCGGGAGAACCGGGCAGGGAAAAACCGCTTCTTCGGGCTGTGTCGGAAAGCTGTTCATACAGTTCATCAAGTGTGCTTTGGTAAACCCGGCCGATTCCGTCAAAAGTGAGAAGATCTTTTTCGAAAAGCAAGTTTTCAACTTCCTTCAGGCCTGTTTCCCGTATCCGCTCCGGGGTGTGCTCCAGACTTTCAATCTTTTTCTCCAGTGTCTCAATTTCCCGGTTGAGCTGAGAAATGGTTTTTTTATGTCTGCCTGTTTTTCTGCGGAATTCTTGGGCCACCTCGTGCAGTTTTTTGTTCTGCTCCTTGGCGGTACGCAGAAGGCGCTGGTTTTCAAAGACCAGTTCATGCTGCTCAATCCCCTCCCGGACAGCATTTACAAGCTCTTCGTTTTTCCAGGGCTTGGGGATGAACCTGTGGATACGCCCCTTGTTAACCGATTCAATCACTGCATCAAGATCTGAATATCCACTCATAAGAATGCGGATGGAACCGGGCAGAAGGTCGATGGATTTTTCCAGAAATTCGTACCCTTTCATGCCTGGCATTCTCTGATCCGAGATGATCACCGGGAAGGGGGAATCGGTATTTTGTATCTCTGCCAGTGCAGCCTCCCCTGATGGGGCGAAGACCGTCCGGATGCCGTATTTTTTGAGTATGCGGGTGACAGCCTTGCCGATGTTCTCCTCATCATCCACCACAAGAACGGCATGGATTTTATGCTGTTCCATTGTCAATAGCTTTGCATTTTAAGTGTTGAAATCGCAATCATTTTTTGAATCTCCCACAGGAATAAGCATGCAGCTCGAACGGATTTATTCGGGCATGTGTCATAATGCCTCCTTTGTCATCTGTATGGAGCAGGAATCCAATATTTGCCGGATTCAGTTTCAATATACCGCAAATTCAATTTGGAAACAACCGGTAGCGATTTCGTTTTTCGGCATTGACGGGAAAGCGTTTTATTGTATACTGAACTTTAAACGACCCGCAGTCAACCGGAGGGACCGGGAAATAGTGAGATTTGCAACACTGATTACAACGTTTATTGTTTCCGCATTTGTTCTCATCACGGTTTTGACTTCCACGGTGGTTTACTATACCGTGGACAGCACCTTTGAGAAGGGACAGGAGCGGTTCATTCAACGACAGCTCCACAATGTCCGTTCCATGTTTATAAATTATGTGGATACCAGGGAGCGGCTTGTCAATGATTATGCAAAGTTCCCCATGATCCGCCTGGGTGCCCGTCACCCTGAATCCACCCGGAGGATCGTGAATGATTTCATGGATACCCTGCGCTTTTTTGGTGAAAAACACCAGTTTGTGATGCTGGACCGCCGGGGTAACCTGATTCATAAGACGCTGGATACCCCTGTTCCGGATATGAAAGGCACAGGTTTACTCAACAGAGTGAAAGATTCCGCAAAAGGAGGTTTTTCGGAAATTGTAAAACATGACGGGGAGTTTTTCCTGAATATCCTGGCACCGGTTAAAGATAAGGACCTGGTAAACGGATTCTTCGGATGCCTCCTTCCGGTCCGGCTGATGGTGGAGACCCTGGAGCTTCAGAAAGGGGACGGCATCAACATGCACGTGTCGATCAGGAAAAATGACCTGGTCATTGCCCGGGCAGGGGGGGAGGCTGAGGGCTTGACCCGAACGGTGGAGTTTATGCCCCCGGATTACCTGATTTCACTGTCCATTTCAGATGGATTCAGGGAAGAGGCCAACCATTCCCTCGTGATCAGCCTTGTGCTTTTCCGCGTCTGTCTGGCCGGATTGCTTATCGTTGGAGTCCTGGCGCTCATGCACAGGTGGATTGTCCAGCCTTTGCATATATTCGGGGATATGGCGGACCAGTGGGGACGGGGCGAGGCACCGGAAACCGGGTCATACAGGTTCTGGCTCAAGGAATTCAAGGATTTCAGAAAGCAGTTTGAGCATATGCATGCAAGACTTTTAAAGCGGGAAGCGGACCTGAAAAAGAAAACAGAAGAGCTTGAGGCCGCCAATGAGAGGATCAGGCAGGACCAGTCCATTCTGATCCGGCAGGAGAAACTCTCCAGCATAGGTCAGCTTGCCGCAGGGGTGGCTCATGAACTTAACACCCCGATCAGTTTCGTATACAGCAATTTTGAGATCATGGAAGGGTATCTTAACTCGATTAAAAAGGTGATCACCGAGTACGAGGAAAAGCTGGATGAAGAAGTTGTCCGTGAAATCAGGGGAAGGTATGACATGGATTATATCATGGAGGATATTGAATCCCTTGTTCCTGACAACCTGGAAGGGCTTGTCAGGGTCACGGACATCGTGAGCACGCTCAAGGACTTTTCCCGGGTGGACCAGACGGACCGGTTCTCTCTGGTTAACATCGAAGACAGCATCCGTACCACCCTCGAAGTTGCCCGCAATGAGATCAAGTATGTGGCTGAAGTGACTACCCGTTTTGGCGGGGTCGGGCAGGTTATGTGCAGAGCCGACGAGATCAACCAGGTGTTCCTGAACATTATCGTGAATGCCGCCCAGGCTGTCAAGGAAGCCGGCAAAACCGAGAGAGGAGAGATCCTCATTGAAACATGGGAGGAAGATGCGGCTGTGTGCTGCTCCATAACCGACACCGGTCCGGGAATCCCGGATGAGGTCATTGACAAGGTTTTTGATCCGTTTTACACCACAAAGCCGGTGGGCAAGGGAACCGGTCTCGGCCTGAACATCGCCTACGACATAGTGGTTAACAGGCATAAGGGGAGGCTGAAGGTGGAGAATTCAGACCGGGGCGGGGCCTGCTTCACCGTTTCTCTGCCGTTGAATCCGGACACGCAGCCCCTGCTGCAGAAAGAGGATAATGAAGGTTATGACCACCGGGACTCCTGAGGCAAAAACCGTTTTAATTGTTGATGATGATCCTGCCCTGGCAAGGTCGTTCAAACGGGCCCTCAGAGAGGAACCGTTTTCCCTGCTGATTGCATCCGACGGAGAACAGGCCCTGTCATACCTTGATTCAGTGCAGGTGGACATGGTGATCGCTGATATCCGGATGAAAAAAATAGACGGTTACGAGTTCCTGTCCGAGGTCAGGCAAAGAAAGCCCGGTGTTATCAGGATAGTGTACAGCGGGTATACGGAACGGCAGAGCATGGTTAAGATAGTGGCGGAAGGTGTTGCCGGTGCCTATTTGACAAAACCCTGTCCCATGAGCGTTCTGAAAACCCATATTAAAAGATTTCTGGATCTGGGTGCGCGGCTGAACCGGTACAGGGAAAAATGGGGCAGCGGTGATTTGAATGTCAAGGAAATTCCCCTGCAGGCGGCCACGTATAACCGGCTGATGACCATGATCAGAAACAACAGTTCAATGGAAGATCTTGCCCGGTTCCTGGCCAGGGACCCGGTACTTGTGTCCGGGATACTGGCAACGGCCAATTCGGCATTCTACGGCAGCAATATCGGATCGGTCAAGGAGGCCCTGCTGATAATGGGACTGAATACGGTACGCAATATCGTTATCACGGTGGAGCTTTTCAACCTTTTTTCCGGTTCAAGCAAAGAAAAAAAGGAGCTTTTGCTTTTGAAAAAGCATGCAGAGTTGTCAGGAGCTCTGTTCAACAGCCTTTATGCTGAACTTTCAGGGAAAAAAACTCCGGATGAAATCAGCTGCTGCGGCCTGCTTCACGACATCGGCGCCATTGTAATGCTGGTGAAAATGCCGGACCTGTACCGTGCCGCAAGAAAGCGTCTCGTCGCGGCTCCCGGAGAGGATATCCGCACCGTGGAGAGAAGCGAGTGCGGTTTGGATCACCAGGAACTCGGGGCGTTTGTCCTTGACATGTTCAATATGCCGTACCCGATCATCGAGTGCGCCATGCACCACCATGATCCGTTTGAAGCACCTGAAAGCGAAAAGTTCCTCTGCGCCCTGGTGCATGTCGCAGCCGCATATGCCCATGGAAGGGTTTTCGGGCCCGGGCCGCCGGCGGATGTGGAGGAATCCGTGTTCGACATGATATCGGAACAGCGGAGTTATATTGAAGAGGTTGTCAAAAAGGTTGTTTCCGGGTAGGGTGGAGTATGAAAAAAGTGAAAAACAATAATCCGGTTTACTTTTAATTGATGCAAAGGGGTTTTTATGTCGATTTCTTCCTATTGGCGGGATCATGGATGGTTCAGGTCGGCTGTTTATGTGGCGGCCATCGTGTTTTTGATGCTTGGAGTCGTGATCGGGGTCAACTATAAATACCAGAGAAAAATTCTGGATTCACAGATGGAGCTTCGGTGTGAAGAGATGGCCGATTCCGTCGTGGGCGGTGTGACCCATTCCCTGTCAGTGGGGGAGAATGACGTGGTAAGAAAGCAGTTTGCCGAACTCGAGGAGAACCTGCCCTCCACCCGGGTGTATATCTACGATTACAAAGGAAAAATTTCGTTCGCCACCAAAAAGGAGAGTGTGGGGGACTCTTTTCACAGGTACCTGGAGGATGAAAA
>JAWLES010000139.1:0-6377 GCA_041685935.1 Desulfobacteraceae bacterium | reverse complement strand
GGGAAACCGGACCGGAAGTACAATCTGGGTGCCTTTCGGGTCTTCACCCTTCCTCATGATTCCGGTAAAGGCTTCTCCGACGGAATGGCCCCTGAAGTTAAAATTAGGTTCAAAACCGGTCAGCTCGAACGTGCCCCTTCCTTCGGGAAGCTTGATTTTCTCGCCCTTTTCAATCTGTCTTGTATACACCATTGAGCTGTCGGAACCTTGTATCTGAAGCAGAACCTTGTCCGCGGAAGAAGTGCCGTAACTGGACTGATAAATATTGTATCCTTCAAAGGAGAGAGGGTGGTTGACGAGTATATCAGACTTCATCACCTCTTCTCCGTCTTTGATAATGGACAGGTTCGAACGAAACTCTTCAGGCGCTCCGGAATCGTAAAATGACACATCAAATGAGTTGCACTTGATGAAAAATCCAAGCTCATGATCCTGCTGCTTGCCTGAAAGAGTGATCGCATCCTTCTTCTCGCCCTCATCCAGCCTCACGTTCCCGGACAAGCCGAAAACGCCGCCGATCAGGCCTCCGATGAGCAAAAGCAGTATGCTTGAGTGAACCACATAAACGCCGAGGCGGGTCCATCTACCCTTCTCGGCATACAGGGCGACCCCGTCATCCGTCCGGTTTTCCGAAACAAAAGAGAATTTTTTATCAAGAACCCCTTTAAATGCAGGCAGGACCTTGTCCATATTCTCATTTGTTTCAAAAACGGACTTGTTTTTCAGCTTTCTGTATCTCTGCGGTTTAAACAGAATCTTTTCGGGAAAAATAATCTTCCATGTGGACCGCAGCCTGTCCACGGAACATACGACGATATTGACGGCCAGCATTCCAAGAAGTGTCAGAAACCACCAGGAATTATACATGTCGAACACATTAAGAACGGCAAAGAGCTTATACAGAGACTCGCCGTATGTATGAAAATAATATGCAGGAGAGGCGTTTTGGGGAATAATGGTTCCGATTATCGAAGTTGCAGCCAGCAAAACCAGCAAAACCACGGTGAGTTTCACTGAGGTGAAAAAATTCCAGATCCTTTTCAAAAATGAACTCTCTGATTTGTCATGCGCCATATCAAAACCTTTTTTAATACAGACACAGGAATTAAGCCTGTTTCAGCCGAACCCTGTATCCATGGATTGCTTTTTAAATCACAGCATCATATGAGTTTCAAACCCGACATTTATACCAGAAGCCGGATACAATCGCAAAACTTTTTCATCATTGTGGTACTTTGAACAATGAGTCCGAATCCGATTTGAACCTTGGTTTTGCAGATTTTTTTCAGGGAATATGTTCCAGGATGACTTTTTGATCAAGCAGGACTGCTGAACAGAATTGAGCCTGTCCGATAGCAGGACCGGGAGGCCGGCCTCATAAACCGGTTTTTCTTCTGTCACCGCCCTTGCGTCTGTCGTTCCTGCAGGACAGGGATACGATCACACCGGTCCTTACACTCTTGCGCCTGTCGTATTTTCTCTTGCGCCTGTCTTTCTGCCTTCTTTTGCCGTACGCAGCCGATCCTCTGCCGGGAAGCCTGCCGACCCTGTCGGTATTGGGAACCGTGTCATCGTTAAAGGGAATTGTTTTGTATAAAATATTCATAATGAGTCCTGTTGTCTGAATTTGTTATGAATAACCTCCTTTAACTGCAGATCGTCCTTCCCGGCAGCAGACTTTAATTTTGCCCTGCCGTCTCCTCTATAAAGCGGTTTATTCTCAAAAACGGGACATAAAGCAGATCATGCTCTTTTATATGATCAACAAGCCAGTCCCTCAACTCTGTTATATTTTCATATGTCAGGTTATCCTTGTCTTCTGCGACAACTCTTCTCATGCTGACGGTATGCTTCGTAAAATTCTTGTGTTCACCTGAATGAAGTTCAAGTTCAGGGTATTTGTTCTCCTTTAAAATCTCTTCTTCACGTGAAAAGTAATACTTCGCATATTCGTTGATCTCGGAAATCATGTTTGCACACTCTTTGGCCTCTGCATCACGCTCTTTCAAATCAAGCAGGGCGTTAAAAAGGGCAAACATTTTTTTCTGCAGCTCATCGATTTCCCTGAGATCTACACTGAGATCCTCCGTCCATTCAAATTTTTCAATTTCAACCATTATATTCTCCAGATTCCGTTCGTTTCAGTTTTCGTTTATAAAGCGTTTAACAGTTTTTCATGTATATTATCAAACCCGCTGTTCGACATTACCAGTACAACATCTCCCCTTTCCGCAGTTTGTGCCATAAAATCCACAATACCATCCGTCCATTTAAAAGAATAAGCATCAATGCCCAGCTTGGAAATATCAAGAACCATTTTTTCTGTGGAAATCCTTTCATTTTCCGGAATTTTTTCAATCGCCCCGGGCTCTTTGATACAAACCATGTCCGCATGGATAAAGGAGGAGGGATATTGTTCCTGAAAAATTTTCCGCATACTTGTGTTGGTTCCGGGTTCAAAAACGGCAAGAATCCTGCCTCCGGTATAAAAGGATCTGACAGCGCTGACGGTTTCCCTTACTGCAGAAGGGTGATGGGCAAAATCATCCATAACGGTTATGCCGTTTTTCACTCCTCTGATTTCCTGCCGCCTCCTGACACCGGTAAAAGTTTTCAAGGCTTTTTTCAGACTTTCCGCCTCACACCCGGTCTCCCCGAGAGTACAGGCAACCGCCAGAATGTTGTTCATATTATGCGTTCCCATTAGAGAACTTTGAATATCAATCTCTCCGGCTTCCCGGGATATGATTTTAAACCCCGAACCTGCGTGTGTGATGTCATAATGATCAAATGAGGCAGATGATCCATGACGGCCAAAGGTCTTCACCCTGCAGCGGGCGGCTTGGATAATTTCATTGACGTTAGGGTCCGCATCCGGTGCAACAAGAAGAGAGGCAGGTGAAAGTTTCCTGAAAAGTGACCGGAACACATTCTTTATGTGGTCGATGTCGTCAAAAATATCTGCATGATCGAATTCAATTCCGGTGACAATAGTGATAAATGGGTCATAGTGCATGAATTTGGGGCCTTTGTCAAAAAAAGCAGTATCATACTCATCCCCTTCAATCACGAAATACTCACCCTTGCCCAGTCGGTAACTCGATCCAAAATCCCTGACAATGCCACCGATCAGGAAAGACGGGTCAAGCCCGGCATCATGAAGGAGCCATGCCATTATTGATGCGGTGGTGGTTTTGCCGTGGGTACCGGTAATCAGGATAACTTTTCTTCCATCCACAAAAAAACGCACCAGCGCCTGGGGCATTGACAGGTACGGAATACCCTCATTCATAACCTTGACAGCTTCACAATTGTCTTTTTTTACGGCATTCCCGATAATCACAAGGTCTGGTCCGTAATCAAGGTTGTGTTCACTGTAACCGTCAAACAGCACAATCCCCTTTTCCCTGAGAAAGTCGCTCATGGGCGGGTATATATTCCGATCGGAACCTGTAACTTCATATCCCCTGTCTTTAAGCATACAGGCAAGGGTGCCCATGCCCGTTCCACAGGCCGCGGTCAGATGAATTTTCCTAACCGTCATCTGCTGATTCCGGACAATACTTCAGAGGCTGCCTCAATTGTCAAATCGATATCCTCACTGGTATGGGCGGTGGAGGTAAAGATGGCTTCGAACTGGGACGGAGCCAGGTAAATCCCCTTTTTCAGCATCCCGTTATAATACTTTGCAAACATGTCCAGATCGCATTTTTTGGCATCTTCAAAGCTGTTTACTTCTCCTGAGCTGAAAAACACCCCTGCCATGGCACCGGCCATGGATACGCTTACACTTATTCCTGCATCTTCAGCAGCCTTTTTGATTCCGTTTATCAATCTTGCGGTTCCTGCGTTCAGAGTGTCAAATACTCCTTCTTTGCGCAGCTCCTGAAGTGTTGCAATTCCAGCGGCCATGGCAAGAGGATTTCCCGAAAGCGTACCAGCCTGATAAACATCTCCCTTAGGGGCAATCCTGTCCATGATCTCCTTTTTACCACCGTATGCGCCCACAGGGAGACCACCTCCGATAACCTTGCCGAAACAGGTAAGATCAGGCCGTATACCGAAGAACCCCTGCGCGCAGCCGGGTGAAACCCTGAATCCTGTCATGACTTCGTCGAAAATCAAAAGGCTGCCGTATTTTGAAGACTGCTCCCGCAACTCTTCAAGAAAGCCTTCACCGGGCATGATCATCCCCATATTCCCGGCAACGGGCTCAACAATAATCCCTGCAACCCGGTCCCCTTTTTCAGCCATAACTGATTTGAACCCTTCTATGTCATTATATTTGAGTGACAGGGTGTTTGTTATTATATCCTTGGGAACTCCGGGAGTGCCGGGAATATCAAGGGTTGCCACACCTGAACCTGCAGCCACCAGCAGTGTATCCGCATGCCCGTGGTAACAGCCGTCGAATTTAATAATGATATCCCTTCCGGTATATGCCCTTGCAAGCCTTACCGCGCTCATGGTGGCTTCAGTGCCTGAGTTCACGAACCTAAGCTTTTCCACCGAGGGCACCATTTCGGTAACTATCCTGGCAAGTACTGTTTCGTGCTCGGTAGGCGCTCCGAAACTAGTGCCCTGTTTCAACGCTTCCTCCACCAGACGGATCACCGAAGGATGCCGATGACCGAGGATCAAAGGGCCCCAGGAGAGTACATAGTCAATGTAGCTGTTTCCGTTCACATCAACCATTCGCGCGCCCTGGGCGCTTTCTATGAAGATAGGCCTTCCGCCGACCGAGCTGCAGGCCCTTGCCGGAGAATTCACCCCTCCGGGAATATACTGTTCTGCCTGTTTATACATTTTTTCCGATTTCGAAATATCCATTATTCATCCCTTTCAGATTGAAATATCAAAGTTCGGTGATTTCATAAATTTCGAATTATATCAAACAGATTATTTGACGGTCAATATATTTAAAAAAACGTTGACACGGCAACAAATCGTTGGTATTTATTGCCTGTTTTCAAACAGGGGCCGTTAGCTCAATTGGTAGAGCAACTGACTCTTAATCAGTAGGTCCGGGGTTCGATCCCCTGACGGCCCACCAGAAATGACAAGGGTTTTGGAGTTTTCCAAAACCCTTTTTGTTTTCAGTCTTGCGTTTCGGTCTTGCGCTTTTCATTCTCAAACCCGCTGTTAAACATACTAAGGGTCATATTCAATCTGTCCATTGCCTCTTTCTCCGAACCGGCGAACGAATGCAGATAAATTTCCGTTGTTCTCCGGTTTTCATGGCCGAGCAGCTCCTGGATCACCTTTATGGAAACCCCCTCCTTTTCAAGCAGAGAGGCTCCGAAATGCCTTATTGGATGGAATCTGAAATACCGGACCCCTGCCCTTTCACACAAGGACTTCATGATTTTTTTCCTGTCCTGGTAAGGCCCTGTAACCCATTCCCCTTTATTCCGGGTGTAGAGAGTAACCGTCCGGTTATGAAAATCAATGTCCTTCCACTCCAGCCGGTTGACCTCAGACATTCTGCCCAGTGTAAGAGCGATGGTCCACAAATAATCCTGAACATCCCCTTCTGCTGCCAGAATAACCTTGATGACATCCTCCACCGGAGGAATGTATTTTACTTTTGACTCCTTCGGAAAAAATTCAAGGCCGTCAGTGGGATTAAAAACAAACCATCGGTTCGGAGGCTTGATTCCGTAGTTAAACAAGGCCCTCAGACATCTGAGCTCCTTGTTTGCCGTGTGTGCGGATACCTCCTGTCTAACGGAAATAAGATACGACCGTATCATTTCCGGGGAAATCTCATGAACTCCCCTCTCCTTCCATTGGTTTACCCATTTTTTGGCCATATACAAAGTATCCTGGTAATGCTTTTTCGACCGGTATGCCTGAAGATAATCCAGGCGCTCATTCAATAACGTCAAGAAGCCCATGTCGATTTTCTCCCGACTGACCGGCTGCGGCTGTTTTACCTCCTTCTTTCTGTCCGCCTCCGCTTCCAGAGCATGTTTTTTCCGCTTGAATCCCGCTCCGGTGTAAGGCGTTTTGTTGTGGCGGAAATAGTACTCCCACCACTCCCTTCTTTTGTTGAAATAGACGCTCATAGATCTCCTCCTTTGATGGGAAGAACAGTGAGCTTCCAACTTTCACACCGCCAAGCTTTTCATAATTCTGATAAACCCATGACTTGGACCTTTTTATGAACCTGGCTACTTCCTTAACGCACAATATTTCCATATCATGCTGCTCCTTTTTTTGAAAGTCCGGTGTTTCAGTCGGCAAGCCGAATCCCCCTTTCGATCTTCAGGATCACCTGAAAAGCGGTTCCTTGATTGATACTTACAAAGAGGGGGTAAAGAGGTGTTGTCAGGAAACACAAAAAGCCAGAGTAAACCTGTCCGGTCTGCCCTGGC
>JAWLES010000138.1:0-6431 GCA_041685935.1 Desulfobacteraceae bacterium | reverse complement strand
ATCATGCATTTGACCCTGCCCACAAAAATTTCACGGCTTGCTGCAAACGTTACCGCCTCAGCGGAAATGTCTCCGTAGCATACTTTTTCCAGAATATTGCGGCTTTCCGGGCCCACGATCACGAAGCATCCCATTTTGTAAGTCAGGTCCTCCATTTCAACCGAACCGTCCGAGGGGAGATCGTTGAGCAGAAGGTGATGGTCATGCCTTTTTCCGACACTCGCGGTAACGAGGAAATACTCGTTTTCCCTGACCCTTGTGACGGTCATGTCGGTTTTGAACCGGCCCTGGTCATCCAGAACAGGGGTCAATGCCACGCGCCCGTCTTTTGCCGGAATTTTCTGGCATGTGAGATAATTGAGCCATTCTTCAGCCTTGGGGCCGGTGATTTTCGCCTTGGCGAACCTGGTGAGATCCAGAAGGCCTGCATGATTCATCACGTGCTTGCATTCCCGGTCAACATGTTCGAATGCGTTGGAATGCTTCCAGGTCGGAATCTCCTTTGGCTCCGTGCCTTCAGGTGCAAACCAGTTGGGGCATTCCCATCCGAGATAGTCGCCGAATGAAGCATTTGCTTTTTTCTGGTAATCATATATGGGGCTTGTTCTGCTCGGCCTCGCTGCTTCCCGCCATTCATTCGGGTAAATTTTGTCATAGAGCTTGGCATATGTCTCGGGAATTTTTTCATGGTTGTAGGCCCAGTTGGCATAGGAACCGAACCGCCTTGAATCCACGGTCCAAAGATCCAGTTCAGGCTCTCCTTCCATTATCCACCCTGCGATATAGTGCCCGATTCCACCGGCCTGTGTAACGCCGAAGCTGTACCCGCACGCCAGAAAATAGTTTCTCAGGGGATAGGCAGGACCCACAAGCGGGTTTGCGTCAGGTGTATATGTAATGGGCCCTGCGGTTACATGCTTGAAACCGGTTTCACCGATAATCGGGAACCTGTAAATGCCGTGTTCGATATTTTCAGCAATGTTGTCAATATCAGGCTCAAGTTCCGTCTGTGCATAATCCCAGGGAACTCCGTGTTTGTACCACTGCTTTGCATTCCTTTCATACATGCCGAGAATCAGGCTGTCCATCTCCTGCCTGATGTATATGGACCGGTCCCCGTCTCTTACCAGCGGAAGATAGGTATCCCGTTCGGAGACAGCGCCGATGCTTTCGAAAAGAATATGAGTATGTTCGATTGGAATGGAGGGGATTTCGATGCCGGCCATCTTTGCCACCTCCGGGGCCCAAAGTCCGGCTGCGTTGACAACGTATTCACATGTAACATCCCCTTTGTTCGTATGAACGATCCATTCACCGTTTTCTTTTTCGGTGAGTCCGTTAACCATTGTATGGGTGTTGAATTCCACTCCCAGCTTTTTGGCACCGGACGCAAAGGCTTGTGTGATCCCGTTGGGGTCCACATCACCGTCATCAGGCCAGTAAAGTCCGCCGATCAATCCTTCAGTATTCATAAGTGGATGAAGCTTTGCCATCTCTTCGGGAGAGACGAAGTCAACCTCAAGACCAAGGCATTTGTGCATGGAGTAGGTGTATCCCAGTTCATCCATCCGGTCCTGGTTGTCGGCAGTTCTTATGGAAGCCGTGGTGTGCCATCCAGGAGAATAACCGGTTTCCTTTTCAAGGTTTTTGTAGATTTCAATACTCTTCTTATTTATAGCGGAGCCATAATAGTTGCCGTGATGAAAGGAACAGTTCCCGGCCGCCATCCAGGTTGATCCCGATGTGAGCTCGTGTTTTTCAATAAGCGCGACATCCGTCCAGCCGTATTTGGCAAGATGATAAGCGATGCTGACGCCGACACATCCCCCCCCGATAACTACTACTCTTGCATTTGTTTTCATAATGCTTCCTCTCCTTGTTCATTGTGGTTTTTCTTCAAAAGGCTCTTCATATCCCTGAAGTATGCACGTTTATAGAGATTTACCCTGATTAAGAGCAACTAATATGCCATAAGTTCGCCCATGGCATCATGTATCTGTATGAAAAACAGCCTTATGACCGAAATCACCATGAAAAGGGGATCATGGAGCAAAAAAAAATCTATTGGGCACAAAATATCGTTAAAACAGTAATACGGATTCACAAGATAAATCCATTTATAATCCTGTAAAAGCAGGAAAGGGTGTAAAAAATGTAAAAATTATTTTACACCTTTTGGCGGTGAAAATTTTTTTACACCCTTTACCATAAATATTGACATATTTTGGATAAACCAATAATGTGTATTTTACACAATTAAAAACCTAAAATTTCGGCTCAATTTAAATGGATTCACAAAAACATTTAAAAAATGATTTTTCCGGCCGGCTCGACCTGGACAACCTGAATATCGTCCCGGTTTTCGATCTCTTCAACGAAGGAGTCCTGATTGTGGACACCGACGGGATCATCAAATATTACAATAACGCCATGGTATCAATCGACGATATCAGCAGTGACGAGGCCATTGGAAAAAAAGTCACTGAAATATACGATCTGACCCGTGCCACAAGTAAAATCATGCAGTGCCTTGCCTGCGAAAGCCCCATCATAAATCATACCCTGCTGTACCGGACACGCAAAGGCAAGGTGGCCAACACCATACACAATGTATACCCCCTTTTCCAGGGCAGCCGCCTCAGCGGCGCGGTTTGTTTCGTAAAAGAATACAACGTACTGGAAGACACCATCTCAAGCGTTTCCATACCCAAGAATAAAAACAACTACAGCAACGGCACCCGATTCACCTTTGCCAATATTATCAGCGAAAACATGGAGTATCTGAAAGCCCTGAACATGGCCCGGAGAACCGCCAAGACCCCGTCACCGGTGATGCTTTACGGCGAGACCGGCACCGGCAAGGAACTGTTCGCCCAGGCCATTCACAACCATGCGTTCAAAGGGGACAGAAAGTATATCCCTGTGAACTGTTCCGCGATTCCTGAAAATCTGCTTGAGGGCATTCTTTTCGGAACGACCCAGGGGGCTTTCACAGGGGCGCAGTCCAAACCCGGCCTTTTTGAGAAAGCCAGCGGAGGCACACTTTTCCTGGATGAAGTGGATTCCATGGGAACCGCCCTGCAGGCCAAAATACTGCGGGTTATTCAGGAGAAAAAGGTCAGGCGGCTGGGCTCTCTTGACGAAATTGAAATTGATGTCAAAATCATCAGCTCCATTAACAACCCGCCTGAAGAATCCATCAGGGCAAAGCGCCTGCGGGAGGATCTCTTTTACCGGCTTGGAGTCGTATTCATAACCATTCCCCCGCTAAGGGACCATATGGATGATATAGATCAGCTGGCTGAACACTTTATATACAAACACAGCCATGCAATTAACAAAAACGTGGCCGGGATTTCAGACAGGGTTATGAAAAAGTTCCACAACTATCACTGGCCCGGGAATATCCGTGAACTTGAACATGTGATCGAAAGTTCCATCAATATGATAGAAGACAACCAGATCATTGATGTGCAGCACCTTAAATCATGTTTTATCAACCTTGATGATGCGTCTGAAAAAATTATGCCGTATTCCGGAGACAACAGCAATCCCGGACTTGACAGTCCTGATCATCATGAATTTCCGGTATCAGCAGGGGCCAGCCTTTCTCTTCTGGAGGAAAAGAAGCTGAGGGAAAAACGTTTTATCGAACAGGCCCTGAAAACCAACCACGGCAACATTTCAATGACCGCAAGAACCATGGGCATTTCAAGACAGCTGCTCTATTATAAACTTAAAAAATACGATATCAGAAGATAAAATCCATCCTCATACCTTGACCTTGATCTGCATTTTCCATAAAATGGATAATTTTTAATTTTGACAATTGTTACCTATCGGAGGATTCATTGTACTCAAAAATACTTATACTGTACTTTCCGCCCGTTATCGCCCAGAAAGCCATCGTGTGCTATCTGACAAAAAATTTCGATCTTCTGTTCAACATACTCAGCGCCAATATATCCAACAGTAAAGACGGCAACATGGTTCTCGAGCTTTCCGGAACCATGGAAAACTTTAAAAAAGGGGTGGAATTTCTCAAGGACCAGGGAATCACTGTACGCACCCCGGACCACCTGATATGGCGGGATACTGAAAAATGCACCCATTGCGGGGCCTGCACCGCGGTCTGCCCGACCGGCGCTCTGCATATCAAACGGCCTGAGATGGAAGTTATCTATGACCAGGAAATGTGCAGTGTATGTGAACTGTGCATACTGACCTGTCCGACAAAAGCCATGGGACTGTTTTCCAAGGACACTGAAGAACTTATAAAGTGAAAAAGAGAGTGGCCATAGCTCTTAGCGGAGGCGTGGATTCTCTTGTGGCGGGTTATCTGTTAAAGAACTCCGGTTTCGACCTTTTCGGAATTCACTTTTTGACCGGATATGAAAAAGAGAAAAAAGACCTGTCATCCATTTCCAGGCAGCTTGACATTCCAGTAAAACAGGTGGACCTTTCCAAGGTTTTTGAAAAACGGGTCGTGTCCTACTTTGTTAATACCTACCTGTCCGGGAAAACCCCCAACCCTTGCGTGATGTGCAACAGGGAGATCAAGTTCAGCGCACTGTGGCAGCAGGCCTGTTCAGAAGGCGCCGACCTGATCGCAACCGGTCACTACGCAAGATCTGCCCATGATTCCAGAGGCAGCTGCATCCGTCTTCTAAAGGGCCTTGATCAGGATAAGGAGCAGTCATATTTTCTGTCCATGCTGTCGCAAAAACAGCTTGAAACAACACTCTTTCCACTTGGTGAATACACCAAAACCAGGGTCAGGGAAACAGCCGCCCTGGCAAACCTGGTTCCTGAAGAAAAAAAGGAAAGTCAGGACATCTGCTTTATAAATCATGGTAACACCGGCGGATTCATCTCCGCAAAAACCGGCATTGTCTCCCGAAAGGGAGAGATCGTCAAAAGTGACGGAACCGTTCTCGGCGAACACAACGGGCTTTTCAAATTCACCGTGGGTCAGAGAAGAGGGATCAACTGCCCCGGCCCTGAACCCTATTACGTCAAAGCCATTGATACTGAGAAAAATTCACTTATGGTCGGCCGCAAGGAGGAGCTTTTAAAGAAGTCCTTTTTTGTGGACTCGATTAACCTGATTTCAGAGAATATAAGGTTCCCGGTCAATGCTGTTACAAAAATCCGGTACAATCACCCCGGGGCCGAATCCCTTTTGAGCCTGGAAGGAGACCTTTTGAAGGTTGAACTGAAGGAGCCCCAGCATGCGGTAACTCCTGGCCAGACCGCTGTGTTTTATCAAAACGACGAGGTCCTGGGGGGCGGAACGATCCTATGACCACTTTCTATATCAATACTCTCGGGTGCAAGGTTAACCGGTACGAATCCGACGGTATTGCAGCCGATCTGGAACAGCAGGGAGCATCCCGGGTGGACCGGCCTGACATGGCGGATATATGCATTATTAACACCTGTTCCGTGACTTCCAGGGCAGGCATGCAGTCACGTCAGGAAATCAGGCGGATTCGAAAAACCAATCCCGCTGCCGGGCTGATCGTGACCGGATGTTATGCCCAGACCGAACCTGAAACCGTAAGATCCATCACCGGAGTGGATCAGGTGGTGGGGCATGATCATAAATTCAGAATACCTGAAATGATTTTTCAGGGCGATTTCACCGGACAGGAGCCTTTCGGCCGGGACTCCGTTCTTTTGAAAAACACTGCTTACCGGAACTTTCAAACAACCGTCAAAGGAGAGATGACAAGAGCCTACCTGAAAATCCAGGACGGATGCAATTCTTTCTGTTCGTACTGCATTATTCCGTATGCAAGGGGAAGAAGCAGGAGCATGAAGGAAAAGGACATCATGGAACAGCTGCGAATCCTTTCGGACTCGGGCTTCAACGAAGTCATCCTTACCGGCATTCATATCGGAAACTGGGGAGCTGATCTTCCCTCTTCTTCAACTTTTACCGGGCTTCTTGAAAGAATAGTCCGTGAAAAACCCGTAAACAGGGTCAGGATAAGTTCCATTGAACCGATGGAGGTAACAGACACCATAATTGATCTGATAAAAGCCGGGGATACAGTCTGCGATCATCTGCACATCCCGCTTCAGAGCGGGGAGGACGGGGTGTTGAAACGGATGAACCGCCCTTACGGCACAGACTTTTTCAAAGATCTGATTGAGAGAATACACCATGCCATACCCTCGGCATGTATCGGTACCGATATTATTGCAGGCTTTCCCGGAGAAACTGAAAAGAGTTTTGAACGGACCCTGTCTCTGGTGCAATCGCTCCCCCTGTCCTATATGCACGTCTTCCCGTTTTCTCCGAGAAAAGGGACCAGGGCCGCCGGTTTCACAGACCGGGTGACGGACGGAATCATTACAGAGAGATGCTCCCTGCTCAGAAGCATTTCCAGGGAAAAACGCCTGGCGTTTGAATCAAAATTTAAAGG
>JAWLES010000137.1:0-6551 GCA_041685935.1 Desulfobacteraceae bacterium | reverse complement strand
CAAGCCACAAGAAGATCCGGGAGCCTTCCCTCTGCCGCGAGGATCTGGTCTCTTGCCTCCATGCCGATGATTTTCTGAAACTCCCTGACCATGAAAGGGTAGGGGTGAGGCCCGGCAACCGAACCGATCACGTAGAATGTATCCTCCACCGTTCCGGTCCAGTACCTCATGGCTTCGTTCATGGCATCCTTGAGTGTTCCCGTGCCGGAATCAACCGGAACAACCCGCGCCCCTAAAAGCTCCATCCGCTTTACGTTGGGTGCCTGCCGTTCAATGTCCTTTACTCCCATGAAAACGGAACACTCCATTTGGAACAGGGCTGCGGCGGTTGCCGTGGCTACCCCGTGCTGCCCCGCTCCGGTTTCAGCTATAAGCTTTTTCTTGCCGGTAAAATTTGCCAGCAGTGCCTGGCCGATTGTGTTGTTGATTTTGTGCGCCCCTGTATGGGTCAGGTCCTCCCGCTTGAGGTAAATTTTTGCACCTCCAAGCAGTTTTGATGTGTTGCGGGCATGATACAGAGGGGTGGGGCGGCCTGCATAGGTTTTAAAGAGCCTGTCAAGTTCCTTTTTGAATTCACTTTGGCCGTGGAACCTGCCGAAATCCTCCTTGAGCTGCAAAAGAGCCGTCATGAGAGTTTCTCCGGCATACATGCCGCCGAATTCCCCGAAATGCCCGCCGGGATCGGGCTGGCCGGATGTGTGTTTCATTTCAATCTCCTGTATATAACATGTTCATTTGCTTGATAAAGGCTTTGACTTTTTGTAAATCCTTGACTCCAGGGGAGGCTTCAACGCCCGAGCTGACATCCGCGCCTGCAGCTTTGCTTTTCAACATCGCGGAGCGGACGTTTTCCGGATTGAGGCCGCCGGCTACGATCACGGGCCTTTGTGTTTTTATCCCTGCCGCCTCAGCCCAGTTCCATTCCTCAGCGTTTCCCCCGGGAAGTTTTCCGGCGCCGCATTCGGCAAGGAGATATGAAGCATGGGTCCAGTCCGGAGCGGATGACAGAAAAGGCTCTTTTCGGGAGAACAGCGCCTTGATGACGATGACGCCCTGTTGCCGCAGTTTTGACACAAGTTCCGGGCTTTCGGTTCCGTGAAGCTGTACCGACTGCAGCGGAATTTTTTCAACCTTTTTCATGATGCGGTCGTATCCCTCATTGACAAATACGCCGGCAGCGATTGTGTCAGGCCCAAGGGCCCGGCTGATAACGGCCGCTCTTTCGTCCGGCACGTACCTTCCGCTCTTTTCAAAAAACACAAGGCCGACTGCGTCGGCACCCATTTCACCGCAGGCACGGGCGGTGTCAGGGTCGGTGAGCCCGCATATTTTGATGAACGGCAGGCCTGCTCTTTTTTCGGTCTTGTGTTCAGTCATGCGACAGAAGCTCTTTTATGAATTTTTCCGGGTCAGGAGAAGAGACTATACTTTCACCGATCAAAAAGTTGAAAATATTCGACTCAACCCCCTGCCTGATCTCTCCGGCTGTTTTGATTCCGCTTGCCTGCACCGGTATATGGTTTTTTCCGAACAGCGGGGCGATTCTTCTTGTGACATCAAGATCGGTTTCCAGGGTCACAAGGTTCCGGTTGTTAACCCCTATCAGGACAGCGCCGCACCTGTCTGCGGTCTCCAGTTCATACTCGGAGTTGATTTCCACCAAAGGCTCCATTCCGGTTTCCCTTGACAGGGCTATGTAATCGGCAAGCTGCTCTTTTTCCAGTATGGAGCAGATCAGGAGAATGGAGGATGCTCCCCTGGCCCTGGCTTCGTATATCTGGTATTCCGCTATGGTGAAATCCTTGCGCAATACCGGAAGGTCGACCGCCCCGGAAACAGCTTCAAGGTCATCAAGGCTCCCCTTGAAGTATTTGTTTTCGGTTAAAACCGAAACAGCGCAGGCTCCGCCTTTTGCGTATTCTGCTGCAAATCCGGCAGGGTCCAGGTCCGGCCGGATATCTCCCCTGGATGGAGAGGCTTTTTTGATCTCTGCAATAATTCCGGGTCTTTTCCGGCTGCTTTTTTCAAGTGCCGTTCTAAAATCGGCAGCAGACGGAAGAGCTTCCGCCTCTTTTCTGATACGTGATAAGGATAATCCTGCGGCAGCCTGCTTGACTTCCATTTTCTTGAGGTCAACCACCGCTTTTAAAAATCCGTCAATACCCATACTACCCGTTCTCCCTGGTAAACCGGATAAGCTGTTCCAGCTTCTCTGCGGCACTTCCTGAATCAATCGCATTTCCGGCAAGCTCGATTCCCTTCTGAATGCCTGAAGCCCTGCCTGCCGCCACAAGTGCCGCGGCTGAATTCAGCAGTACAATGTCCCTTTTTGCGCCTGATTCACCTTTCAGGACCGATCGGGTAATGGCTGCGTTTTCAGAAACATCCCCACCCTTTATGTGATCAGGGTCTGCGTAGTCTTCGAAATACTCAAGCGGGTCCAGGTCATATGATCTGATCATTCCGTCATTCAGCTCGGTAACTCTTGTGGGGGCTGTGGTGGTGATTTCATCCATGCCGTCATGCCCGTGAACCACAAACGCCCGGTGAGCTCCCAGAAGCTTCAGGGTTCGGGCGAACATTTCGGTAAGATCGGGTGCATACACGCCCAGAAGCTGGCAGCGGGCAGCTGCTGGATTGGTAAGGGGGCCCAGCATGTTGAAAATGCTTCTTATGCCTACATCTTTTCTGGCCCTTGCAGCGTGACGCATGGAGCCGTGGAACCTGGGGGCGAACAGAAACCCGATTCCAAGTTCATTTACCGCCTCCTCCACGATTTCCGGGTCAGTGTCTATCTTTACACCCAGATGTTCCAGAAGGTCGGCGCTTCCGCATTGGCTTGACACGCTCCGGTTGCCGTGTTTTGCAACCGTGACTCCGCATCCTGCAACCACGAACGCGGTGGTGGTGGAAATGTTGAACGTGCCTGTGGAATCCCCGCCGGTTCCGCAGGTGTCAACAACCGTACCTGACAGGGCCTGGATTCGTTCGGCCTTTGTTCTCATGGCCCTTGCAGCGCCTGCCAGCTCTTCGAAGGTCTCTTTTTTCGTGGAAAGGGCTGCCATGAATGCACCGATCTGGGCGTCTGTAATATTGCCGGAAAAGATGTCGCTCATCATGAAAGTCATGCTTTCCTGGTCAAGGTCTTCCCGTGAAATGATCCGGTTAAGATGTCTGGTGAACTCCATTTCAGGCTCCTTTGATAAAGTTTCGTATAAGCCGTTTGCCAACGGTGGTCATGAAGGATTCCGGGTGGAACTGGACTCCCTGGGTGGGATGCTTTTTGTGCCTGAGTCCCATTATTTCTCCGTCCCGGGTTTCCGCGGTTACGGTCAGGCAGGTCGGCAGCTTTTCCCTTGATACGGCCAGGGAGTGGTAGCGCATAACCTGAAACGGCCTGGTAATCCCCTTGTATATATGCTCTCCATCGGTTGTGATCAGGGAGGTTTTTCCGTGCATGATCTGTTTTGCATGGATGATGGAGCCTCCGAACACGGCAGCAATAACCTGGTGCCCGAGACAGACTCCCAGAATCGGAATGCGGCCGGAAAAACGTTTGACCGCGTCCAGGGATATGCCCGCATCTTCAGGGCGGCCCGGACCCGGAGAAATTACAAGATTATCCGGAGCAAGCTTTTCAAGTTCTTCCATGTCGGTTTCATCGTTTCTGAAGACTTCAACCTCGGAGCCGGTCTGCAGAATGTAGTGCACAAGGTTGAACGTAAATGAGTCATAGTTGTCAATCACTGCTGTCAGCATGATGTTCCTCCGTGGTTTCCGGCGGCCAGTTTCAAAGCGGCCTCAACGCTTTTGGCCTTGTTGATGCATTCCATAAGTTCCTTTTCAGGGTCTGAATCATACACGATTCCGGCCCCGGCCTGCACAGTGAGCCTGTCTTCAGCCATTACCGCAGTCCGTATGATGATGGCCAGATCCATGTTTCCGGAAAAAGAGATGTATCCGGCCGCCCCCCCGTAAACTCCCCTGGGCGAAGGTTCCAGTGAGGCCAGAATTTCCATCGCCTTTATCTTTGGCGCGCCTGACAAAGTTCCCGCGGGAAAGGATGCCTTCAGCAGATCAAAGGCGTCAAGTTCAGGTTTCATGTCGCATACAATATTTGAAACCAGGTGCATGACATGGGAATACCGCTCTATGAACATGGTATCCGTGACCTGTACCGACCCGGCCTGTGCAACCCTGCCCAGATCGTTTCTTCCGAGATCAACCAGCATCACGTGCTCAGCCTTTTCCTTTTCGTCGTTGAGCAGTTCATCCGCCATCAGCCGGTCCTCCTGCTCGGTTGCTCCCCTCGGCCGTGTTCCTGCGATCGGACGCAGTGTGGCAGTCCGGTTTTCAAGCCGGACCATGGTTTCCGGAGAGGACCCTGCAATGGCTATATCACCGAAGTTCATGAAAAACATGTAAGGAGAGGGATTGATGTATCTCTGGGCACGGTATACCATGACCGGATCGGCAGGGCATATGCAGGAGAAAGGCTGGGAATACACCGCCTGGATAATGTCTCCGTCAACGATACGCTGCTTTATGGACTCGACTCCCCTGATGTATTCGGTGCCGGGAATTTCCGGTTTGATTGCGCTTTTTTCATGGCGGTAGGTCTCTGTTTCCTGAAAAGGGGTTTCAATGAGGCGGATCATTTCCTTAATTTCTGACAAGGCGCTTTCATAGGCTTTTGCAGGATTGTCGTCCCGGTTAAGGTAACAGATTTTCATGCAGGTAAGCGTATGTTTCATATTGTCGAAGATCATCATCTGTTCAGGAATGATAAAGCTTGCATAAGCCTTGTTCTCAGGAAGATGGACAGGGATTTTTTCAAAAAAGGAGACCATCTCGTAGGTGAAGTAGCCGGTAAGACCGCTCCAGAAGCGGGGCAGGCCGCTGACCTGAGCCGGGATATACCCGGAGAGAAGCTTTCTGATAATGCCTAAAGGATCTCCGTTATGATCAAGCATTCTTGTTTCGGAAGGTGAGCTGATTTCAATATTTTGTGCATAAATCCGGATTACGGAATGGGCATGAACTCCAAGGAAACTGTATCTGGCCCATCTTTCCTGCCCCTCGACGCTTTCGAGCAGAAAAACAGGCCTGTCAGGTCTGTAAAATTTCTGAAGAAGGGAAACCGGTGTTTCAGTGTCCGCGAGGATATCCGTACACACAGGCACCACGTTTGCTGTTTCGGCAAGTTTTGTAAATTCGTTTTTTTCCGGGTACGTTTTTAAAATCATATTTCCTTTCCCGAGTATTGATCTAAAAGCCGGAATTCCCCGATCAAAGAAAAAGACCGCGTCAGCTTGAGCCTGCCGCGGTCTTTATTCATTGATAAGGTATCAGGACCTGTATTCAGACCGCGGCTCCTTTCCCGGGGCACCACCACCTGAATATTTCCTTTTCCGGTGTTTCTGTTAGTCTATTATCAGTCATTCAGTATCCTGGTTTTGCGTAATTGAGCGATCGAGATGAAAGAGTAGAGGATCTTTTTTTCTTTGTCAAGAAAAATGTTTCTATGGAAAGAAACGTTTTTCCGGGTTCATCCGCATGGGCAACTTTCGTCCTGACATTCGGGAGCATATATGGTAGGAATAATATTTACAGCGTTCCAATAAAGGCCGGAGGACTTTTCAGTTGACCGCACGGTTGACAAAAGTAAATCCGCCTCCATTTTATATGTGCTGTACGTGATTAATCAAACGACGACAGGAAAGGGAGTGTGTGCTATGAATATACTGATACTGCTCGGCAGCCCGAAAAAGCACGGCAATACCGCCACTGTGCTGGAATTCATGACATCCGAGTTTAAGAGGATGGGCCACACGGCGGAATCCGTGTATTTGAACGGCAAAGTCGTGAATGCCTGCCTCGGATGCATGAAATGCAAGGAGACTTACGACCTGCCCGGATGTGTCCATGATGACGACGGTCCGGATATCTTTGAAAAGGTCATGAAAGCCGACCTTGTTCTGTTTGCATCCCCGCTGTATTTCTGGGGGTTCCCGGCCCAGCTGAAGCTTGTCATCGACAGAAGTTACAGCCTTGTAACAGACTATAAGCGGCCTACCCATACCTCACTTATTGAAGGACGGCGCCAGGCTCTTCTGGTTACGGGCGGAGGCATATACGAAAATAATGCAGAGCCTGTCTTCACCGCTTTTGACAAACTTGTGGAATTTTATAAAGGTATAAACGCAGGTTCGCTGTTTATCGGCGGATGCACCTCCCCTGAAGAGATGGAGGATGATGTCCGGGACCAGGCAGTCTCTTTTGCCGGAAAAATTGTCGAGTAAGGCGCATGTGCGGAATTCACGGCATTATATCCAGGAGCATGTCCGCAGCGGAGATGCGAAACCGCCTCGGCCTGATGGGGAAAATCCAAAGACACAGGGGGCCGGATGATCAGGGCGGGCAGGTCTTTTCCGGTTCCGGCAGGCGTGTGGGTTTCGGATTCGTCCGTTTGTCCATCCTTGACCTTGAAACCGGAATGCAGCCCATTGTAAGCGGGATTGACGGCTCCGCCATTATCTGCAACGGCCAGA
>JAWLES010000136.1:0-6571 GCA_041685935.1 Desulfobacteraceae bacterium | reverse complement strand
TTGCAGTACGTGCAACATAAAAAATGAATATTCATTCATTGCATCTTATTAACAAATAGTCAATACTTATTTTGCAAAAAAAGGGGAATTTTTGCCGCTTGGGTCTTTAAAAAAAGTCTTGCGCTTGCGTATTGACTCTGTTACGTTTACAATCTGATTAAATTGTAACGGTGTATGAAGGAGAAGTCCTGTGAAACGGCTTTTCCATGGTGAGAACATAACAAATTGGAGGACATGATGAAAAGGTTATTGTTTTTGTTTTTGGGTCTTTTTATTGCACTATCCCTATCCTTTACCACAGCTTCGGCCAAAACGCTGAGGGTGGGTCTGGATGCGGACCCGGTGTCGCTTGACCCCCAGGTTCAGCTCTCCGGCGGCATGCTCCAGCTCTCTCACTGGGTGTTCGATCCCCTGGTGCGCTGGAACAAGGACCATGAGATCGTGCCCAGGCTTGCCAAAGACTGGGAAAGGCTGGATGAGCTTACGGTCAGGTTTCATCTGAGAGAAGGGGTGAAGTTCCATTCAGGCAACGAATTTACGGCAGAGGATGTTAAATGGTCCTTTGAGAGAATCATTAAGAGCAAGGACTTCAAGGGGCTTTTCGAGCCGTTTGAAGCGGTAAAGGTGGTGGATGATTATACCGTGGATGTGGTCACCAAGAAACCGTATCCCCTTCTTCTGAACATGGCCACCTACATGTTCGCCATGGACAGCGAATTCTATACCGGCACGGATGAAGACGGCGATCCCAAGGATGCGTGCATCAAATTCGAAGACACGTTCGCCAACAGCCATGAATCCGGAACCGGTCCGTTTGTCGTGGACGATTGGCAGCAGGGTGTCGTTCTCGAGATGAGCCGTTTTGAAGACTACTGGGACAAAGATTCCCCTGGCAACGTGGACAAGCTCATCCTCAAGCCCATCAAGGAAAATGCCACACGGGTCGCGGCGCTGCTTTCCGGTGACGTGGATTTCATTTCCCCGGTTCCGCCCACCGACTTCAAGCGGGTTAAACGTGATTCGGACGTGGACCTGACAACTGTTTCCGGCGGCAGGATCATCACTTTCCAGATGAACCAGGAAAATGTTGAGGCGTTCAAGGATGTCAATGTAAGGCAGGCAATCGTTCACGCAGTGAACAATGAAGGCATCGCAGAAAAGATCATGAAGGGTACGGCAACGGTTGCAGCCCAGCAGAGCCCGGAAGGATACGTCGGGCACAAGGAGAGCCTTACCCCGAGATATGATCTGAAAAAAGCCAAAAAACTCATGAAAAAGGCCGGGTACGAAGACGGCTTTGAAATTACCATGATGGCTCCGAATAACCGGTATGTGAATGATTATAAAATCGCCGAGGCAACCGCACAGATGTTGAAAAAAATCAACATAGACGTGAAGCTGAAAACCATGCCCAAGGCCCAGTACTGGGAAGATTTCGATGACAGGGCCGGTGACATGATGATGATAGGCTGGCATTCGGACACGGAAGATTCAGGTAACTTTTCCGAATTTTTGATGGTCTGCCCGGACAAAAAGAAAGGGTATGCGGTCTACAACAGCGGGAATTACTGCAATCCGAGAGTGGACCAGCTTGTATATGCAGCCCAGTCTGAAACCGACCGGGAAAAGCGTAAGGAAATGCTCCAGGAAGTCGAGCAGATTCTGTATGATGATGCAGCCTTTGTTCCCTATCACTGGCAGAACCACTCATACGGAGCAAAGTCCAACGTTAAAGTCGATCCGGTTGTAAATGCTCTTAACTTCCCCTATTTCGGGGACATAGTTGTAGAGTAGCATTCTGCCGTCTTACATAATTCAAGGTGTTGACCAAGCAGGGGCCCTTTTTTACAGGGCCCCTGCTTAACAGAATAAAACCATAATAAGTTGAATCTATGTTTGCATTTATTGTAAGAAGAGCCTTTCAGGCCGTGATGGTCATGCTGGTGATCGCTCTGATCGGGTTCGCTGTCCAGAAAAACGTGGGTGATCCGATCCGCCCGCTTGTCGGAGAAAGGGTGTCTCCTGAAGAAAGGGAGGCGCTGGCTGAAGAGCTGGGGCTCAACGATCCGTTCCTGGTACAGTACACAAGGTTCATTAAAAAGGCGGTTCACGGGGATCTCGGGATTTCGTTCATTTATCAGAAACCCACTACGGAAGTGATATTGAAGCACGCCCCTGCAACACTGGAGCTTGTAATCGGGGCGGGACTGATCGTGATCGTCTTTTCACTGCCGCTGGGGGTGTTTACGGCGTTGAAGCCGAAAAACTGGTTTTCAAAGTTTGTCATGGGCTTTTCCACTCTCGGGGTATCCATTCCGGTCTTTTTGACCGCGATCATGTTTATTTATCTGTTTTCCGTGATACTTGGATGGCTTCCATCCTACGGCCGCGGGGAAACCGTGGATCTCTTCAACAACGGGTACTGGCAGTCCGGGCTTTTTACGGCGGACGGCCTGAAGCATCTGATCCTGCCGAGTTTTTCCCTCGCCTCGATTATGATGCCCCTTTTTATACGGATTATCCGTTCCGAGATGATGGAAGTCCTGGAAACCGAATATATCAAGTATGCCTGGGCAAAGGGCCTGGCTCCCATGCGCATCTGGCTTGTCCATGCCTTCAAGAATACGCTGCTTCCGGTAATCACCGTGTTCGGCCTTCAGATCGGGATCATGTTCGCTTTTACCATCCTGACAGAAACCGTATTTCAGTGGCAGGGCATGGGATTCATGTTCCTCGAGGCGGTACAGCGGGCGGATATCGCTCTTCTGAACGCGTATCTGGTCGTTGTGGCAACTGTGTTCGTTATTGTCAATACAGTGGTGGATATAGTTTACGGACTTATTAATCCGACAGTCAGAATAACAGGAACAAAATGAAACCAACACTTAGAAAATTCAAAGAGTCCTATTTTCTATACAGCTTTAAACGGGATAAAGTCGCCATGGCAAGCTTTATCGCGATCATAATGTTTTTGCTGATAGCCGTTTTAGCGCCGTGGATATCGCCGATGAATCCGTATGATTCAAACAATATCAATATCATGAGTTCGGAAATCCCGCCTGCTTGGAATGAGTTCGGAGACCCCGAGTTTCTGCTGGGTACGGACAACCAGGGAAGGGACATGCTCTCCACCATGATATACGGCCTGAGAACCTCCATTGTCATAGGGATCGGCGCGGTAGCTCTTCAGGCGACCATCGGGATCCTCATGGGACTCACAGCCGGGTATGTCGGCGGAAAGGTCGACTCGATACTGATGCGGCTGGCTGACATCCAGTTTTCTTTTCCCTACCTGATGGTTGCCATCCTTATTTCCGCGATTTTCCAGCTGGTTTTCGGTGTCGGAAAATATGAAGAGCTGGCCATTCCATTGTTGATTCTGATTATCGGGTTTGCAGAGTGGCCCATGTATGCCAGAACCATGCGCGCATCCGTTATTGGTGAAAAAGGCAAGGAGTATGTGGAAGCAGCCAAAATCATAGGATTGCCCAAGCCTGTGATAATGGTAAGGCATGTGCTGCCGAACTCCCTTACTTCCCTTCTGGTTATTTCAACCATCCAGGTTGCCAACGCGGTGATGAGTGAAGCAGCCTTAAGCTTTCTGGGTCTCGGAATGCCTATTTCAAGGCCGTCGCTGGGTTCGCTTATCAGGGCGGGGTTTGATTATATTTTCTCCGGCTCCTGGTGGATAACCGTTTTTCCGGGGATCTGGCTTGTTCTGTTCGTACTTGTGATAAATCTGCTCGGAGACTGGCTCAGAGACGTGCTCAACCCGAAACTGTATAAAGGATAGATGGTTACCATGTCCCACCTTTTGGAAGTTCAAGACCTTGAAGTGAAATTTGCATTGCGGTTCGGTGAGCTCACCGCCATTGACGGGGTAAGCTTTACCCTGGACAAAGGGGAAAAGCTTGGAATCGTAGGTGAAAGCGGTGCGGGAAAATCCGTGACCGGCTTTGCCATAATAAAGCTTATCAGCAAGCCCGGATATATTTCCGCAGGCAGAATTCTTTTTAACGGCGAGGATATCAGCTTATACAGCAGCACTAAAATAAGGAGCGTGAGGGGTGACAGGATCAGCATGATTTTTCAGGATCCCATGATGACGCTGAATCCGGTGTTCACCATAGGCACGCAGATGGTGGAAACCCTGAAAGCCCACAGGGACATCACCAAAAAAGATGCGGAAAAAATAGCTCTTGAAAAGCTCAGGAAAGTTTATATCTCCTCTCCCGAGGCCCGGCTCAAACAGTATCCCCATGAGCTGTCAGGCGGGATGCGGCAGAGAATAATCATAGCCATCTCCCTTTTGACCGACCCGGCAGTGATTATTGCCGACGAACCCACCACGGCCCTTGATGTAACAATCCAGGCGGAGATTATGGATCTTCTCCAGGAACTCTGCCAGTCCGGCGAGATGGGCCTGATCCTTATCACCCATGACCTGGGAGTCGTCTCCCAGGTAACAGAGAAAATCGCGGTTATGTATGCCGGCAAAATCATTGAGTCCGGGTCCACTGACAGTGTGGTGAATAACCCGCTGCATCCGTATACAAAAGGATTGATAAAATCGATTCCCGGAGGGGTTGTAAAGCCGGGGCAGAGGCTTGAACAGATACCCGGAATGATGCCGAACCTTACCGCTATCCCGGACGGATGTTCTTTTAATCCCAGGTGCCTGATAAAAGACAAGATATGTGAAACCGAAGAGCCGCCTCTCAGAGAGTTGAATGAAGGCAGATCGGTAGCATGCCACATGATACAAGGATGATTTGAAACGGTTCTATACTATGACTACAAAACAGCCCATACTAGAAATAGACGATGTTGTAAAACATTTTGATATATCAGGGGGCCTGCTGGACAGGCTGACATTCAAAGGCGGCAAACCCGCTTTGAAAACTGAAACCGTGAAAGCCGTGAACAACGTGACCCTGAGCATAAACAAAGGCGAAACCCTCAGTGTAGTAGGGGAAAGCGGCTGCGGAAAGTCCACTCTGGCAAGGGTGGTAATGGGATTGTATCCGCCTAATTCCGGGCGGATTGTTTACAACGGCAACCGGATCGACAACCTGAGTCATGGAAAAATGCTGCCGTACCGGAAAAAGATGCAGATGATTTTCCAGGACCCGTATGCCTCCCTGAACCCCAGGAAAACCGTTCGCCAGACCCTTGAGGAACCTTTGCGGTTTCACAACCCAAAAATGTCCAACACTGCGATCATGGATAAAATCCGGAAGGTTATGGATCAGGTAGGAGTTGACCCCGGCTGGATCAGGCGATTTCCGCACGAATTTTCAGGGGGCCAGCGCCAGCGGATCAGCATTGCCAGGGGGCTTATCCTGGATCCCGAATTCATAGTGGCGGACGAGCCGGTCTCGGCCTTGGATGTGTCCATACAGGCACAGATCCTCAATCTACTGATGGACGCCCGGGAAGAATATAACCTCACCTACCTTTTTATTACCCATGACCTGTCCGTGGTCCAGCATATCAGCACCCGGGTGGCGGTGATGTACCTCGGCACCCTCTGCGAGGTGGCGGATGCAAACTCCCTGTTTGAAAATCCCAGGCATCCTTATACAAAAGCTCTTTTAAGCGCTATTCCGAGGGTGGGTGAAACCGCTGCCAAACATATCAAGCTCAAGGGAGAGGTGCCTACACCGGTGAACCTGCCCACCGGATGTGTGTTCCACGGCAGGTGCGTAAATGCGAACGACAGGTGCCGTGTTGAAACTCCGATTCTTACGGATCTGGAAGACGGTACGCATGTTGCCTGCCACGCTGTAGAAGAGAAAAGGGCCATTGCCTGAGACCACCGGACATGTTTTCAGAATCCAGCGGTTTTCCATCCATGACGGCCCGGGTATCCGGACCACAGTTTTTCTGCAGGGCTGCCCCCTGCGGTGCTCCTGGTGCCACAACCCCGAAGGCATTCCTTTTGTCGAATCCGGCCGAATGAGCCGGGACGTGTCAACCTTTACTCCCTTTTGCCTGGCGGATGAAGCGGAAAAAGACACCCGGTTTTATGATCAGTCCGGCGGGGGCGTGACGTTCTCAGGCGGAGAACCTCTTGTGCAGCATGGATTTCTCGCCCGGGCCCTGGAAGAACTCAAAAAAAGAGAGATCCACACCTGCGTTGACACCTCCGGGTACACCTCTTTTCAAAACTTCAAAACCATTCTTCCCTTTTGCGATACATTCCTGTTCGATCTTAAACTCATCCATGACAATGCACACAGGTCCCACACAGGTGTGCCGGCCGGTCCGGTTCTTGAGAGCCTTGAATTGCTGTGTGAGCACAATACTGACGTGAACATCCGCATTCCCCTGATTCCGGGAATAACCGATACCTGGAAAAACATTGACGGTATCATCGATTTTCTTGTAAACTTGAATACCGTCCGGAAGGTGAATATACTTCCCTTCCACGGCACCGGGGAGGGAAAATACGAGAAGCTCGGTATGGAAAATCCCATGAAAGGTGTTGCTCCCCCTTCTGAAGAAAAGGTGCTTGCGGTGAAAGCAAAGTTTGAAAAACAGGGGTTCAACGTGGCAGTCGGGGGATAAA
>JAWLES010000135.1:0-6607 GCA_041685935.1 Desulfobacteraceae bacterium | reverse complement strand
GGTGTTATGGAACCCCGAAACCGGAACTAATTAAAAGGAGAAAACCAAATGCAGTTACAGGATTTTTGCAGTCAAATGGAAAAACAGCTGAGCAGTTACAAAGAATCGTTAAGCAAGATCGAACATCAATTGGACGCAGGCGGATCATCAGTAAAGCAGCAGATTCTTCCCATTGTCGGAGATATTAAAAATTCAATTTCCGAGCTTGAAATGCAGAAAGAACGGCTGGAGAAAGAATGCCCTTCGGACTGGTCAGATGATAAATCAAAACTGGAAGGCCTTGTGGGCGAAATTGGATCCAGCGTTGACAGAGCATGGGAAGAGCTATCCCAAGGGAATGTCGGCGGGTAAACCGGATCTTTGGCAATGGCGGCTGAGCGCATCGGATTGGTCGGATCAGGCGGTCTCCGCCATCGAACGCCTGGATGGTGTTATCCAGGGAATGCTTGAGGAGCCGGGCAGGTAAATGCCCGGCTCCTGATGATTGTCCCTGAAAGACTCCGCAGGATTTCGCTATTCTCCGCGAATCATTACAAGCAGCATTTTAAAAGGTTCCACCGCTTTCAGGGCATGGGGTATGTTCGCAGGCATGACAAGCATCTCTCCTGCGGAAACGTTTTGCGTCTTGCCGTCAATCGTTATCCCGGCAGTCCCGTCAAGAATATACACCATGGCGTCAAACGGAGCTGTATGTTCGCTCAAGCCCTGGTCTTTGTCGAATGCAAACAGGGTAATATTTCCGATGTCCTTTTTTAACAGTGTTTTACTTACGACTGATCCATTCGAGTAGTCTACAAATTTTTCAAGGTTAAATGACTTGCCTTTTTCAATGGTGTTTTCGCTCATTAAAGCCTCCTGATTCATTGTTGTTGTCGGTTTATCCGGTTCCCGCCTGGAAAAGCATTTTTCAACTGATTGTTGTTCAATACGGTCTGAATTTTTTTGCTTCCTGCTGTTTGATGCTTCCGCGATTCGGATTTCTTCATTAATTCTTTCCAGAAACTCTTTCATATTCAGATTGTACTCCGCAGCAACGTCTGCAAGGGTGTGAATATGTGCGAACGGACATCCAACGCATTTCAGCCGCAGCCGAACAAACAGCTTCAGTACACCGGGATGGTCGTTAATCAGCTCTTCCGGGCTGATTTCGGGTGATATTGGTATATGAATCGGTTGTTCCGCCATTTGGTTTCATTCAAATATAGTTTTAATATTTTTTTCTCTATTTGCCTGATTCAAGTATACAGCGGATTTTCACACAAAGATTTGCGCTGCGGCAAATGAAAAGGATTTTTTGCGGGGCTGTCCGGGATTTTTTAAGACGGGCAATGTGTACTTGCACTATATTTTCTCGGCAAACGAAACAACCGCATGGGGATCGGTAATAATAAGCCTCTTTTGTTCCGATTTGATCCATCCCCTTTTTTTCCAGTCACTCAGGGTACGGCTCACCGTGAAAAGCGTGGTTCCGATGTATTCAGCCAGGTCCTGGCGGCTCAAAGGGATATTGATGCAAATCCCGTCGCTTCTTCTGGTTCCGGAGGTCCGGATGAAACGCAAAAGGGTCAGGGCGATCCTCTGTTCCACCTGCTCTGTACAAAGTTCACTGTATCTGTCCTGGAGATCATCGAGCCGGGTCAGAACCATGGTAAGTATGTTCACCGTGATACCGGGGAAGCGTTTCATTAGTTTCAGAAAAACGGACTGCTCCCACGCCACCACCAGGGTATCCTCCATTGCCCGGGCTGTAACGGAATACTCGCTTTTTTTTATTACTGTAATGACTGCGGTGATTTCACCTTTGGAAATATACCTGATTGTGACCTCTTTTCCGTCCTCGTTTACCCGGCTGAGTTTGAGCCTTCCCTGCTTTACCAAGTAACATCTGTCAGCAGGGTCTCCCTGGACGAACAGTACATTTCCGGACTTTACTGCATTTTGCCGGCCGGAGCCGATGAATTCATCCAGCTCTTGTTCACTCAGTTCTTTAAATACATCAGGAATTCCGGCATCACCTTGCGAATCTTTGTTATTCATATTTTCTACATTGTAAGTTGCAGGATTGGATTCTTCTTTCTTCTGTTTATTTGATCTTCGGGCTCAAGTCAATGAAAAAAATTTTTAAAGTTGATCCATGTCAAGGATTTGTTCCGCCCCCTTATCTACACTTTGAAAAGGTCAATCAACATTTACAGACTTCCCGGGACCGGGAAATCAACCCTTATAATCAAGGAGGGAAAATGAAGTTCAGCCGACTGGATGAATACATTCAATCATTAACGAATGACGATATTATCCATGCCATGAAAGAGATTCCCGGCTACCTGGATATTACCCCTTCGGACTTTATGCTGGTTTACAGGGCTGCGTTTGAACATGCTGTAAATCGTTTAAAAACCGCCATTAAAGCAGAAGATGTAATGACCCGGAAGGTGGTGTCCGTGTTCAAAAATGCAAAACTTACGGAGATTGCAGAGAAGCTTGCCGGCAACGACATTTCAGGTCTGCCGGTTCTCGAGGAGGACCTCACCGTGGCCGGTGTGATTTCGGAAAAGGATTTTTTAAAGCGGATGAATGATGATAACGAGGTTTCGTTTATGCGTGTGATCCTGCAGTGCCTTGAGAGCAAAGGATGTGTCGCCTCGGCTTTTTGTATGCAGTGATCCCGGTCGGGGCAGGGGCGTTGATCATGCTTTTTGTCGCCCTGGCCGTGAACAACCTTGCCGGGACCAGACGATATCCCGAATTCTGGATGTAGATGCAGACAGGAAAGGTTTTATAATGAAGGCGATACAGATTTTAAAAAAAGAGCATTACCTGATTCTTCAGGTTGTCGATTTGCTTGCCCAATCCAGGGATTACCTTGAAAAAGGGGTCATCATTCCATCCGGATTTTATGAAAAAGCCATGGGTTTCTGTAATGAGTTTGCCGACCGTTTCCATCATTTTAAAGAAGAGTTTCTGCTGTTCGGGCTTCTGGCATATAAAAAAGAGGGAAGGCTGGATGCTGTCATGGGGACGCTGAGGTACCAGCATGAGCGCTGCGGCCAGTGTGTGGCTGAAATCCAAAACGTTCTCGGGACGGATCAGCAATACGACGAGATGACCGTGACTTTCCTTCTGGAAAACCTTTCCGTATATGTTTCTCTGCTGCGCCGCCATATTTATCTGGAGAACACGGTTTTCTTTCCAATGGCGGACAGGTCCCTCACGGATGAAGAGAAACAGTCGCTTTCAGACCAGTTTGCGGCTGAAGAAGCCCGTATGGACCTACAAGGGTCGGTATTGGAGAAGAACCGGAAAATCGTTACCGAACTTGGGGATATACTCACAAAAGGTAAAGCGGATGACTGAAAAGGAAAACTGCTGGGAGTACATGAAGTGCGGAAAAGAGCCCGGGGGCGCGAATGTCTCTGAAACCGGGGTATGCCCTGCTGCACTGGATACATCAAATGACGGGGTGAATTCCGGCAAATGTGCAGGCAGGTTCTGCTGGGCGGTGGCCGGGACCATGTGCGGCGGCACGAACCAGGAAAACTTTGCCGAAAAGAGAAAGTCCTGCCTGAAATGCCGTTTTTATAAAAAGGTCCGGGCCCAGGAAGGCAGTATGAATATACGGACCAAATTTTTACGTTTTGTTCAGCCCGGTCCGCGGTTTTCGTTGCTGAATAATCTTGTGAGAAAAAGTATCATGCAGGGGGAGCGTTTCATTCTCCAGGGAGAAAAGGCGGAAACCGCTTATATTATTCAGCAGGGCGCGTGCATGGAGCTGGTTGAAAAGCAGGGGACGGTGTATCCGGTGGGCCACAGGGGAGAAGGGGATGTCGTGGGCATGATATCCCTTGTCACGGGGGAACCCATGGGGTATCACGTGGAGGCGGAGACCGGCATGGAAGTATGGTGCATCCAAAAGCAGACCTTCGAGAGGATCCCGGAGCAGGACCCGGACCTGTTCGAATTTCTCACCGAAATCGTTGCTGACCGTTTTGATAGAAAAGGCCCGATTGCCAACCGGATTATAGGCAAGTACATTATCACGGATATCATCGGTTCCGGAGGGTACAGTATCGTATACAAAGGGGTGCATTTTGAACTCGACCGGCCGGTGGCCGTGAAAATGATGCGCCATAATTTGTCCATGCGCCCGGAGTTCATGGAAAATTTTGAAAACGAGGCCAGAATGATCGCAGGGCTGGATCATGAAAATATTATCAAAGTGTTTGATATCGAGTCCAGGTACAAGACCCTGTTCATCGTGTACGAATATCTGCCCGGAGAATCCCTGGACCGGATGATTAAAAGGTTGAAGGCGATCCCCCCGGATTTTGCGGAAACCTGTCTTCAGCAGATCCTGTCCGCAATGGAATATGCAGGAGGGAAAGGGCTGGTTCACAGGGACATCAACCCTTCCAACGTGATTGTCTCTGCACAAGATCGGATCAAGCTGATCGATTTCGGCCTTGCCTGCCCTGAAGGCACGGATGATTTTCACATGGGAGGGAATTTTTATTATCTGGCACCTGAACTTATTGACGGAGAACCTGCGGATTTCAGGAGCGATATATATTCCTTGGGCGTGACAGCTTTTGAGATGGTGACAGGCAGGCTGCCGTTCATGGAAAAAGATATGACAGAGCTTATGAAAAAGATTCGCGAAGACAGTGTCCCGGACCCTGCGGACCTTGTTGAGGGAGTGTCTCGAAGGATTCGCTGTTTTATAGAAAAGGCGTGCCGTAAAGATCCGGAGAAACGTTTTCAAACTCCGGGAGAGGCTGGGGAGTGGTTCAAAGAAAGTATGCCTGTGGACAGAAACCGATCCGAAGGATTGCAGGAGAAAAATGAATACACGGTGACCTTTGAAATCGCCCCTGAAAAAGAAAAACAGTTTTCAGCCCTGCTGGAGGAATTCAGCAGGAAAGTTACAAGCCAGGTGGGCGGAAGGACCAGGGTTCAAAACGGATGATACCTGTGGTTACTTCGGAAAAATGCAGTCTGTGGGATAAAAGAGAGGATGTGTACCACATCTTTGGAATGGATATCGCAGCAAAAACTGATATCGGACTGAAAAGGAAAACCAACCAGGACCGGTATCTTGTCCGGTCTATGAATTACGGAGGACTTCTGATCCTGGTGGCGGACGGGCTGGGCGGCGAGCCCGGCGGGCAGACCGCGGCCGAATATGTCATGGATTGTGCCGGAAGGCTGACCATTGCCCGGAATCAAAGCACGGTTTCGCAGATGCAGGCTTTTTTTGAAAGAATGGATCGGGATCTTGGGCAGGAGGCGGATCAAAACGGAATTCTGGAAGGGATGGCCACAACCCTGACTGCAGTTGTGGTGGAAAACAGGACCGTTCACTGGGTCCATTCAGGGGACAGCCGCCTCTACCATATCCAAAAACAGCAATTCAGACGGATTACAGAGGATCAGACCCTTGCAGGGTTCCTGATACGGGAGGGAGAACTGACCCCGAAAGAGGCACGGGGTCATTATTCCGAGCAGGTCCTGGATCAGTGCATCGGCTGCAGGGACCTGGAGCCGGACAGCGGGAGGTTTTTTCTCGGTCCCGGAGACATGCTGGTTCTGGCCACGGACGGCCTGAACCGCCACTTGCCGGACCGGAAAACACACCAGGTGTGCAATCAGATCAGCACATGTGAACAGGCGGCCCGAATCCTTGTTGAAGACGCGATTGGGGCGGGCGGAGGCGACAACGTAACAGTGGTTGTGCTGAAAAACAAAGGATGACTCTTTATGCTGGAAACAGAGACATTAACTGCAAATACAATCCTTTACTGCAGGAACTGGGAAAAAACAGCGGATTATTACCGCAGCTTTCTGGGCTTGCCTGTTAATTTTTCTGCTGACTGGTTTGTGGAGTTTGTCGTAACTGAAACCACAAGGCTCAGCATAGCGGATGAAAGACGATCCGGGATCAAAAGCCCTCGGAAAAAGGGGGTTACGATCACCCTGCAGGTCCGGGATATTAAAGCGGCCCATGAGGCTGCAGTACGGAAATCACTTGCCCCCACACAGATCAGGAATCACCAGTGGAATGCCAAAGTATTCCATCTTTTTGACCCGGAAGGTCACAGGATCGAAATCTGGCAGTCTTTTCCTGAGGAGAAATAATGCTCATGCACTTTTGCCCCGGATAAATTCCGATGCATACACCTTACATTTCACGACCCGACAGGACATACAAACTCGCATTTCCGGCAGTATTTGACCCGTGCCTGGTCGTCGGATTCGTCTTGGTGGCTTTCGGAAATGTCCTTTTCCATTCTCGTGTTGCAAAGCCCCCTGTCATAGGAGCCGTCCCGGGCCGGCAGCTCGAAATCCGCATCCATTGACCGGAAAGCTGCGGCGGGTTCATCCATTGCATGTTCAGGGCAGACCTTTCTGCAGTATTCCTTGCAGTCTTTGCACGGATCGAAATCCACCGGGCCGGTCGGTTCCAGTTCCGCATCGAGAAAAAGCGCTCTCAGCCGGACTCTCGGCCCGAATTCAGGGGTCACAAGCATGTTCCCCTTTCCGATTGTCCCCAAACCGGCCAGGGTTGCTGCATCCTTGAGGAAAACTCCCCCCTTTTCCACGTAATAGTGAA
>JAWLES010000134.1:0-6616 GCA_041685935.1 Desulfobacteraceae bacterium | reverse complement strand
CAAAGAGTTGGACCGTCCGGTTCGCAAACGGTCTTTCACCGTCAAGACCGGGGGATTCCCGAAATTATACCGCACCGTGTGCCATCACTATGCCCTGTCCGTGAGCCGGCAATACAGTCCCGCTCTTGCGGCGTTCCTGCATGACATGGTGGTCGCAGGGCACAGGCACCTGTACCGGAGGAAACACAGACTTTTCAGCAGTGCGCTCCGGTTTGTCACCCTGGAGTTTCCAAGCGCGTTCCGGCGGAGAATCAGGTTTTTTCTTGCAGCGGCTTTTTTCTTTCTTGTCCCGGCGCTTACAGCCGGGGTGTCGTGCCACCAGAGTCAGGACCTGGTGCTCAGCATTCTGGGTGAGCAACAGGTTGCGAGGGTGGAGGCGATGTACGACCCGGCCGGCGGACATGCACCGGGCCGATCGGAAAAAAGAGGATCTGACACGGATCTGGCAATGTTCGGTTTTTATATCAAGAACAACATCGGCATCGGTTTCCGGACCTTTGCAGGCGGAATACTTGCAGGGGCGGGCACACTCTTTTTTCTGATATACAACGGCGTGATGCTGGGCGGCATCTCAGGTTATCTGACCCGGATCGGATTCGGTGAAACCTTCTGGCCGTTCGTTTCAGGTCACGGTGCATTTGAGCTGACAGCCATCGTGATCAGCGGGGCGGCCGGTTTCATGCTGGCAAAGGGCCTGATCGCACCGGGCAGGTACAGGCGGGGTGACGCCCTGAAAAAAGCGGCCCCGGACGCACTCAAACTTGTGATGGGAGCGGCCTGCATGCTTTTGATGGCAGCGTTCGTGGAAGCTTTCTGGTCGTCCTCCGCGTTTCCCGACGCGGTCAAATATTCGGTTGCCGTGCTGCTGTGGCTGCTTGTCCCGGCCTACCTGGCTCTTGCCGGAACCGGGAGGCGCCCATAATGGATCCGGAGAAGCTGACGGTGGAAACCCGCCCCAGGAGTCCCCTGCAGGGGACAGATCTCGGGTTCGCAATGGCCAGGGAATGGTTTGTCCCTCTCTGGAAAGCGTACCTTGTGACAGCGGTTCCGGCGGCCCTGATTCTTCATGTTGTACTGTACCGACACCCGGTTGCAGCCGCCCTGGCCGTGTGGTGGCTCAAGCCCCTTTACGAAACGTTCCTGGTCTTTTGGCTCGGAAGGGCTGTTTTCGGGGAAAAGCCTTCCCTGAAGTACATGATGTCTAATTTTTTTTCCATTCTGCGACCGTACATGCTTGTCCGGCTGACCTTCCGGCGGTTTTCCCTGAACCGTTCCTTTTTTGCGCCGGTGATGCTGCTGGAGGGTCTCGGGAAAAAGGGGTATCAGCAGAGGGTGGCGGTACTGTCAGGAAACCGGAGTGCAGGCGCGGGCCTGACTGTCATGTGCCTGGTGTTTGAATTCATTTTCGAGGTTTCGATTCTAGTTCTTTTCTTTGTCATGATTCCCGGCACGATCCTCCAGGTGGATTTAAAATCGGTGATTTTTGCGGATACAGCCTTGGGGATCGCCCTGAAAAATACGGTCTGCCTTGCCGCCATGTCCATCGTCGCACCATTTTACGTGTCAGCGGGGTTCGCACTTTACCTTGCCCGGCGAACCGAGCTGGAAGCATGGGACATCGAGATCCGTTTCAGACGGCTCATGAACAGGTACACCGGGAAGCGCAAATCCGGTACGGCTGTGTTGTGTGCCGGGTTGATCCTGGCCGGGTGGGCGGTTTCCGCCCCTGAAACGATCAGTGCCGGGGATCTCCCCGCCTCAAGGGAGAAGGCGGGAGAAACCATTGAGAAGGTTCTGTCGCACAAGGATTTCGGGAAGGAAAAGACCGTCACCTATTGGCGCTTCAAGGATGATCCGAAAGAGGAAAAAAAAGATGCCCCGCCTTGGCTGAGCTTTCTTGAGCCGTTCATGAAATTTTTACGTTCCTTTTCAAAGGTGCTCGGTGTCACAGGGGAGTTTTTACTCTGGATAGCTGCCGGGACCGCGGTTGCGTATGTTCTTTACAAATCCGGGATTCACCGCGTTCGTTTTTCTTTGGGCTCCGGCACCTCCGGCCGCACGGAAAGCCCGCCTTCCGAGCTGTTCGGCCTGGATATAACGCCGGACTCTCTGCCGGACGACATCAAAGGAAAGGCAAGGGAGCTGATACAAAGCAATGACATACAGGGGGCATTGAGCCTCTTATACAGGGGAGTCCTGCAAAGGCTGGTTCATGACCATTGCCTGGATATTCCCGAAGGGGCCACCGAAGGAGAATGCCTGAAGATTGTGTCGGCCCGGCGGAGGCCGGACGAGGTCCGGGTTTTTTCCGATCTTACTAAGAACTGGCTGAAAGCGGCCTATGCCCATATTCTGCCGGACAGAGCCGTACTGGAGGATCTTCTGGAGAGGACCGGGAAACTGTACAGGTGATATGAGATGACAAGGCGTACTAAAAGATCATTCTTTGTCTGCCTGATCCTTGTTCTGTTTTTTTCAGCAGGAATTTTCGGGTTTTTTCATTTTTTCGAGCGTGCAGAAAAAGAGATCCGGACAAAAGCCGCTGAAAAGGCCCGGAAGAATCCTTACCTGGCAGCAGCCCGGTTTCTGGAAAAACTCGGCATAGATGCTGAACCGGTCCATGACCGAAAGGTGCTGCTTCATCCGCCCTCCCGGGATGACCTGGTATTTGTCCACCGCATGGGGGCAAACCTTTCAAAAAGCAGGGAGAAGAACCTGATCTCCTGGGTGCGGCAGGGAGGGCACCTTGTCATTACCGCCCGGAGACAGTGGGATGAAAACAAGGGCAAGAGCGGCAACCGGATTCTGGACCGGTTCGGAGTACGCCTTTACGTGGAAAAGGCTCCTGAATCGGAGAAAAAAGCTGCCGGTAAGGCGGCAGCCGGCGGTAGCGACGAGTCTTTCAGGGTGGATTTTGATCCGGCCCGGACCCTGGAGGATTCAAAAGGGATCTTTACAATTGCAGCAAAAGACGGGGCCGGGATTCATGCACTGCAAAAGAGGGTGGGCGAGGGAAAACTCACGGTCCTGTCCGACAGCAGGTATTGGACCAACAGCAGGATCGGCAGCCATGATCATGCGTTTTTCCTGGCCAGTACCGCCCGGGGGGCTCGAAAGGCGTGGCTGATCCAGACCGGCGGTATGCCGTCATTGGGATATCTCATATGGAAACATGCCCCGCATTTTGTGGTATGTCTGCTGGTACTTGCCGCCGTGGCGGTTCTTCGGGCAGGAATGCGGATCGGTCCGGTGATACGAATCGAGAATGACTCCAGCAGGAACATCATGGAACATCTGCAGGCGTCGGGCCGTTATCTGTGGCGTACCCGGAACGGTTCGCTGCTTTTCAAAAGTGTTCAGGAGTCCGTGGAGCGGAGGCTTCGCAGAAAATACCGAATGAACGGGGCCGCTGCGGATAAAGAAAGACTTTCAAGGGCCGTTTCCCTGAAGACCGGCCTTTCGGCCGCAACCGTTCATGAAGCTCTGTACTCGAATTTTCACCATGATCATCAGAGCGTGGTTCGGACAATTTGTGTTTTGCAGAAGTTGAACCGGTTGTAGTATATTTACAAGCAACATAAAAAAGAGGAGTGGAATGGAACAGGAAAAACAGAACGGAACCATACCGCAAATCGCTTTCAAAAAGGCAAAGCAGCTTGAAAGCCAGATCAGGAAAGTGGTGATCGGCCAGGACCGGGTTGTCAGGGAAGTCATCGTCTCGGTGCTTGCCGGGGGGCATGTGCTGGTGGAAGGGGTGCCGGGCCTTGGAAAAACCCTTCTTGTGCAGGCGACAGCCGCGGCCGTGTCCGGCCGGTTCAGCCGGATTCAGTTCACCCCGGACCTCATGCCGGCGGATATCAGCGGGCATGCCATGTATGACATGAAATCCAATTCGTTCCGGGTGAGAAAGGGTCCGGTGTTCTGCAATCTTCTGCTTGCGGATGAAATCAACCGGGCGCCTGCAAAAACCCAGTCCGCCCTTCTCGAAGTGATGCAGGAACACCAGGTCTCCATCGAGGGAAAATCCTATCCCCTGGAGAGTCCTTTTTTCGTTCTGGCCACCCAGAACCCCATTGAACAGGAAGGAACCTATCCTCTGCCCCAGGCTCAGCTGGACAGGTTTCTCTTGAAAGTCCACATGGAGTACCCGAAAACTGAGGATGAAAAAAATATTACCAGGCAGGTCACGACAGGGGCCGTCGGAGACCGTCTGGATGTATCCGCGGTGCAGAGGGTGCTTGGAAAGGCAGACCTGGTCAATCTCCAGAAGGCGGCTGCAGCGCTTATCACGGATGATCGGATCATCGAATATGCAGTGGACATTGTGCGCGCTACCAGGGAGAGCAGCGGAATCGAGATCGGTGCGGGGCCAAGGGGCAGTATTGCGCTTTTGCGCACGGCCCGTGCGGGAGCTCTCATGGAGGGCAGGTCCTTTGTGACCCCGGATGATGTGAAGGCGATTGCCCCGGCTGTGCTGCGGCACAGGGTCAGACTCACCCCGGACCTGGAGATCGATGGATACCGGGTGGACGAAGTTCTGGATGACATCCTTTCAAGTGTTAAAGCGCCGCGGCAATGAGACCATCCGGTTATACGGTTCTGCTTTCGGCTCTTCTCTGCCTGTTCGCTCTTGCTTCGGCATTTTCCGAAGGTTTGCTGGTGTTGTTCAAAGGGACGGCTGCCGTTTGTGCGGGCCTGGCGGTTTTGGACGGTATCCTGGTCGCCAGGGCGGCGCCTCCGGATGTGAGCCGGAAGCTTAAGTACAGTATGGCGCTGGATGTCTGGACCATGGTCTCTCTTGAATTTGAAAACCGGGAAAACCGGCTGATCCGTATCCGGATTCATGACCATTTTCCGGCCGGATTCGAGGCACGGAACCAGCCTTTGGATTTGATTGTTCCGGCCCGGATGACGGCGCGTTCATCCTACCGGGTCAAACCTTTGCACAGGGGGGACATGACGTTTGCAGGGACCGATTTTGCAATGCTGTCTCCCATGGGCCTGTGGCTGAAAAAAATCTTTGTTCCGAATACTGATACGGTGAAGGTGCTGCCTGATTTCAATGAAATCAGAAAATATTCCATACTGGCGTCTGACAACCGCCTCAGCCGGCTCGGGATCCGTCGAAAGCAGAGAAGGGGAGAGGGAAATGATTTTCATCAGCTCCGGGAGTACAGGGCAGGGGACGGTCTGAGGCAGATCCACTGGAACGCCGCATCCAAGTACCGCAGGCTGATCTCCAAGGAATACCAGGATGAGAGAGACCAGCAGGTGGTGTTCATGCTTGACTGCGGCAGGCGGATGCGTCACCGTGACAGCCGCGGTCGTTCTCATCTGGACCGGGTGCTCAACGCATTCCTGCTGCTCGCCTATGCGGCATCCCTGCAGGACGATGCAGTGGGCTTTATGACATTTGCCGGAGAGGATCGGTGGTTTCCTCCACGAAAAGGAGGGGATACGGTACGGCGGATACTCAACCAGGTATATGACATCCGGTCTTCTCCTGAAGCTCCGGACTACATGGATGCCGCGTCCCGGCTGATGGCGCTTCAAAAGCGGCGTTCCCTGGTTGTGGTCCTGACCGGAACCAGGGATGAGGATTACGAGAATCTTCCCGCAGCGGTCCAGCTGTTGAAAAAGAAGCATCTGACCATCCTTGCAGACATCAGGGAAGAAATCCTTGACGAGACCATGGCAAAGAGCGTGACCGACTTCAAGGGGGCGCTCGAGTTCAGTGCAGTACACGGGTATCTTGAAAACCGGCGCCGCATCCACAGAGTGTTCCGCCACCAGGGTATCATGGCCCTTGACCTGACTGCCCGTTCCCTGCCGTCCGCCCTGGTGAACGAGTATCTGATGATCAAGGCGGCTGGAAGGCTGTAATATCTATGCGGTATGATCGTACATGTGGACATCCCGCTGGGGAAAGGGGATGGTCAGGCCGGCCGCCTCTATTTTTTCCTTGATCAGTTTGTTAAGTTCCCAGTATGCGGTCCAGTAGTCATCATTGACCAGCCATGCCCGCAGTGTCAGGTTCACCGAGCTGTCACCGAGTGACTGGACCATCATCTGGGGCTCGGGCTCGGACAGGAAACGGGGCTCGTTGTCGATGATTTCCCGGAAAACCTCAAAGGCCGTGTCAATGGAGTCTGAATAGGATATGCCGATGACCTGGTCCATTCTGCGTTTTCCGTTTATGGTGTAGTTTTTGATATAGGTGTCCCACAAAGTGCTGTTGGGTGCTGAAATGTAGAGCCCGTCGATTGTTTCCAGTATGGTTGTAAACAGGCGTATCTCCTTGACTGTTCCGGTCACCGAGCCGCATTCAATGAAGTGATCTTTTCGGAAGGGTTTGAGGATCAGGAGCATTATTCCGGCTGCAATGTTGCTCAAGGTGTCTTTCAGTGCAAAGGCCACTGCAATGCCTGCCGCACCCAGAAGAGCGATGATGCTGGTTGTGTTCAGACCGAATATATCGAGAATGATCACCAGGCAGAGCGAGTAAACCGCAATCGATGAAGTGGTCAGGATAATCGGCAGAAGTGTCGGGTCGAGCCGTTCCTTGGGATCGTTCACCCGGCGGATCGAGCGGTGAAGGGCTTTGACGATGAAATAG
>JAWLES010000133.1:0-6637 GCA_041685935.1 Desulfobacteraceae bacterium | reverse complement strand
AAGGTGAAAAGATTCGGGGAAAGATTGCGGCATACCTTTTTTGATCATCTTGACAAATTCGCGTTACAGGTTACACTTGTGAGAAGGTCGGATCTTTATTCGGAGCACGCGGATTTCCTGGCAAGGCTTGCCATGACATTCGCTTTCGGGGAGTATGCACGGATACCGCAGGTTCAAAACAAACAGTCCACTGCAAGGATTCTGTTTGAGAGATCATTGACATATGCGGATGATGCCAAAGCCTATCTAGGGCTCGGCATGCTGCATATGAGAGACGGAGAATTCGGCAAAGCGGTTGAAGCGGCGGGTAGGGGAATGGAGATTTTTCCGGGGGATAATGACCTTGGCGTCTGTATGGGGGTTTCCTGTATGAACATGGGCAGATTTGACAGGGCGCTTTTTTATTTTCAAAAATGTAAAGGATCTCCGGAAGTTGACAATTATATTCGAATATGCAGGGAAAAGCTGAATGGATAGATTATGACGGATTACAGGTTGCTGAATATAAGAAAAAAGGATCGAAACCTCGCCATAGAAAGACAGGAGGTGCTCAATACCAATACGGACAGGGCGGTTGACCGGATCCTCGAGTATAAGTGGCCTGCAGCCCTGATTCAGTCATTTCCGGGCCAGGATCTTTATTTTCTGATGAACAGTGTCGGGCATGACGACTTTATTCCGGTCCTGTCCCTTGCCTCGTCTGACCAGTGGGAACATCTTCTGGATATGGAGGTGTGGGAGGATGACACGATCCTTCTGCCCAGGATGACCCGTATGCTCGACCTCTTGTTCCAGGCTGATCCTGAAAGGCTTGTCCGGTGGATCGTCACGGAAAAACCCGGTTTTATAGAATACTATTTTTCCAGGAATATGGAAATCAGGATACGGGAGCATGATGAATCCGCTTCTGATTTCAGTGATGACTTCATGACATTTGACGACAAGTTTTATTTCCGGTTCCCCCATGCGTCTGACGAGCCTGAGTCCGAGCTGGAAAAGGAAATGGCATCTTCAAAGGACACGATCGTGGGGATGCTCAATAAAATTGCGGACATGGATCTTTCGGTGTACCACGGGCTCATGCAGGAGACAAGTGCGGTCATACCGGTGGAAACCGAGGAAGAAGAGTTCCGCCTGAAAACAACCAGGCTTGCCGAGCATGGTTTCCTGCCGCCTCACGAAGCCGTCGGCATTTATCAGGCCGCAAGCCGGTTCAAGCCCAGGAAACGGCCGGGGAAAAAGATCCACAAGCATGACCCGGATACAGACCTTCCTCCGCAGTATCCCATAAGTCTTATGGAGGACCAAAACCTTTTTACCAGGGCTCTTTCACAAATCGAGCCTGATATTTTTGTTGAGCTCCAGGCCGAGTTTGCCTCCCTTGTCAATAAAATCATATCAGCGGACCGTATCCGCGTTCAACTTAAAGAAGATCTGGAACAGGCTATCAGCAAAGCCTCTTCCTGCATTTCCGTGGGACTTGAAACCATTGACGCAAAAGACCCGGCAGGAGCCCTGCAGCTGTATTTTCTTGAGGATATTTTCCGGAAAGGCTCTTTTGAGACTTTCCGGCTCAAGCGCAAGGTGGAGGCCTGGTACAGGGACAGCTTCATCAGCATCAATAACCTGCCGCTGAGCTTTTTTGCAGAAAAGTGGCTGGGCGTAGCAGGCGGGCTTATGCTGAAAAGACCCCTGTATTATGACAATTATGAAACCGGTGCGCTGTACAGGAACTTCGAGTCTTTAAAAGAGATCCGGGAAACAGACAGGGAGGTTGAGAAGCTCATGGAGACCGACCGGATTATAAAAGCCATTGATCCGGATATAAGCGGGTTTTCTGATGTGATGCTGACTTACAAGACCCTTCTTCTGACGCTGTGGGCGAGGGATCGCATGAAGCTGGAAAGTTCGGTGAAAGCCATTGTATTAAACTCTTTCAAGCCTTTTTATGCTTCACTTTTTTCCAATGACGGCAGCGGTAAAATAGAGCGTTTGAAAAGGGATGATTTTGTTGACTGGCTGGCAGGTATGATGAACACGGAACCGGGTACGGTCTCCAGCAAGACCTCGGAAATGGCGGATGAGCTTTTTGACGAACTGGAAAGCGAATACGGGGCGGTAAAGGTGGAGGATCTGGACCCGAAGTTTGCCCCGCACTTTTTACTGAAAGAGGAGTAAATAGTGCGGCAGGTAAGGTTTGCGGTGTTTGATGCCTGATACAGTGAATGATCCGGAAAATTATGTTTTTCAAATCACGGAAGGCCTTTTTGGCACTGAGGGTTCCGTGCTCATGTACGGCCGGACCGGAGACATGCTGAAAACCTTCTTGCCCGGACTTGAAGCAGAGGGCTATGAGACTCGGAAAAGCAGGGTTTTTGATCCATCCGATTTTGCAGTTTCACTGCTTTCAGACATGGAAATGGAAACCCTCAATCGATTCAGGAGCCTTAAGAAACAGGTGGAATGGGTTTCAGGGCGCTTTTTGCTTAAAATGCTGGCCCGGAGGTTTTTCGGTAATGAAACCGGACTTGCGGATATCAGTGTTGCATATCATGAACAGGGTGCCCCGTTCCTGCCGGATCTTCCTTTTGCGGACATATCCCTCTCCCATTCAGGGGACATTGCCGCAGCCGCGGCAGTACCCAAAGAGACCGGGAGTATCGGAGTCGATGTGGAACGTATCGGAAAGGTTCCGGGTGATAATTTTTTACGGACCGCTTTTACACAAAACGAACTGGAGCGGATGGGGAATACGGCTGAGGAGATTTATAAAAACTGGACCGTGAAAGAAGCATTCCTGAAACTTATGAAAAAAGGATTCAACGAAAGCCTTCATTCCGTTGAGGTTTTAAACGGAGAGGTTTTTTACAACAACTGCAGAGTGCCTGCGCAGATCAGGTCTGAAATGGTGGAGGGAGAGTACATTCTCACTGTATTGCAGGGGAAGGTCGAGTGAGTCAGTCATTATGGTCAAAGATATAGCCCACTGAACGCCTGCTTTTAAAAAATTTAGGTTTTTTCGGGTTCGGCTCGAAATACTTTCTGAATCTTACAATGAAGTTGTCCACTGTTCTCGTGGTAGTGTCACTGGTGTATCCCCAGCCTGCTTTTAATAGTTTTCCCCTTGACAGGGCCCTCCCCCGGTTGGTTATAAATATTTTAAGCAGGGTGATTTCCTGTTCGGTCAGCGTTGTCTTCCCGATAATGCAGTCCGCTTTGCAGGTGACAAAGTCGATCCGGTTCGGTCCGAAAACATATTCTTTTCCTGCAAAGAAGGCATATTCCTTTTCCGGCTGTTCAGCGGAACCGGTCTGGCGGTACCATTCCTTTTTTTTCAGCAGGCGTTCGATTCTCAGAATGAACTCTTCAAGGTCGAAGGGCTTGGCAAGGTAGTCGTCCACCCCGTATTTCAGGCCCTTGATTTTGCTTGCTGTATTTCCCTTGGCAGACAGAATCAGGATGGGAACCCTTTCATCCTCCTTTCTGATGGTGCGGAGAACCGAAAAGCCGTCGATCATCGGGAGCATAATGTCCAGCACGATAATGTCGGGTTTCCAGGTCCGCCATTTGTCAAGGCCCTGGAGCCCGTCTTTGGCGGTTCTGACTTCATAGCCCTGCTTTGACAGGTTCAATTCAAGGCCCTGGGCAATGTGGTCTTCATCCTCTATGACCAGGATACGCTCTTTTTTAGCATCTTCCATAGGTTTTTTCCGTTCGTGCCGTTTGCATTGCTTTTTGGAATATAAAGGGTGAAAACAGTTCCCCTGGAGGGGCCGTCACTGTGGGCCGATACTTTCCATCCGTGTATTTTGGCGATGCTGAACACAAGATAAAGCCCAAGTCCGCTTCCTTTGACCTCTCCTGAATCTCCGTTGTGGGACTGGTAAAATTTTCTGAAGATTTTTCCGGTTTCCCGCTTGTCGATCCCGATCCCGTTGTCTGTAAAATGAATGAGATGTTTATGTTTCAGCTCATCAACCGTGACCTTAAGGCTTGGTCTTTCAGAGTCATTGTATTTGGCTGCGTTGGAGATGAGATTCATTAAAAGCATTTCAAACAGGAATACATTGACCCGGCATACGAATCCGCTGTTTTCAGCAGGAGCCACGGTGATCTCAAGGTCACGGAAAAGTGTTCTGTTTTTGTGTGTGAAGTCACGGATCAGTTCAACCGGGTCCGCGTTGACCAGTTCAGCACCGTAGCTTCCGCTTTCCATCTTGGCAAGGTTGAGAATCCTGTTGATGTTGTCAGTTAACTTTCCCACATCCTTGAGCATGTATTCACTGTATTTTTTGATATCCTCACGGTCAAGGTCATGCCGGATAAAGGTTTCCGTGTATATTTTCAAAGAAGTGACAGGTGTTTTCAGTTCATGTGTGAAGTTGTATATGAAGTTGTGCTGGAGCCTGAACAGGTTGGCTGTTTTCTGGTAATATATAAAGGCGAGCAGTATGCCGGTGAGAACCACTGTCACAAGGAGGGTCAAAACCAGAATGACCATTCCGGTTTTGGAAGGGAAAATCAGTGCCGGCTCGATATGAAATTTTTTAATAACGGTTTCAAGCGCGGAAGTGATCTCCATGTACCAGTGTACTGTTATGACAAGTGCCGCAGCAAGTGCAATGATCGAGCAGGAAAAAATGAAAACCGGGTGAAGATACCATCTGGAGGGGTTTAAAAAGTGCATTTTATGCTTCCTTTTTCAGCACCCCTGAATCCTTGGAGCAATCGGTTCATGATCAGATGGTTGGAATGCCTGGTTATCGTGCATTATCATTCCCTGTCCATCAGAACATTTTTGAGCTGGTTGAGATCAGCAGGTTTGATAAAGATTTCCTTTGAGGAAATTCCCAGTTTTTTTACGTCCTCCGGGGGGATGTAGTCGGCTGAACCGGTGTTGACGATCAGGCGGATACCCGGGATGATTGCCTGTGCTTCCGTCATAAACCTGTTTCCGTCTTTCCCGGGCAACCTGATGTCAACAACCGCGCCGAAAATATCGTTTTCTTTGAGGATGGAAAGTCCCTCTTCAGCACTTCCGGCTTCAAAAACAACAAGCCCTTCATCCTCCAGGAAAGCTGCGATACTCTGCCGTATGCTCTCTTCATCATCAAGGATCAGGATCTTTCTGGGTGTATGGGTCATAAAATCATTCCGTTTTTAAGCTTTTATTTGCCGGTATATGAATCTTACCTGGTCCTTATTAGCATAATAATGTAAAGACGGCAATGTCAATACAGTGATTGGTGTTTCATTGATGCTCGGTCACAAAATCAACCGGCCATCGGAGGCATGTTTGACCATGCCTTGCCATGATTCATGTTTTATGTACTATCCCCTTGACAATTCGCCGTTATTGTCAGTAAATATATCCGGGATTTAATTTCAAGCTTCAGGTGTTTGACCCTTAGGACAATATAGACTGAAAATCGGAAATGACTTGCAGGGATGCATATCTATTATGAACAGGCTTATCAAATCAATTTTTATTTTATCTGCTGCGACCCTTGTTTTTTTGAAGCCGGTCCACGCTTTGGACCACATTACCGGGAAAGCAGTCAATATTGCCGACGGCGATACAATAACAGTCCTCCAGAAAGAGAAGGAATACAAAATCAGGTTGTACGGGATCTGTACACCGGAAAGGAATCAGCCGTTCGGGAAAAAGGCGGAGAAGTTTACCGCGGATATGATCGGCATGAAACAGGTGGTTGTGGATCCGCTGGAAAAGAACCGGGACGGTCGGATTGTTGGGCTGGTATATATCGACGGTGACGGCGAATGCCTGAACGAAGAGATTCTGCGTGCCGGCTACGCCCGGGTTTGTCAGTATTGTTGCAGGGCCCGATTTTGCGAAAAGTGGCTTGAGATTGAAAAGTGGGCCCGGGAAAAGGAAAAGGGGCTGTGGCAAGACAATAGCGCCGGCTTGTCCACTGACTGAAACGGTATGCCTTATATGCCCGGGACATGCGACTACTGTTTCAGGACTTGTTATTGAAGCTCTGAGTGGTTTATTACATCCTTTAATTTAAAACTATTTTACATCAAGGCTGTGAATTATATAAATTTTGGAGGGAAATCTTTCCGGTTTTATATTTGTGCGTCTCAAGATGGTTGAACGGGTTGGCTCCCCAGCACGGATTTGAACCGCGGACCCATTGGTTAACAGCCAATTGCTCTGCCGACTGAGCTACTGGGGAGCAGTGTCAAAAAGACTCCACGTATATATATCGGAGCTGTAGTTTTGTCAAGAAAAAATTAAAATAAATTGACACATTTTTTTTCTGTGTCTATTATGAAATAGAGGAGTGTTATCATTGATATAAAGGAGGTGGCTATAATGGCTGTAAACAATATAGAAGGATCTGCTCAACAGATGAACATGCCTGTGGAGAACCGGGCTGCGGAAGAGTCCCGTTCTGCGGGCAGGGCGGTTGAAGAGCAAAACATCCGGGCTGCTCGGACTGATCTGGATACAGGCAGTGCCCGGGCCGCAAGGCAGGCTTTTGAGGTGAATATTACGCCGGAAGCAAGGGATCGGCTTCAGGCCCGGGCCGCAGAAAGCGGTCAGGAAGAAACACCGCCTGGTGCGGCATCCGGTTCAGAGGAAGGGCAGGGGCAGACCGTGAATCAGCAG
>JAWLES010000132.1:0-6639 GCA_041685935.1 Desulfobacteraceae bacterium | reverse complement strand
ACAATATCATGGTGGACATGATCATCCAGAACACCCGTTCAGGAGGGGATACAGACCTTTCCTTCACCGTGACCAAAGATGATTTTGACAGGGCCACTGTAATCTCAAAAAAAGTGGCTGAAGAGATCGGTTCGGCAGAGGTCATGACCGCGGAAGAGGATATTGCAAAAGTCTCGGTGATCGGGCTGGGCATGAAGAGCCATTCCGGGGTAGCCGCAACCATGTTCCAGGCGCTTGCATCTGAAAACATCAACATCAGGCTGATCAGCACTTCCGAGATCAGGATCTCCTGTATCATCAAGGCCAAATATGCCGAGCTGGCCGTCAGGACCCTCCACTCCGCATTCGGACTGGACAAGAAAAAGGAATAGAAACCGGAAAACCCAAAAGGCCGGGCACAAACGAATTATAAAATCACCGCATCGATCCCGGCGGCAATCTCCTTGGCAGCTTCTTCAGGGTCAGGAGCATCCCGGATCGGCCTGCCGACCACAATCAGGTCGGCACCCAGTGTTACCGCCCTTCCCGGGGTGCAGACACGTTTCTGGTCATCCTCACCCCCTATCCCGCCGGCAGGCCTGATGCCCGGAGTGACCGCCATGAAATCCGCGCCGAACCGGTGCTTGACGGCCTGAACCTCGTTTCCCGAACACACAACACCTGCACAGCCTGCCTGGCAGGCCATTTCAGCCCTCTTCATCACAAGTGCGGCCGGATCGGCCCAATAGGCATCGGAAAACCCCGACTCCCTTACGGTTTGTGCATCATTGTCCGTAAGAAGAGTCACACCGAGTATACCGGTCTTGTCCCCCCCGGCCCCGACAGCAGCCTCCAGCATCCGTATCGAGGAGGCGCAATGAACCGTCAGAAGGTCCGCCTCCAGCTCGGCCGCACTCCTTACAGCCCGCTGAACGGTTGCTGAAATATCATGGAGTTTTAGATCCAGAAAAATACCTGCGCTGGAAAGCTGTCTTGTTTTCCGAATCACTTCAGGGCCTTCCCGGATAAAGAGTTCAAGTCCGATTTTGAACATTCCCACCCTGTCAGACAGAAGCTTTACATATTTCTCAGCCTGACCGAAGGAAGGAAAGTCCAGGGGAAACACTATATAATCCTTTCCGCTTTTCATTGAATACTCCTGTTTTTAACTCAGTTTTCAGTCAACAAAAGAAAAAATACTACCCCCTGCAGATTGTTTCAAACCTTTTTTCACAGCCTTTTCAAATAAAACCCCATGATCTGCTTGACGTCACCACCCGATGCCTGTCTGCTATCCGGGCATGAGTGGTATATAAAGACCCGGGGCTTATTAAGGATCAATTAATGCGCTGCGAATTCGGAACAAGGAAATAACAGTTGATAGATTACCGCATTTAATGGTACATAAGAGTGTTGGTAATTTATTTATACGGAGATACATAACGGTTAAAAATGAATTTTAAAAGAAAACACCATATACCTGCCGGAACCTTCAAAACCCTGCCCAAAGGTGACGAAGTTCTCCAGGCTCAGCTGGGAACCTGCGTGGGCGTTACCCTTTACGACAAGCAGGCGGCTGTCGGGGGACTGGCCCACTTTATTCTGCCGGAACCGCCATATACAGGGGAAGTGCAGGATCCGGAAAAATATGCTTCCACCGGGCTGCCCCTTATAATCGACAAGCTTGTGGAACAGGGGGCGTCCCTGGAAAGACTGGAAGCGGTGGTTGCAGGAGGCGCGCTCATGCTCCCGGTCACGGAACAGGACATCAACCTTGATTTCGGAGGAAGATCGGCAGATATTGTACACAACCTACTGAAGCGCAAAGGAATCCGGATCTCCGGCTGGGAAACCGGTGGATTCTTTGCATGTACGCTTGAACTGGACATGAGCGAGGGCAGGTCCCGAATCAACCCCTGCCCCCTGCCGGGCGAAACCGGCAAAAGTCAAACCGGTGTTTATGAGCCCCTTATGGATCATATTGAGGACACAGTGGACAAAATTCAGCCCATCCCCCAGATTGCGCTGAAACTCCTGCGCATGATGGAAGAGCCCGGGCGCAACACTGCGGACATAGCCGAAGAACTCGGCAAAGACCAGGTCCTGAGCGCACGGACATTGAAAATATGCAACTCTGCGCTGTTCACAAGACGAGTGAAGATAGACTCCCTGAAAGATGCGATTCTCGTCCTCGGGGAAAGCCTTCTGATCCGGTCCGTAATCACAGCTGCGGTAAAAGAATATTACGGCCAGCCCGAGATATCAGGATACTCCCTCTGCAAGGGAGGCCTCTTTTACCACGCCGTGGGCACCGCTCTGGCAGCTGAACAGATCTCCAGCCTCACAGGCGTATCCACCCCGGCAAAAGCTTACACTGCAGGTCTCTTGCATGATATCGGCAAAGTGGTAATAGATCAGTATCTGGCAAAAGCAGACCCGATGTTTTTCAGGAACGCACATTCTGACAAAGATGATTTCCTGACCCGTGAAAACAAAATGATCGGAACCACACACTGCCATGCCGGAGCGTACCTTGCCGGCAAATGGAGCTTGCCCGATTCCATAACCAGTGTGATCAAATATCACCACCATCCAGCCAAAGCTGTTAATGACAAAGAACTGGTCAGCACTGTTTTCCTGGCGGATCTCTTCATGTCCAGATACAACACCGGACTTGAAACGGAAAAGGTTAAAACCGCCCAGACCGGGAAGGCGCTTGAAAACCTGGGACTTTCGTTCAAGGATATTGAATGGCTGGTGGATGCCATGCCCCGCGGCATATTTCATATTGCCTCCCTTGTAAACCCGAAAGATGAAACCGCTGATGAAGAGCACTGAACAGCATGAAATCCTGAGAAAGCTCCCGGGGGTGGACAGGCTGATAGAGCTTGCAAACAGCGACCCCCGGTTTGCCGGCATTCCGGGAACTGTGGTTAAAAACGCCATAAGGAATGTCATAGAAGAAACCCGAAGTGCCTTGAGGATGGGAAAGTATGCTGATGTTTCAACGGAAAACCTGATTGCCCGGTCCGCTCTCCAGGCGGAAGAGGCCGACAGGCACCGGCTTTTCCATGCTGTCAACTGCACCGGCGTGATCATCCACACCAACCTGGGACGATCAATTCTCTGTGAAGCGGCATTAAAAAACATCACCGGGGTTTCAGCAGGGTATTCAAACCTGGAGTACAATATCACCAAGGGGTCAAGAGGTTCGCGCTACACTGCCGTGGAAGACCTTCTTTGCCTGCTGTCGGGCGCCGAAGCCGCGCTTGCGGTGAACAACAACGCAGGCGCAGTGCTTCTAAGCCTGAACACGCTTGCGGACGGAAAAGAAGTTGTCGTTTCCAGGGGCGAACTTGTTGAAATAGGCGGATCTTTCCGGGTGCCTGATGTAATGGCAAAAAGCGGCGGAATACTCAGGGAGGTCGGCACGACCAACCGGACCCATTTAAAAGACTACAGAGAAGGGATCAGCAACAATACCGGCCTTCTTCTCAAAGTGCACACGAGCAACTACAGCATACAGGGATTCACATCGGATGTGCCGATATCCAATCTTGCCGAACTCGGTGAAGAGCATGGAATACCTGTAATGGAGGATCTTGGCAGCGGCACTCTCATTGATTTCTCAAAGTACGGCATGCCCAGGGAACCTACTGTTATGGATGCAGTGGCGTCAGGGGCCGATGTGGTTACTTTCAGCGGAGACAAACTCCTGGGCGGGCCGCAGGCCGGAATTATTCTCGGCAGAAAAGAGATTGTGGACCGGATCAAGGCCAATCCATTGACACGGGCGCTGCGAATCGACAAACTGACCCTTGCCGGCCTTGAATCCACATTGCGGCTCTACCGGGAGGAGGCGGCGGCCATACAGGAAATTCCCACACTGAGGATGCTTACCGAACCAAAGGAGGAAGTCGTTAACCGGGCCGACAGACTGGTTCTTGAACTGGAAAACCGGCTCAAAGGTGACACCGAAGTGAAATCAGCCGAGATTAACTCCAGGCCGGGCGGCGGTTCCTTTCCTTCACTTGAAATTCCCAGCGTGTGCATCCTGGTCCGGCATAAATCGATATCCGCAGACCGGATCGAACAGTTAATGAGAAGCAACACTCCCCCTGTAATAGGGAGGATTGATGACGACTGCTTCATAATTGACTTGAAGACCGTCCAGGAGGGAGAGGAAAAAGTGATTGCAGAGGCTCTGGCAAAATTTTTAAACTGAAAAAAGATGAGGGTACTACGATCAGCCAAACCAGATTCGCAACAAAGGAAATCGATTTTCTAAAGTCAGGGGCCGGGCGTGGAGACGCGGTTACAGCCATGCCTGAACGGTATGTCAGCGACCTTGTATATTCAGGCGAGGAACCGGAGGCGCTCACCTCCTTTAAAAAAAGGATCAGTAACGCGACGTTCACAAACGACGGATTTGTCTGCTGCATGTTCAGAATCTCCGCTTCATCTGAAAGCGGCGCATATGCGGCGGAAAAAGCCGGCAACCTGCTGGATGCTTTTTTTGAAGCCGAGACAGGATTCCATGAAAAAATTGATGACCATGTATTCGGAGTTGTTATACATGGATATAAAACCCGGAACCAGGGCCTTGAAAAAACCACCCGCCTTAAACAATCCCTTGGCGATACAGTTGAGACTGTTGTTTATGCAGGTGCCTGTTTTTATCCCTTCCGGGATTACCCGGCGGCCGAGACCTGCGACAGCGCAATAAAGGCCCTGGATCATTCAGGTTTTTTCAACGGCGACTCAGTAGTGTTTTTCGATGCGGTGTCTCTGAATGTCTGCGGTGACCGTCTCTTCCAGAGGAACCGTGTGGAAGACGCCCTGCTGCAGTACAAAAAAGGACTTGAAATCGAGCCGGACAATATCAACCTTATCAACAGCCTCGGAGTCTGCTACGGAGTCACAGGCAGGCTTGAATCCGCAAAGGCTGAGTTTGAAAAAATCAATCAGATCGACCCTGAAGAGGTTTTGGCGATATACAACCTGGGCCTTGTTTTCAGCCTGCTTAAAGAGACCGGAAACGCAATCGCATCCCTTCAGAGGGCCAACAGGATCAACAGCGGAATATACGAAATCGAGCTTCTTCTCGGCAAACTGCTGTTCCGGAACAGGGACAATGAATCCGCACTGGTCCACCTTGAAAACGCATACGGGATCGACCCTTCATCTGCTGCGCCGCTGCGGGTCAGGGGCGATATTCTCCTGGAAATGGACCGGCCCGAAGAGGCGGAAAAAGAGTTCAACCGCTCCATAAAACTGAACCCGTCCGATGCCGCAGCCCTTTCCGGCCTTGCAAGGGCGTACGAAGTGCAGAACAAAAACATAGAAATAGCCCTTACATTCGCCAGAAAGAGCACTGACATCGACCCTTCCAACCCGGTTTTCCGGGAGAGGCTCGCCCGGATACACCTGAAGCGTGAAGAGCATGACCTTGCAAGCCTTGAGTTTGAAAAGGCGAATGAAGAAATTCAAAAGACAAAATCAGCCTGATATACGGGAGTGACTGAATGAACCGGATTATAACGGAAATTCTTGAAGCCGGCATTGCAGCCAAAAGAGAATTCATCAAGGAAAACATACCAAAAATCGAACAGGCGGCCGGGCTGCTTGCAGATACACTGGACCGGGGCAACAAAATCCTTTTGTTCGGCAACGGAGGAAGTGCGGCTGACTGCCAGCACATTGCCGCGGAATTCGTGAACCGGTTCCGCCTGGAAAGATCCCCCCTTGCCGCCATGGCATTGACCACTGACACCTCCGTACTCACCAGCATAGGAAACGACTATTCTTTTGACGAAATTTACAGCAAACAAGTCGAAGCCCTGGGCAGAAAAGGTGACGTGGCCCTGGGCATCAGCACCAGCGGAAACTCGCCCAACGTAATCAGGGCAGTGGACGCTGCTCTTTCAAAGGGACTGCACGTAATAGGATTTTCCGGGAAGGCAGGGCTCCTGAAAGACAGATCGGGCATAGCCTTCTGTGTCAATTCCGAAACCACCGCACGGATTCAGGAAGTGCACATTTTTCTTGCCCATATTCTCTGCGACCTCACCGAAAGGATACTGTTTGATGCCTGATCCTGACACCCCCCTTGAAATAAAAGGCGTGACAACCTACTCCATCGAAAAGAGAAAGAGCAAGGTCAGCATGGATGATTTTGCCCGGCCCTTCAAAGCCGGGTCCTCTTTTTCCGGGTTCCTGGAAAGCCTGCCCTCGATCCTTGCAGGAAAAGACATTGTCAATGTTATCAGTGCGGTATCATGCGCCCATGAAAACGGAAAAAGGGTTGTATTCGGCATGGGCGGCCATGTGGTAAAGACCGGCATGAACCCTGTAGTGGTTGACCTCATGGAACGGAAAGTCTTTTCAATGATTTCCATGAACGGCTCCTGCATCATCCATGATCTTGAGGTGGCGCTTGCGGGAAAGACATCCGAGGACGTGGACGCCTCCCTTGACTCCGGAGATTTCGGCATGGCAGAAGAGACCTCCCGGTTTCTCAACCGGGCAATCGCCCGTGCAGGAAACAATTCCACCGGGCTGGGCCGTGCAGTGGGCGAACTGATCAATGAAGAAAAACTTCCGCACAGAGAATACAGTATAACCGCCGCAGGTGCAAGACTCGGCATTCCGGTGACCGTT
>JAWLES010000131.1:0-6673 GCA_041685935.1 Desulfobacteraceae bacterium | reverse complement strand
ATGTTGTAATTGAGGGTGATTCGCTGCCGGACCGCGCGGTTGTTGGTTTTCAGCAAAATATGGTTAAATTCGTTTTGACCGACGAAGAAGATATTTAAAAGCTTGGTTTCCGCCATGTCAATATTGGATAAAAGCCTGATCTGTTCCAGCAGGTCATCGGTCAAGAGCTGCGCCTCATCAATTATCATGAGCACTTTTTTTCCGGCTTGATGGCTCTTGAGTAAGAATTTTCTAAACTCTATTAAAAATTGGCCCTTGGAACTGAATTCCTTTTTCATGCCGAAACAGGAAGCGATATAGTTTATAAAATCAAGAGTTTCCAGGTTCGGGTCAGACACGGAAATGCAAATGACGTTTCTGGAAAGTTTTTTTAAAAGGGCGTTTATAAGGGTGGTTTTGCCGGTTCCCACATCGCCGGTGAGAAGAAGAAACCCTTTATTGTTCAAGATGCCGTACCGCAGGGTGGCAAGGGCCTCTTTGTGTTTCTCGCCGAACCACATGAACGAGGGGTCCGAGCTTATCTCGAACGGTTTTTTGTTCAGCTGGTAAAATGAGGTATACATATCATTGCAATGCTATAAATTGTGTAAATAGTCCATGTCCTTGTTCTGGGTTTTTTTGGTACCGACTGCCAGGATCTCTATCTTTTTATCTTCTCTCTGGGTGAAGTAAAGGCGGCCATTGTATGCAAAAATTACTTCAAAAGATGTTGTATTGCTTTTTTTGCCTGAAAATACTTTTCTCTTGATAACGACTTTATCAGGGGCCTCATTGAGTTGGTGCATGAGCTCCTCTGCTTTGATCTGCTGGTCGTCATTAAGTTCAAGGAAACCGGTAAGGGCTTTTCTGTTTACCTGCAGATTTTTATACAGGGTGGAAAAACGCTTTTCCGTGAAATCATACATTTTTCTCTTCCCGGAGCCGGTTTTTCTTCGTTCAAGCTCATTAACCTTGAATTTCAGCTGCTGAATCTCATCCTCCTTGTCCTGTTTAAGCTCAATATAGGAATTCAGTTTTTCTTCAAGATTCACTATCTCGTTGAACATTTCGTTTTCATTGATTTTGGCTTTCTTTTTGTCCTCCTGATATTTCCGGTTCAGCTCGGAAATATTGTTGAATAAACTGTTTCTTTCATTTTTAAGATCCTTGAGGATTTTCTGATATTCTTTTTCTTCCTTTAAAAGCCCGTCAATATGTTTATCAGTCTCTTGTTCATACGCTTTTGATTTTTTAATGCTTTTTGAGTAAAAAATCAGAAAAATGAACAAAGACATTCCCATGTACAGAACAAGTATAAGGGTTGCTAATTTCGTGCCATAGGAAAGCTCAACAGATACATCAGTTGAAAGACCCCTGTTTAAAATTTCCCAGTTCCGGCGTGCGGTCTCAACCGGATCTTTTTGATAGACGCCTGCCAGGTTGGTTTCTTTGGAATTGTATGCCGGGTATATGATCGAACCGTCATTTGTTACCACGAGAATATGAAGATTTACGCCCAGATCCTGAACCAGAGAATCGTTGTCCAGGAATTTTTCAATATTCCCGGCGATTACATTCTCTATGTCTACAATTCCTTCAAGCAGGGGTTCTGTGTCCGTAAGAAAGATTTTTTCAATCCTGCTGCTGTAGAACCGGTCAAGGTAATTTTTTAACATTTCGACGGACCCTGCATATAAAAGAGGGGGAAGCAGCAGACACAGTATCATGATTTTTACAGGGAAAAATTTCATTCATCAGCCTTTCGAAACAGGTTACTCCCTTTATATATAGCACAATGTTTTTCTAATCAAGGATTGAACCGACAAGTTTCACCAACAATAACCGGATCGATCCCATGGCTGCATAATTCACACCGGGGCAACCCGGAAGTATGATTTTTGCATAACATTATAGTATAATTATATCAGTACAAGGAGGTTAAGATGATTATGCAGAAGGAAAACAGGGAATATGAGCGTTACGAGCACCAGTCTCCGCTCATGATATACCCCAAGGGGTCATCGGAATATTATTACGGCCTCTCCTGCAATTACAGCAGGGGCGGCATGTACTTGAAAACTGACGGGGATCTTGATGCAGAGGAGTATTATACCATAAAAATGCTGAATTATGATCATACCTCGCCTGGACCTGAGAAATACCAGGAATACCAGGGGCTGGTGAGATGGGCACAACTGCCTGAAACCAGCACATCATCCGACAGTAGCTATTATTACGGGTACGGAGTCGAGTTCACAAGGCCGGTGGAGTATTAAAGAAGCAAGTGTGAAATAAATTACATATAAATTAGAATTTTATTCCATAATCCATGACTTCTTTTTCACATCGAAATTTACATTAGATCAGCCTGATGCTACAGGCTCCTTTTTTCAACAAGAGCTTCAAGCTTGTTTATTATTTCAGGAAAACTCTTTAGAGTGTCGGGCAGGCGGTCCATTTCAAAATTTTCAGCCTCGAGAAAAAGAATTTCAGCCCAGCTGTACAAGGGCCGGATCTCGTATTCAGCTGCAAGGCTGCATATCTCTGTGCCGAAGCTTTTGATATCACTGATGACCATTGCCTCAACAAGCTGGTCCCATTTGCTCTTTTTAAGCTCTCTGAGTTTCCGGATACATTCAGACAGCTTTTCGATCTTTTCAGGGGAAATTGACATATCCTCCTTGGTATCAAGATCTTCAATTCCTGCCAGTAACTCTTTCGGTCCCGGATGCGCAAGGCTGTAATCAACCTTGTCTTTATAATCAGGGGCACAAGATTTCTCAACATTATAAAAGGTTACTTTAAAGACACTTCCTTGTCCGAGTGTGCTTTCAACCTTGATGTCACCCCCCATTTTTTCAACAAGCCGTTTGGTTATGGCAAGCCCGAGACCTGCCCCCCCGTATTTGGTAAAGTCCTGTCCCTTTTGCTGGGAGAAAGCCCCGAAAACAGTGTTCAGCTGATCACTCGCAATGCCTATGCCGGTGTCTGCAACTGAAAAAGCGAAGGTAAACAAGGTTTTTTCATCCGGGTGCTCCACAATCCAGGCGGAAAGCTTGACATAACCGTCCTCGGTGAATTTTACCGCATTTCCGGCAAGATTAAGAAGAATCTGTCTTAGCCGGACATCGTCCATTACTATCATATCAGGGATGTGAGGGTGGAGCTCGAGAACAAAGTCGATCCCTTTTTGTTCGGCTTTTTTTGAGAAAATGTGTTCCATTTCATGAAAAAGGCTGTATATACTGAAAGCTGAATTCTGGATTTTGAGTTTTCCTGATTCGACTTTAGACAGATCCAGTATATCATTCAACAGCACCATAAGAGATTTTCCGCTTGAGCGGATAGTGGCAATATACTCTTTTGACTGGTGGTTAGTCACGGTTTTTTCAAGCATGTCGGTAAATCCGAGGATCAGGTTTAACGGTGTGCGGATTTCATGACTCATATGGGCAAGAAATTCGCTTTTGGCCCGGTTTGCTGCATCCGCCTTTTCTTTTTCCTCCAGAAGATCCTCGTTTTTCCGGATAAGTTCACTGGTCCGGATCTCAACAATCTTTTCAAGATCATCCCTTTTTTGGCGCAACACCTGTTCAACTTCACGCTGTTTGGAAATAAGGTTTGCCTTTTTTTTATGCAGGCTTCGCAGGGTGTCACTGATTTCCTTTTCTTTTTCAAGCTCCTTTCTGTTTTTTTCAAGCCGCGCTTCGTAAATTCCTGACCGGTATTTCACAAAACCTGATACAGACCCGGCAAGTACGGCAAAATAAAGAAGGTATGCCCACCATGTCTTCCAGGGAGGAACCCCCACTTTCACTTTGATGGAGGTGCCCTTCCTGTTCCAGACCCCGTCATTGTTCGCACCGAAAAGTTTTAAAGTGTAAGTGCCTCCCGGCAGGTTGGTGTATTTTCCGTATCTGCGGGTGCCGATATGGTTCCATTCCTTTTCAAACCCGTCAAGAACATACGCATATCGATTTTTCATCGGTTGTGTATAATTCAGGGCTGCAAATTCGAATTCAAAGGAATTGTCCTGCCAGGGAAGCTCTATTTTTTCAATCTGATCGGGAAGCTTGTGGCTCTTTAATTGCTTTTTTCCATGCTTGAGAGCGGTCAGTCTGATCGGCGGGATATATTCATTCCTGGTGATTTCTCCGGGATAGAAACTGTTTACGCCGTTCAGGCCTGAAAACCATAACTGGCCCTCATCGGTTTTATGTGAAGATGTCGGATAGATAGTAAAATGGCTTCCCTGGAGGCCATCCTTTTCGTCGTAAACCTTCAGCACTTTTTCTTTTTCGATGCTGAACTGAATCAGTCCCTTGTCTGAAGACAACCAGAGGTTTTTGCGGTCATCTTCAAGGATAGACCGCACCGATTTGGTTGGAAATCCGTGCTCCTCTGTGTAGCGGGTGAACGTACCGGTCCCGGGATCGAATCTGTTAAGCCCGCCGTCATCGCAGCTTACCCAGAAATTCCCAACGCTGTCGATATAACAATCTATCACTGAGTTCCCGCTTATTGTGGTCGGATCTTCAGGATCGGACCGATAGTGTTTAAAGGATTCCGATTCTCTCACAAACCGGTCAAGCCCCCCTCCCTGGGTGGGTACCCAGAGTGTACCGTCATCGGTTTGAAAAAGATTGAAAACATGGTTGATACTCAGGCTTTCAGAATCATCCGGATCATTCTGATACTGCCTGAATTCTCCGGTGGTTTTATTGAAACTGAAAATCCCGTCGGTTTCCGTGCCGAACCATAAAACATCAGGATTCAGTTTGTCCTCTATCATCCCTCTTGCAAGTACATCATCATGGGGATTTTTGTATTTTTTAATGAATCTGCCGGTTTTCCGGTTCAGGATTCCGATTTCACCGTTGTTCATGGAGACCCACAGATCCCCTCTGCTGTCTTCGAGTACTGAAAAAACATAGTTGTTGGAGATTCCCTCGGGATCATCCCGGTAAACCGTAAAATCACCGGTTTCCCGGTTGAATTTATTAAGGCCGCCGAGCTGGGTGGCAAACCACATATTGCCGCGACTGTCTTCCGTTATTGTGTTCACAACATTGGAACTCAGGTAATTTTTATTGGAAGGGTTCTGCTGATAAAGTTTAAACTTCTGCCTGTATTTATCAAATTTGTCAATGGGGCCGGTATTCTCCACAATCCAGAGTATGCCGGACCGGTCTTCAAAACAGCTCATGATGATATCGCCGCTGATACTCATGGAATTTTCCGGATCATGGCGGAATGTTTCGAACGACTCATCCTCCGGACTGAACTTTTCAAGCCCGGCTTCAACCGAGTAAGTACGGCCGATCCACAGGCTCCCTTCTCTGTCCTCGCAAATGGTGTATACCTCGTTATGGGATATGCTTCCCGGATCATCAGGGTTGTTCATATACCGGGTAAACTTTCCGGTTTTGCGGTCCAGCCGATTAAGCCCGCCTTTGGAAGTTCCCACCCATAAATCTCCGCTGCTGCTTTCCAGTACCGAATAGACCGTTCCCTTTCCTATGCTTGAAGGGTCACTGGGATCATGCTTGTAATGGGTGAAGGTTCCGGTTTTTTTGTCATAACAGTCAAGGCCTTTCCTGGTGCCTATCCAGACCAGGTTTCTGCTGTCGACCATAATGGTCCATACCGAATTGTGACCGAGAGTTTCAGGATCATCAGGATCGTGTTTGAAACTCTCAACAAAACCTTGTGTTTTTTTGTCAAATACGTTTACTCCCGCCTGCGTTCCGATCCAGATCAGCCCCTCTTTGTCCTGATCAATTGTGTCCGGAGCCCAGTTGAACTGGTTGCTGTTAAGAGTTGAAGGGTCATCAGGGTCGTTTTTATACCAGGTGAATTCATTGGCTTTTTTGTCATAAACATTCAATCCTCCGCCTATGGTACCGATCCATAAAAGCCCCTCCGAGTCTTCGAAAATTCCCGGAGCATAAGCAGAGGAGAGGGAATCCGGTCCTGCCTTGAACACCTCCATTTCATAACCGTTGTAACGAATAATTCCCCTTGAACACCCGATCCACAGGAATCCGTCTTTGTCCTGCATGATGCTGTTGTTGTAGGCACCTGTATTCAGGGGGTGGTCGAATTTGACTGCATGTGAGGGAAGGGTGAAAATGAAAACCGGCAGGCAGGCCAAAACGCATTTAAGATAAAAAAACCGCTTCATATATTCAAAAATTTTAACTGTCATTTCAATGACGTCCTTTCATCCTTTTGTTCAGAGCCTGTCTGGAAATTCCCAGAAGCTCCGCCGCTTCCGATTGTTTGCCGCCCGTGCGCGCCATGGCTTCTTGCACAAGAAACTCGGATGCCTCTTTCAGGGTCGGCAGCTGGTTCATACCGGAAAAAATATTTTCCTCTGCTGCAGATTTTTCAGTAAGGCCGGATGCAATATGGTTTTCAAAAAAGGAAAGGGGAATTCTATCCGGACTGAAAACAGATACCGCATCAAACAACATTGCCTCAAGTTCCCTGATATTACCGGGGAACCTGTAATTTTGAAGAAGTTTGAGTATTTCATTATCATATCCGGGCACATCCATATCAAGCTCTTTTGCCGCCTTTTTGAGGAAATGCTCGAAAAGGGGGGGGATATCGGTTTTGCGCTCCCGCAGAGGAGGCAGATTGATATGGTGGGTCATGAGCCTGAAATACAAATCCCTTCTGAATACTTCAG
>JAWLES010000130.1:0-6742 GCA_041685935.1 Desulfobacteraceae bacterium | reverse complement strand
TAATCGGTTTTGGTCAGTTCCGCCCCGACCACCGGGCATGTGATTATCAAAGGTTTATCTGTTATCATATGGATATATTGTTTGTCGCCTTTCTTGTTGGATTTCAGTTACCCGGCATCCGGGATTTCTAATACAGAGTGCCACCATAACGTAAATTGTAAAGTTTTGCAAATTTGAACCCGGCACCCCTCCGGGCGGGTTTCACAGCCCGATCCGGGATGGGGCCCGTCACGTTTCCGAAACGTATTGGCTTTGACATTTTACCGCAGTTCGATATATTATAATCTTATTGATATCTATCCCAGGAGAATGCAAAATGAAGAAACACCTTTTTCAAACGGCCATGCCGGTTATTCTGTTTTTCTTTCTGATGCCGGTGCAATGCACTTTTGGATCACCTGAAAAGGCCCTTAAAAGAGTCTTCGTGGTTCACAGTTATGAAAAAAATCACGTGTGCGGGCAGCCCCAGCATGACGGCGTGATGAAAGCCCTGGAGGATGCCGGATGGCGCCCCGGAGAAAACATGGATACGGCTGTCCATTATATGGATACCAAGCGAAAGAACAACACACCTGAATTAATTGAAAAACAGGCGCGGACCGCCCGTAAAAAAATCAAGCAATATAACCCCGATCTTGTCGTCACCCTTGATGACAACGCCTTCAGGACCGTTGCGCTCCCAATGGCAGGCGATGACACGCCCGTTGTGTTCAGCGGAATGAACGGTCAACCCGAAGATTACAACAGGACAAAGCGGTTTATGGCAAACCGGGAACATCCCGGACACAACATTACCGGAATTTATGAAAAACTCCACATCAGGCAGGCGATCAGGGTACTTTCCAATCTCCTGGACATAAACAAGGTTCTGATCCTGGATGATCTGTCCCCCACCGGGAAAGCCATCTCCCGCCAGGTAAGTATTGAACTCGATTCAAGTGCGGAAGGCGGAGATATTCCATGCGAAACCGTCAACCGCACCATTAACTCATGGGAGGAGTACCAGAGCGTCATCAGGATGATTAACGAGTCACCTGAAATCGACTCCTTCTATCTCGGGACTCTTCTTTTAAAAGATTCAGACGGAGAAACCCATACTGCGCCCGAGATTATCGATTATACGGTCAAAAACGCTGAAAAACCCGCCATCGGACTCAACTACGCCTTTATCAAGATGGGGCTTTACGGCGGCGCCTCGGTTGATTTTTTTGAAATGGGCTACCAGGCCGGCCAAAAGGCTGCCGCCATTCTTGGCGGAGCCGACCCCGGAACACTGGCAGTTGAAGATGCAAAACGGGTGGCCCTGGTTTTCAACCTTTCAAGGGCTGAAGCACTGGGCCTTGACATCCCGAAAGATATACTTCTTGCCGCAGATGAAGTGTTCCGAAAATAGGAGGCAGGAACTTAATCCGCACCCATGAAAAAATTTCACTTATCCACCTATATTTTTCTTGCCATCACGTTCCTGGTCATCGCCACCACCATGGTCACGGCGGGAATGCTGTATATCATTCTGAGCAAAAGCCTGACATCTGAATTCGAAGACCGGGTGAGGGCGGAGTGCGGGGAAGTGATGCAGGTTCTGGAAAACCAGTTTGCCCGCACCGAAAACCGCCTAAAGGAGCTCAGCCTGGACAATACCATACGGGTCACCCTGATGCTTGGCGTGGACCGGCAGCTTGATGAATATTTTCAAAAAAAATACGGTTCAGACACCGGCACCTGTTTTTTCCTCTCCGCCCCGGGTTCGGAAAAAGTATTCAGAGCATCTGCTCCCGGGACCGACCCGAAGACCGCCCGTGCCTTACTGATACCTTCAGGAGGAATCAGCAGGCTGGAAAGAGTTCCTCCGCACGGATTTGTTTATCATGCCTCCCGCCCCGTGTTCCGCCAGAAAAAGCAAATCGGGACAGCAGCGGTCATGTATATCCTGAAAAACGACAAAACCCTTTTCAGATCCTTGGTCCGGGACAGAAACTCCACGATTGTCAAAATGGAAAACAACCAGGCATGGGATCTTTTGACCGGGAAACCGATCAGGGACTTCTCCGCCGGGGCCGGGAAAATTGACGACACCGGCCTGTCCTATGCCGAAATCAACGGGAAGCAAATGGCCATGGCCGGCAAGGGGGATTTTCCGGACCTGCACTATGTATCAGGGATCGACACCCTCAACCAGGCAAAGCAAAAAGTACTGACCCTCCTTTTGTACTCCTCGCTCGGAATTCTGGCGGCCACAACAGTTATCTCTGTTTTCCTGAGCCGCCTTTTGAGCCGCCCGCTTTCACTGGTTTCAAGAAAATCCCTTGAAATGGCTCAAGGAAAGGCCGATCTTGGGGACAGCACCGTATCCTCGAGTGTGATCGAAGTGGAACAGCTCATGTCCTCCCTTTCCACCATGGTTCAACACCTGAGGAAAACAGAGGAGCTCAAAAGATATCAGCAGCTTTTCGAAGGGGTTGCGGACCCGGTTTTCATTTATGACTTTTCCGGGAAAGTCCTTGAAGTAAACCGGATTGCCAGGGATCAGTTCACATTCTTTGAAAGCAGCCGCCCTGATGTATCCATTTTCGACATCACCCCTGAAAAAGAACACAGCTCCTTTGAAACGATTTTAAAAACCCTCTCTGAAAAGGAGGAGCGCATGGTTTTTGAAACCGAGCTGCTTACAGGCCCCGGCAGCCATATTCATGCGGAGTGCCATGCAAAAAAGATCATATTCCGGGACCGGGAGGTGGTGCTGAGTGTCGTCCGGGACATCACCGACCGCAAAAAAGCGGAAGAGGCCCTGTACCGGAGCGAGGAAAGGCTGTCCATGGCCCTGGAAGTCAGTCTGGCAGGGGCATGGGAGTTGAACCTGAAAACCGGGGAATTTCAGGTTGACTCAACACAGTTCGCATTTTTCGGCTACGCACGGGACGAACACCCGAAAACCGCCAAAGAGGTCCTGGAGCTGATCGACCCTCTGGACAGAGTACGCGTCAAACAGAAGTTCAATCGGTTCACCAGGGGGGAAAGGACCGATTACAAGGATGAATTCATCATCACAACAAAAAACGGAGAAAAAAGGTGGCTGCACAACAGGGGCAAGGTGGTTCAATGGGACACCGATGATACTCCGCTTATAATCATAGGCACGGCCATTGATATTTCAGAGTTGAAATGGGCGGAACAGGCCCTGAGAGAGAACGAAGAACGCTACCGTACGATCCTGGACAGCAGGAATATCGGTTATTTCGAGGTTGATCTCAATGGAGAGATTCATTTTTTCAACAATGCTTTATCCGAACTGACCGGATACAGCCCGGACGAACTATCTGGAATGCACTACAGAAAGTATACTGACGAAACCACTTCAAAAGAGCTGGCCCGGGCGTATAGAAACATTCTGTCAACAGGAGAACCCCTTGAAAAGTACGAATATGCCGTTGAGAGAAAAGACGGGGACAGGCTGCTGGTGGAAACCTCGGTATCCCCGATGAAAGATGCCCGGGGGATGCCGGTGGGCTTCCGGGGCCTGATAATTGATATATCAGAGAGGAAAAAGGCTGAGGAGGACAAAAAACAGCTTGAAAACGAACTGCGCCAGGCGCATAAAATGGAGGCCATAGGCACGCTTGCAGGCGGAATCGCTCACGACTTCAACAACATCCTTTCAGGAATATTCGGGTACTCTCAACTTGCCAAAAGCCATACCGACAATCCGGTTAAATCAAAAGGATATATCGACCAGATCATAAACGGCGCACAGAGAGCAGCCGGGCTTATACAGCAGATCCTGACCTTCAGCAGACAGAGCGAGCATGAAAAGCACCTGCTCAACATTTCCGTGGTGGTGAAAGAAAGCCTCAAGCTGCTCCGATCCTCCATCCCGGCCACCATAGAGATCAAGGAGAAAATAAACTCCAGTGCGAAAACCATGGCCGACCCCACCCAGATTCACCAGGTTGTAATGAATCTCTGCACCAACGCGTATCACGCCATGCGATCCACCGGAGGCGTTATGACAGTCGAACTGGAGGAGATCACCATTTCCGACCAGAGCAGTATTCCCGACCTCAATATTCTTCCGGGCAATTACCTCAAGCTTGAGATCCGGGACACAGGGCAGGGAATGGACAATGAAACGCTGAGAAAAGTCTTCGACCCGTACTTTACCACCAAACCTCCCGGAGAGGGAACAGGACTCGGGCTTGCCCTGGTTTACGGAATTGTCGAGGACCATGGGGGGTACATCAGGGCCGCAAGCGCACCGGGCAAAGGCACCTCCTTTCAGGTTTTCCTCCCTGCAGCCAGGGACAATGATGTTTCCGGGATTCCGCAGGAACCTTCAAAGCCGCTTGAAGGCGGTTCAGAAGCGATAATGGTGGTGGACGACGAAGAGAGCATCCTGATTCCCACCCGGGAAATTTTACAGGATTACGGATACAGCGTCGACGGCTTTTCAGACGGAGAATACGCCCTTGAGGCATTTGAAAAAGATCCCGCCCGGTACGACCTTGTTATCACGGACATGACCATGCCCAGGATGACCGGAGAGGAACTGGCCAGGCGAATCCGGGAGTCCCGGTCCGATCTGCCGGTGATTCTTTGTTCAGGATACAACGAAAACATCAGTGAAAAGACTGTACTCGAACTCGGCATAAAAACGTATATTCAAAAACCGGTGGACAACGAGATGCTTATTCTCAAGATCCGTGACATACTTGACGGGAAAGAACCGTAAACACCCGCCCTTTGAGTCTTTCAATTATTTTTGAAGTCAATTTTCTTGACACCTGTATATATAAGGTTTATTTTAGTATATTTTGTCAAAATAATTAGTCAATAATTCGGCCGGGTTAAGGGCATTATTGATTAACGGAAAGATAGATCGGTGGATAAACCCCAATTTTTAAAAGCCTTTTATACAGGAAGGAAATATGCAGGTAACCGTTGAAGATAAATCAGATGTAACAAAAGTTCTCCATTTTGAAGTTCCCCGGTCCGAGGTTGCAAAGGAACTGGACCAGGCGTACAATGAACTGAAAAAGTCAGCCGACATCAAGGGATTCAGAAAGGGGAAGGTTCCCCGCAAGGTCCTTGAAAACAAATTCTCCAAAGACGTGCATGCAGACATCGCGCCAAGACTGATCCAGGAATCCTTTTCCAAGGCACTGGAAGAGCACGACCTTAAAGTTGTGGGCCCTCCCAGACTAGATCCCCCGGAGCTGGACCCGGAAACTTCATACAAATTTGAAATCACCGTGGATGTAAAACCTGAAATCAGCCATGTGGAATACAGCGGACTAGATCTGACCAAAACCGCCTACCGGATATCAGAAGATGAAGTGGAAAGCCAGATATACATGATCCGGAAAACAATGGCTACCAAACAGAGAGTGGAAGAGGAAAGACCCGTGAAAGACGGAGACTTTGTGCTTATCGACTATGAAGGGTTCCTGAACGGCCAGCCGTTCGACAAGACCCCGAAAGTGGAAAACTATGTCATGGCCGTCGGCAACGACAATATGCCTGAAGAGTTTTCACAAAAGCTCAAAGGCGTGATACCGGAACAGGATCTCAATATCGACGTAACCTACCCTGAAGACTACTCTGATGAAGATCTGGCAGGCAGGACGATCTCATACAAGGTCAAGCTAAAGGAGATTCAGGAAGAGGTTCTGCCGGAAGCTGATGACAACCTTGTCAAAGAGCTGGGTCAGTATGAAACCCTGGACGAGGTCAGGGACGCCATCCGGGATAACCTGGAAAAAGGGTATGAACAGCGGACCAGGCACGAGCTAAGCGAACAGGTATTCCAGAAGCTTCTGGACATGCATGAATTCGAAGTGCCGCAGTCACTTGTTGATGCGGAACTTGAAGGCATCATATCCGAAACGGAACAGGCATATGCACAGAACAACACCAGCCTGGAAGAGGCGGGCCTCAGCAAGGAGATTCTTCGCGACCGGTATGCTGATGTGGCGGAAAAACAGGCAAGAAGGCACCTGATCCTGGACAAGTTAATAGAACAGGAAAACCTTGAACTCACTGATGAAGAGCTTAACGCAAGTTTTGAAAAAATGGCCGCTGACATGAATGCATCAGTGGACGCTGTTAAAAATTTCTTCAACATGAACGAAAATCAGCTTGAAAATTATAAACATACGCAGCTTGAAAAAAAAGCTGTAGACCTTATAATAGAGAAAGGCAATATCACTGAAGTCGAGCCTGAGGAATCCGGCAGTCCCGAAGAGGAGAGCAGTGATGATGAAGAGGCCGCGGACGGGGCGCATTAAAGACCTGCAGATCCGTAACTGTTTGAAAATGTTTAATGAACAAATAATAAGGAGTACAAATTGCCTTTAATTCCAATGGTTGTGGAACAGACCAACAGGGGAGAACGTTCGTACGATATATTTTCCAGGCTTTTGAAGGACAGGATTATTTTTCTGGGCACGGCCATCAACGACGAAATAGCCAACCTTCTGGTAGCCCAGCTTCTGTTTCTGGAATCGGAAGACCCGGAAAAGGATATCAACTTTTATATCAACTCTCCCGGGGGCGGAGTGACCGCAGGCCTGGCTGTATATGATACAATGCAGTACATCAAACCCGATGTGGTAACCGTTTGCGTAGGCCAGGCTGCAAGTATGGGCTCCCTGCTTCTGGCAGCCGGACAGAAAGGCAAAAGGTACACCCTGCCCAACTCAAGAATCATGGTACACCAGCCGCTTGGCGGAACCCAGGGACAGGCTTC
>JAWLES010000129.1:0-6887 GCA_041685935.1 Desulfobacteraceae bacterium | reverse complement strand
ATATGGTGTTTGAAATTTTTGTAAACTATTGGTATACGTTAAAGTTTATTTTATAACATAAGTGAGTTGAAGATGGACACGGACATACTGGTGATAGGCAGCGGCGGGCTTGATGAGGAGCCGTTCCTGCCGTTGAGAGAAAGGCACGACTGCGTATTTATTGAAAATGACGGAACGGCGGAAGGAAAACCGCTCGAGGTGTTTTCCTATTATCTGAACGAATATCGACCCAAGGTTCTGGTTGTGGAAGTGAAGGGGGAAAGCAGGGTTTTACGGGCGGTGGACTCGGTTAAGAATTTTTCCTGTGACACCGACATTATCGCTGCCGTATCCAGCCATGATATTGAAGCCGGAGTCGAATGTCTGAAAAAAGGGGCGTCGGATTTCATGGTCATGCCGGCGGACGAGTCCACCGTGGAACTTTACGTGGACCGGGCAATGAAGAGGGTGGCGTTTAAAAACCATATCTGCAACGAGACCCACTGCTTTCAGCTCAAGTATAAAAAGTCCGAAGAAAAGTACCAGCAGCTGTTTAACGAGGTGCCCTGCTTTATTTACGTTCAGGACAGCGAGTACAGGATCACCGATTCCAACCGGAAGTTCAACGAGTATTTCGGCCGCCATATCGGGGAGTACTGTTTCGGGATCTGCAAGAACCGGGACGAACCCTGCAGAAAATGCCCGGTTCAGGATACGTTCAGGGACGGGAAAAATCATACCACGGAAACGGAAATTATTTCATCCGACGGTGTCAAGCACACGGTTTTAAGCTGGACCGCCCCGATCCGGGACAACCTGGGGGAGATCGTGAAAGTGATCGTGATGCTCACGGATATTACCGAGGTGCGAAGGCTGGAAGACCACCTGGCCTCCCTTGGGTTTATGATCGGGTCCATCTCCCACGGGATCAAGGGACTTCTGACGAGCCTCGACAGCGGGATGTATCTTGTCAACAAGGGATTTGAAAACGACGACAGGAAGCAGATGAATGAAGGGCTGGAGATCGCCAACCTGATGACGGGCCGGATCAAGCGCCTGGTGCTGGACATCCTTTACTATACCAAATCAAGACAGCTTAATTTCAGCCGGATTCCGGTCAAAAAGTTCCTTGACGAAACCGTGGGCATGGTCCAGCCCAAGGCTGAGTCCATGAACGTTGCAGTCAACGTGAACGTGGAGCTGGAAAACGGCAACGGGGAGGACTGGATCGAGGTGGACAGGAGCAGCTTTCAGGCCGCCATAATCAATATACTGGAAAACGCGGTTGAGGCTTTCGGGGAGCAGCAGGCCGGCCGGCAGGAAAAGAACCGGGCTGTCTGGCTCAATGTGAGAGTGGATGATGAAAAGGCGGTTTTTCTGATTCAGGACAACGGACCGGGAATGGACGAGCAGACGCTTAACAACATATTTGCGATATTCTTTTCTTCCAAGGGCAACAGGGGAACCGGGCTCGGCCTCTATATCACCAGCAAGGTGATCCATCAGCACCAGGGGGAAATCAAGGCCAAATCAACTCCCGGCAGGGGGAGCAAATTTCTCATAAAGATTCCCAGGGCAGTGCCTGAAACAGCAAGGAACCGCCAGGTGTGACTTCTTTTTACCTGTCAGAGAAAAAGTTTTTGAAGCTTGCCCCGCACAACCGGCACAAATGGCTGGTGAAGTGGCTGTCTGATATTTACGGAAAACTTGCAGCCAACCGGCTCGGCCCGGCACGGATGGAAGAGGTTTATGCATTGTATGCCGGGTTGCTTGACAGGATGGGGCTGGTGCCGGATTCTTCTCCTGAAAAAAAGGACCGGCAGGCGTGGATCGAGTTTATTTCCGACGCGGTTCATTTCCACAGGGCAGCCATGGGGATATCTCCGAAAGATTATGACCTTCTGCCCGAAGTCGGATGCGGAGACATGAATCAGGAAAATCCGCTGACAAAAGGCCCGGATTACAGTATTGCCCTGGATTCTTTTCGAAGCCTTTTCAATGTTGGGTCCGCGGTAAGGGTGTGTGATGCGGCGGGTTTTCAGTCGGTGATTGTGGGGGGAACCCTTTCCGGGAAATCAGCTTCAATGGAAAAAACAGCCATGGGAGCAACTGAATGGGTTCCTGTGGAAAAAACTGATGATCTGGCATCTTTGCTGCAGAAGAAAAAGGAGCGCAACTGCCTGGTTGTCGGAATTGAGACGGTTCCTCATGCGGTTCCGTATTTCCGGTTTGAGTGGCCGTCCAGGGGGATTGTGGTGTTCGGGAACGAGGAATACGGGATCTCTCGGCACGTGATGCGGACCTGTGACCATTTTGTGCAAATTCCCATGCTGGGGCGTAAAAATTCCATCAACGCCGCCAATTCCGTGGCGGTGATAGCTTTCCATATTGCGTTTCATTCTGCCGGACAGGCAGGCAGAGACAGGCTGTAGCCGGTTATATGTGGTAAGGATTCTGATATATAAACTTTCAAAGGGAGACAAAACATGAAAAAAATCATTGCAGCAGCAGGTCTTGTGCTGATCATAGCGGCGGCGGGCATTCCATTCTTCCGCGGAATTGCCGTGGAACGGATAGTCAGGGGAGCGTTCGCGGACATCAACCGCATTTACGAGGATTCGGGCACAGGAATGTCTGTTGAAATCAGGGAGTATGACCGGAACTTTTTGTCCTCCAGGATTGAATGGGAACTCAAAGCCGGGGCGCTGGAGCCCCTGTACGGAATCGAGTCGATTGTATTTGTGGAAAATGCGGATCACGGGTTTATAAAGACGGTTTCCAACACCACGCTTGAGCGGAACAAGTGGTTCACCGATTTTGTGGATCAGGAGCTTGACGGCAGGAACCCTTTGACCATCTCCACGTGCTACCCGCTTTCCGGAGAGATTGAGTCCACATGTAAGGTGGACGGGTTTTCCTTTGCAGGAAAGGGGAAAACGGTTCAAGTACGGCCCGGACATGTGAGCATTAACCTGGACAGGGGGCTTGAAAACATCCGTTCCGAGGTGGACTGGGGCGGCATGACCTCTACGGAGGAATTCAGCATGGGGCGGTTTGAAATGAAATCAAAGATGAAACGGATTACCGGCCGGATCTGGGACGGCAATGCCTCATGCCGGATGGAAAAGCTTACTGCTTGGGACGCGGACACGGAGCTTCAGGTTGACAATCTGACATATGAGCTGACATCCTCATTTGACGGTGATAAAAACACCGTGTCAATCGAAGCGGGCTACGGGGCGGACATGATTGCATCCGGAGATAGTAAAATTGACAAACCGGTTATGGAAGTGGCGGTGAACCATATGGATGCAAAGCGGTACGGGGAGTTTGCCAAACTTTGGTCCGAAGCTGCGGCAGGGATTCTCGAAAAGGTGGACCCGGAAGCAATCAAGGAGGGCCGGGGGGCAGGCAAAGCTGTGGAGCGGCAGATGGGCAGGGCTGGAATGCAGATCGCCGCCGCATGTGAAAAGCTTTTGACGAAAGGTCTTGAAATCCGGGTTTCCCGGCTTCAGGCGGACTTTCCCCAGGGCAGGGTAAAGGGAAGCATAATGCTAAAATTGAAAAAGGATATGACTTTTGTCAGGTTTCTTCCCATAGCCAATGACCCTGCAGCGGCGCTGGATGTTTTTTCACTGAAATCCGATTTCCGGCTCCCGTATCAGATGGCGCAACAGAGGCAGACGTTGCTTTCTCCGGTGTATCCCGGCATGCAGACGGGCTTTTTTGTAAAAAAGGGTGATGACCTGGTTCACAAGGCTGAAACCCGGGACGGAAAACTGTTTTTGAATGGTAAAGAGGTGTTGCTGCAGTAGGAAGTTAAGCTGCGGAACTGAACATATATGGAGGAATACAGATGCTGGCTGTTTATACGGATGGAGGAATTTCGGTTCTCCGGGATTATCCGGTTCCGGACAGACCGGCCGGCTGGGCCCTGATCCGGGTTTTTTATGCAGGCATCTGCAGGACGGACCTGGAGATTGTAAAGGGATACGCAGGTTTCACAGGGGTCCCCGGACACGAGTTTTCAGGAGTGGTGGAGGCCTGCGGCGACCCGGAATGGATCGGCAAAAGAGTCGCAGGGAGTATCAATGTCCCATGCGGAAAATGCCCGATGTGTGAAAAAGGGGTTGCAGCGCACTGCAGCTCCCGCAGGAGTCTGGGCATAAGGGGGCTTGACGGGTGCATGGCTGAATATGTCACACTCCCGGTTTCCAACCTGGTTGAATTGCCTGATTTTATGAATCATCAATCCGGAGTGCTGATCGAGCCGTTTGCCGCGGCATGCAGGATAACAGAGCAGGTGGAAATCCCGTCGGACGGGCATGCGGTTGTTATGGGGGACGGGAAACTCGGGATACTTTGCGCATGGGCGCTTGCCGCAGTAGTGGAGAATGTGACCCTTTGCGGACGTCATGCCTGGAAACTTGAACGAGCTGCCTGGAAAGGACTCCGCCTTTCCGGAAGAAATGAAAGCCCTCCACGGGATGCCGATCTTGTCGTGGAGGCCACAGGGACGGCTTCAGGGATTTCAGAGGCGCTTTCCCTTTGCAGGCCATTGGGCACGGTGGTGTTGAAATCAACCGTTCATGATTTTTCCAGGGTCAATCTGTCACAGGCAGTGGTCAACGAGATAAGAATTCAAGGGTCCAGATGCGGAAATTTCCGGCTTGCGGTTGAAGTGCTGAAAAAATACCCTGACATGCCTCTTTCAAGGCTGGTCACGGATATATTTCCCGCAGGGAAGGCAGAAGAGGCGTTCAGCAGGGCCGCCTGCCGGGACGCACTCAAGGTGCTGCTAGATTTCAGCAGTGCCTTTTGACTGTTTGTTGTCTGCATTCAAAACGTCGGCAGCTCTGTTTCAGGAAATGTCTTTTCCGATCCGCCGGGCCTTTTGTTTCACCCTTGACGAGAGTGCGGGCCGTTCTTCCCCTGCGGCAAGCCCGATGTACATGATATCCGTTTTTCCGGCACCGAGAAGTTTAGCAGCCGTCTTCAGGGGTTTTGCAGCGCAGGTGCTGAAACGTGTCAAAAGCGAAGGGGCGGCCGAGGAAACTATGATCACGGCACGCCTGCTTTTTCGCCTGGTCCGGGGCTTGGGGCCGCCTGCTCCCCGGGGCCAGTATGCATAACAGATAAGCCTTTCCGTAAACCGTTTCATTACAGCGGTGACAGTGCCGAAATTCACCGGAGAGGCCAGCAAAACAGTGTCCGAGCGTTCAATCTCCCCAAGGATGGTATCCATATCATCCCCGAGTATGCATTCCCCCCGGCTCTCTCCGGGATGTCCAGTACAGCTCCGGCAGTTGGTGCAGAACTCGACATTCTGATCAGTCAGGTAAATTTTTTTGATTTTTGTGCGTTTGTTGTTCAAGGCAGCAGCACTGAGTACTTCCTCCGTGGCTGTATCAATCACCCCGCCTTTCCGGTAGCTGCCTATAATTGCCAATATCCTGCGGGAATGGTTCATGACCGCTCGGCTCCTCTGATAAAAAGAGCTTAGTATAGTTGATACCGCATCTGTTTTCAAGGGAGGTGTCCGGGAAGGGACTTTTCCTTTCAGGCCGAATGCACTGGTGTTAAAAATCTTGACCGGTGTTTTCGGATCAGGGCTTTGCGGTTGGGCCGTTGACTTTTCCGGCGGAGGTTGATATGTCCATTGGTAGCGCACGGTTCAAATGTTTCTGAATTTTCCTGCAATAACGTATTTTCAGACCGGGTTTGCCTTTTTGAGTTAAACCCGAAGGAGGCGGTGTGAGACCAGAAGCAACAGGCGGATTATTATTTTCTGTTATGGCGGCAATCTTTATTGCAATGGCGGCTTTGGTATTTGTGTCTGCTGCACATGCCGAGGACGGCAGGGTTTATGTGTATGCGTGGGAACCCTGGGAACCTTATCAGCTTGAAAATGAACGCGGGGAGCTCACGGGCTTGGGTATTGACGTGGTTCAGGCGGTTCTGGAAAATATGGAGGAACAGGCCGGGTGGCAGAAAACTCCCTGGAAAAGGGTTATCAAGGATTTGAAGGAAGGGCATCTTGACGCAGGGCTGGGAGCCTCGGTTACCAAAGAGCGGAAAGAGTGGGCTCTTTTTTCCGATCCGTACCGCCAGGAATCTGCTGTACTGTTCGTAAGAAAAGAGAAAAAGGATCAGTACGATTTCAAATCCCTTGAGGACATCATCGGAAGTGATTTTACCCTGGGAGTGACCCGGGGATACTACTACGGCCCTGAATATGAAAGACTTATCAAGCAAAAGGACTTTTCCGACAGGGTGGAAGAGGTCAAGGTGAATGAAAACAACTACAAAAAACTTCAGCGGGGCAGGATCGACGGGTTTCTGGCTGATCCGGTATCCGGAACCGCCGGCCTTAAATCACTGGGAATTTGGGATGAAGTTGCGCCCCATCCCATGAAGGTGTTTTCCAACGATATCCATGTGATCTTCAGTAAAAAAAGGGTCGACCCGGAGTATGTGGAAAAGTTTAACAAAAGCCTTGAGCAGGTCAGGAAAAGTGGAAAGTACGACCGGATTATGAACCGTTATCTGAAGTAGGTAAAAAGTTGGGAAAAATTTTTGAGTCAGGCCGAATGAATGTTGAAAATGTTCGCGTTGTTGATGATTTTCTGCCTTGAAGCCTTCAGGGTGTCATCCACCTTTTTGTATCCGGGATCAAAAAACGGTTCATAGCGCTTCATAACCTTTTTGATGGCTTCTTTCCGTTTTTCTCCCGTGTTGTCCGCATCCGCCTGGCAGATTTCATTTGCAAAGGAGCAGACACACCGTTTGATTTCCAGGTTTTCGCACCTTTCAGGCTTATGGGGGGCCGGCCTTTTCACAGGGGCCATAAGCTGGATAATCTGCATGGGCACACCGATCTGTTTTGAAATAATGCGGCCGAGATCAGA
>JAWLES010000128.1:0-6934 GCA_041685935.1 Desulfobacteraceae bacterium | reverse complement strand
GACAGGGCATAGTGATGGCACACGGTGCGGTATAATTTCGGGAATCCCCCGGTCTTGACGGTGAAAGACCGTTTGCGAACCGGACGGTCCAACTCTTTGACGATCCTGTTGTATGAATCCCAGAGGCTTTTGTTATGCTCTTCAAACCGCTCCTGCCGCATGTTCACTTACCCCTCGAAATCCAGCCGGCATAGGCCTCGACTTCCTTTACCGCTTTTTCTCCCTTTTTACCGGTAAGAGCTGCCAGAATCTCCACAAGTTCGATGCACCGGCTCTTGGAAAGCGTTCTGCTGCGTTCGGCAAAGTCAAGAATAGTCTGCTTTTCATGAACCCGAAGCTCCAGCGGCGGCTGTTTTACCGCAGTATTTTCTGTTTTTGCAGGACGGGTCTGTTTCTCCTCATACACAACCAGGGTTCCGGCGGCCATATCACCGAGCCGTTTGAAATTTTTATTAAACATCATGGAAATGAGGCCCGCGGCGTAAAAGAGAGGAAAAAAATCAGCCGCCCGCAGAAGATTCCGCAGCAGAGAAGAGGAGACATCCACCGGCGTTCCGTTGTCATGAACCACACGGAGCCCGAGCGAACGTTTGCCGGGAGTGGCGCCGGAGTACACCTCGAAAACAACCGGATAAAACCACTCCAGCAGAAACAGACATATGAGTATCCCGGCGGTTCCGGCCCGGCTGAAAGCGGAAAGAACCGATACCAGGACCAGGTAGACCCCGGCCCTGATCATGCAGTCGATCAGCCATGCATACGCCCTTGATACCGGGCCCGCAGTCTTGAGACGAAGCACAATGCCTTCAGGAGTTTCATGATTTGTGGCGGTATCAATCGTTTGCAAAAAAAGACTCCGACAACCGGGCGCAAGCGTATTACCCGCTTTGGAAAATATCCCTGTAAGAGGTATATATGGAGGCGATGGCCACCGGCGTGACTGCGAGACCGATCACAACCAGGGGAATAACGGCCAGGACGGTGGGGATTTTTCCGGCCTGCACCATGATCGGGATTACAACGGCTGCCGCCCCCGTCACCACAACACCTATCAAAAGGAATACCGCTCCGTACAACATAAATGGAAGAATATTCTTCAGGCAGGCCTGCAAACTCATCTTCATGGCATCGAAAAAGGAAAGATCATTCAGTGCGATCAAGGCCGGGCTGAACCAGTACATCATTGCCATCGGCACCATGATCGCTGCAAGGATCAGGAAAAACAACACCATGACGACAGGAGACATATTCATGAACAGGTCCGGGTTCTGCATGGCGGCCAGTCCGCCGGCCATAACCGTGAACATGACCACGGCGAAAAGCCCCATCACCAGAAAGGCGCCAAAGAAAAACACAAGGGCGAAAAGAATGAGCTGGCCGAAATTGTTTGAAAACCCGGCAAACAGGTGCCGGACTGAAAAATCATCTCCTGCGTCCTGGTCGGCCGCTCCCATGATGAAGCCGGCTGCGAAAACCGGATTCAAAAGGTTTGCCGCCACAGCCCCGAGAAAGGGAACAATCTGGATCAATCCGCTGGCAACAAAGAATACAATGGTTGAAAAAATCCACGAGATAGGGTTTTTCCTGAAAAGGCCGAAACCGGAGAATATCCAGCCGGCCCCGTTGCCTGCGGGAACTTTCCTCGGGCCTTTGAGCCCGTTGTCCGCAATGCCGTTTCCGGCCACCAGATCAGCAGCGGGAGTGGAATAAGGATTGGAAAATCCCTGTGCCCGCGGTTCAGCCGAAGCCGGAGCGGGCGGCCGCAGATCCTCTGTACCGGCCTTTTCGATTTCACACTCTGCACCCGCCCTGGTAAACGCCTGTTTAATTTTCCGGCAGGTTTCTTTATCCGCATGTTTCTTGACAATGATCTTTTTCCCGGAAAACAGCGATTCCGCCTTATCCAGATCGATCCGGAACATTCCGCAGATGCGTTCTTTTACCTTTTGCGGATCGGCTTTTTCTGCAACCCTGCCCCTGAAAACCACGTTGTGCCGTTCACTGGTCATACTGCGCCCCTGATTAATATTTACAGTGAAGGTTACATAACAAATATTTGCTTTTTCCACAACTGTACAAAAAAATTTTGCCGTCCTCCTTTCAGCTGATTTTTCTTTTTCCCTTGACGAACTTATCCGGTAGCGGTACAAAAAAAGTAAAAAGTATCGAACGTTTAATACTTCATCATTTGAAGGAAACCGAAAAAGGGAGGCATCATGACCACACCACAGCATTGTCCGGGATTTGAACAGTTCAAGAACTTACAATCCTTTACATGTAAATGCCCTGAATGCGGGGCGGAAAAGGAAATTTTCTCGGATGAGTTCGACAAGTCACATAAATGCGACAAATGCGGCGAAAAAATAGACTTCACCGAATGTAAACTGGATGCCGGGAGTTAATCCGCAGGCCACCGCCCCGGCCTGCTGACATATTCATACATGACCACGGAGGCGGCCACACTGACGTTCAGGCTCTGGGATTTCCCGAACTGGGGAATTTTCAGTCTCCTGAGAGCAGGGTACTTTTCCGGCTCAAACGTGATTCCGAAGGCTTCATGGCCGAACACAAACGCACTCTTTTCAGGCAGTTGAGCCTCATTAACCGGTGTGCCGGCATCCGGCTCCAGAATGAACACAGTATAACCTTTTTCCACAAGATCTGCATAAGAGGCGTCGAATGTGTTAAAAAACCTGGCCGGCACCCATTTCAAAGCACCTTTGCCTGAAGCGGGATCAAAAAAATCTATCCCCACCAGATGAATTTCTTTTGCCCCGAATACATCCGCGCTCCTGAAAATTTTGCCCACATTAAAGGTGGGTTTGAGGTTGTCCAGTACAATCACAAAATCATTGGGACCAGGCTCTGCAAACAGATTTTTCCTCAGGTGCTTTTTAAAGCGGACCCGGGCCCTGTCCCTCTCGGCCTTCATCATCTGCCTTACCTTGTGGCTGCTCAACTCTCACCCTCGTGAATGTGAGTCTTCCTGCCTGTTTTCCGTGCCGGTCCCTTTAACGTTAAATACACGTACGCTCCAACAGCTCCTCCTGCAGCATCCGCCAGCAAATCGAGAGCCTCGCAGCTCCTGCCGGAAACAAACGACTGGTGGATCTCGTCTGAAAGACCGTACAACGTGCAGAATACCACTGCAATGCCCGCCAGCACGGAGGGGCTGACAGAGAGATCCTCCCTGAGCAGCGCACGCAGGGTCAGAACACCCAGAAGCGAGTATCCTGCGAAATGAAGCACCTTGTCAAACCCGGAAAAAGGGGGCTCAATCCCGGCAACTCCGGGGAAAGAGGACTGAATGTAAATCAATGCGCAGTAAAGCAGCACCGGAAGCCTGTAAAAAAGGTTCCGGACCAGTTTCGAGTCAGCCTTCCTGTTCATTATTCCTCCAGGAATCTCTTTCAGATTCTGTATCAGACTTTCTTGTATGCACTCGACATAACCTGTTTCAGGGGATGGCTGATCCCGTTCAGGCTTTCAGACATTCCGGTGAACAGGATGCCGCCCGGTTTCAGTGACTGGACAAGCGTGTCAACTGTTTTCTGCCGTGTGGCCGCATCAAAGTAGATCATGACGTTTCTGCAGAAGATAATATCGAAACGGTCATTCATTGCATCCGTGATGAGGTTGAACCGGCTGAACTGCACAAGCTCCCTTATCTCTTTTTTTACCTTCACCTGACCTTCATACCTGTTGCTCCCCTTCTGGAAATAGCGGCGCAGCAGGTATTGCGGAACATGGTTCACCCTTTCCATGGGAAAAATTCCCTTCCTCGCCTTATCCAGCATGGTGTCGGACAGATCAGTTGCACTGATACCTATACGATAGTTGTTGTCAATCAGCTGCAGTGCCAACGAGTAAGGTTCCTCGCCGCTTGAACAGGCAGCACACCATATCTTCAGAAAAGAGGAAGAAGGGATGTTGCTTATTATGTACTCGCAATGGGCGTTTTCTCTGAAAAAAAAGGTGTGGTTGGTGGTGATGGCATCAATGAACCGGTTGAACTCATCCCTGTCTCTGCCGATAAATTCGATATAATCCCGTGTCAGGCTGAAACCGGTTTTTCTCAGCCGTTTGGCAAGCCTTGACTTCAAAAGTTCATACTTCTGGTCGGTGAGCCGTATGCCGGCTTCCTCATACACCAGATCGGCAAGTTTCCTGAACTGTCCGGGGCTGATCTCCAAGGATATTTATTCTCCAGGTCTCACAAAAAAAACCGCAAGGGGCCGAGCCGATGTATGCAGGAAAAACATTTCAGGATTCGTCCTTGTGATCCTGCCTTGCTTTTGCTTTCTGGGCCTCCAGAAAGATATCATCCACATCCTGGGTTTTTTCCCTGACCGGTTCATGACCGGATTCTTCCTTTTCATGGGAATAAAACGTTGAAAATGCTGTTTTTTCCACACCAAGCTCCAGAAAAAAAGGCCTGTGGCTTTCGGTTTCAAAGGAAACCCGCCTGTAATCGGGTGCCTGGGGAAGGTTGCCCACGGATATGGTGATGTCCTGATTCACCACCATCATCTTGGGCGGGGTGAATCGTACTGAAGCATAAAGCTCTTCCCTGAGATCATTCTGGAAATGGCCCATTCCCTGATCCACCAGAGCACCCAGTACATTGCCGACATCGTCCGAGGTATGATTTCTGGAAAGCTCGTCTTCAGGCATCTTCATATTCATCATGTAGCTTCTGTAAATATCCAGCGCCGCTTCAGCGGAAAAATTCGTCAGCACAATTCCAGACACCTCGCTTTCAAACACTGTGAAACAACCGATATCCGGCCTCAGGGTTGTTTTGTTGATGGTCTGGGCCAGCGGGAAAAAAGTGATCTTCTGCGCTGTGGCTTTCTGAAGCACCCGCTGAATCGATTTACATAAAATAAAAAGAATATCGTCCGTGCTTTTAATTTCCTGGACGTCCATGGTCACTCCCGTCTGTTTCTGTACAAGATTCGTGTGCATCAAAGGAAAAATCCTCTGCACTGCTTACTTCACAATACTTGGTAATCCCCCATGTGTCAAGCATATGAAGTATTACTGAACAAACGGCATCCGGTATGGCAGTTTTCTTCAGGCAAGCCTGAGCATATAAAAATCACCTTGACTTTTTTCGCCAGGAAGCTCTCCGAATAAAACAGTGCCTGGCATTCCGTTGAATCTTACATAGTAGGCTTCATTTTCACTTATGCGGTTTTGCACGGCCCATGCGTCATATTCGGTGTTATTGATCGAAAGCTTGAGCCCCTGCATCTGGTATTCCAGGACCGCTTTTTCCGGCAACCTGCCGGCGTCCCCCACACCGTGGGCATCCACCTGTGCCCCGGAAGCCCCTGCAAGAACGCCGCTCCAGATCTCTTCCCCAGTCGGGCCGAATTCGAACCAGATCCCGTACCCGGGGTTGGCATGGATATCGACCCGGTAATCCACCGCAACTTTTTTGACCGGCGTGTTTGCCCTTGCGGCAATCTTTGCGCCCAGAGTCCGGTCTTTTGCATCCACTATTTCCGCCCCTTTAAACGGAGCCGGCAGATCCTCCTGCTGCAGCATATTATCAAAACAGACAAAGATGATGGGAAACCCGATCCCCTTGATTGCCTGAACGGTCAACGCCAGAAGCGACAGGCCGTACCGGACTGATTCAGCCTCAAGATCGCCGGGTTCGGCTGAAATAACCCAGAGCCCGGTTTCTTTGGCGCATATGCTGTCTTTGGGCGCCTGCCAGGCCATCTTTTTCAAATCATCCACCCAGAAATGGCCGTCAGGCGCAAGGCCGTACTTTTTGGAAAGCTCCAGAAGGGCCGTGGTTTTTTCCTTATCCTTTTTAAGTGATGTAATCCAGACTCTTTTCTGCATTCAAAACTCCTTGTGACGCGGACGTCAGTCTGTAAATCGAATGGCGAATTCACCGCTTTCATCAAGATCTAGAAATATCCCTGCCGGCATTCCGCCTGAGCTCATCCGGGTGAGTATCTGTCTTGATATTGCGGGAAACACCTTGCCGTTCAGGATGTAATCGATATTCCTGGCACCGGTTTCAACCTCGGTACACCTTTGCGCCACCTGTTCGGCCACTTTTCCGGAAAATTCAAAATCGATTCGATTGTTATCCATGAGGGTCTGCCTTATCTTTTTAAGTTTAAGGTTGACGATTCCCTGCATGGCGTCCGGCTTCAGGCTCACAAACGGCACCACGTTCATCCTGGCAAGAAGAGCCGGTTTAAAATATTCCGAAAGTACCGGCCTGATGGCCGAAGTGACCGCCTCAATGGAGATATCCTCCTCATCGGAAGTCATCTCCTGGATAATGTCCGTGGCCAGGTTGCTGGTGAGTATAACCACCGTATTTTTAAAATTGATCTCCTTTCCTTCCCCGTCAGTCAGCATCCCTTTATCAAAAACCTGGTAGAACAGGTTGGATACATCCGGGTGCGCCTTTTCCACCTCGTCTAAAAGAACTACCGAGTAGGGTTTCCGCCTGACAGCCTCTGTGAGCATCCCCCCTTCGCCGAACCCCACATAACCTGGAGGCGAGCCGATAAGACGGCTTACAGTATGGCTTTCCTGGAATTCACTCATATTCACCGTGACTATATTCTTTTCACTTCCGAACAGCACATCTGCAATGGCAAGGCCGGTTTCGGTCTTGCCCACCCCGCTGGGCCCGGCCAGCAGGAACACTCCCATGGGCTGGTCCGGATTTTTCACCCCGGATTTGGAGGCCCTTATCACTTCGGCTATGGCGGAAAGGGCGTGATCCTGCCCTTTAACCCTGTTGCGGAGGAGTTCATCCAGTTTTATAATATTTTCCGCTTCATCCTGGACCATTTTCCCCAGGGGAATGCCGGTCCAGTCCGACACAACCCTGGCGATAACCTCGGCATTAACTTCAAGCTGAATCATGGGTTCATCCCCCTGGATATCCGCAAGA
>JAWLES010000127.1:0-6985 GCA_041685935.1 Desulfobacteraceae bacterium | reverse complement strand
ATATAATAATCATGGTATTATCCTTTCAAAGTAAGTTCGAATTTTCCATGATAATGACCATACCCGCCGTCTTGTGTCAAATGTTTTTCGAAACATGAAAGTTCCGGTCAGAGGCGGCAGCCCCGGAAGGGCTGCGAGACTGAGCTGAAGGTTGGCCCGGATCGGCTGATGCCGGTAACATGGCACGGACTTTCATATAACCACAATGATTCAGCAGTATCACAACGAAGATCGAAACTTGATAGAGGCTGCGCCCTTCCGGCAGGTTACAAGTATGAAGCTCCTTGTTTCCTGTTTCCTGTTTCTTGTTTCCTGTTTCTTGTCTCCTGTTTCTTGTCTCTTGTCTCTTGTCTCTTGTCTCAAGTTTCTTATAAACCCGTCTCTGTCACCCTCTTTTCTTTCGTGCCTCGGGGCTCTCCCAGTCAGCGATCTCCGTGGTTTCATAGATTTCCTCCCATCCTGTGATCATGCCGGAGACATGACTGAACAAAGAATGGCCGGTGGTGGTCATGTACACGTGAACGATCAGGAAATTGAGCAGCAGCAGCGCCAGAAATGTATGTCCCCATGCAAGGTACGACAGCGGAAAGTCACCCGCCCACATGTTGTACAGATAGTACAAAAGACCCGTGGCCATCTGAAGTGGCAAAAGCATGGCTGACAATCCCAGGTAGGTCAGCCGTTGAAGCGGGTTATGCTTGGCGCCGGGGGATTTTTCCACCGGGTGGGGACGTCCTTTGAAAATGCCGTAAGAGTAATAGGCAACCACGGCCAACAGTTTTTTTGTGGTTGGAATATACTGCTTCCACTCTCCGGTGGTGAACAGCCAGAACACGAAAAACGCGAACAGGACAACCCAGGCAAGACCCGTAAAGTTGTGTACGGATACCGCGGTATGGAAACCGAGCAGCGAATACGTGCCGTGGATTTCAAGTCCGGTCACGATCAGGCAGATGATCATCAAGGCCTGGAGCCAGTGCCAGAACCTCTCGAAGCGGGTGTAAAGGTATATTTTGATCAGTCTTTTACCGGCCATTTATTCCTCCTTTCCGTTTTTTGAGAAAAATCGTCCCAGACCGTGCAGAACCACAGCAGCCAGCGCACCGAAAACCGCAAGCCACCCGATGGTATCCAGAATTTTCAGCCTGTCCCGCCCTGGCAGATAAATTCCGCTTAACTCGGCAATCCTGCCGTTTTCCCGGATATGGCATTCAGTACAGTTCAGTGCTTTTTCCTTCGGCGCCACCATGTGGGTGGAGGGATAAGCATAGGTGGTCTCCACGTAATCGAATTCTCCTGAATACTCGATGTCCAGTGTCCGGTTTCCTATGGTCAAGGCTTCCTGCATGTCAAAAGTGGTCCAGTAACCTTTCTCCCCGGTAAGCAACGGAGCGAGCAGTCTTTTGTGGACCTTGTCATACGGTTGTTTGCCCTTGTGAATTTTAAAGGGAAAAATTCTGGAGTCCGGGTCCTCCCTGCTGCCCACCGGATGGCTGACCTGTACCGTTTTTGCAGGATCTATGACATCCCTTGCGGTTGTGCTGGTCATTGAACCGTTGAACCAGAAGTATTCCGGAACCACGTTCTTTTCCCACCTGAACTCGCCTTTAATGGACTTGTACGTGGGTTTGCCGTACGGCCCCTCTTCATGGTAAGGTTTTCCGTCCTTGAGCTTTCCAGCCTTTGACCAGTCCCACTCCATCTTGGTGGGGTTTATCCTGGCCAGTTTCGGAATATGGCAGGACTGGCAGGCCACCCGGTCGGTATGGTCGTTCATTTTCGAGGAAGTTTTATGGGGGGTGTCACTGTGACAGGATACACAGGTGATTTTCGGGGCCTGGTCGTCATCCAGAAGGCTTTTGCGTTCACTCACAGCCGGGTTGGTGTAAATTCTTCCGGCAATATGATGGTTCACCGTGGTGTGGCACCGGGTGCAGGTGAAGTCTTCTCCGTCCACGCCCATATGAACATCCAGCTCCTTGTTCGGCTCCATCAATGATGTATCCATGTCCCCGTGCTTGACGCCGTCACCGCCGCCGCCCTTGAAATGGCACTCCCCGCAGTTTTTTCTTTTGGGCAGTGTGATATCCTGTGACGCCTTTTTTACGTTCTCCTGGATATCTTTTACGATTCCTTCGGTTTCCGGGTCATTGTCAGTCATGAAATAGTTGATGTCGCCAAACGCCTCGGTGAAGTTGAAATCATCATTTCCGTGGCATTTAAGACAGTTTACCCGGCCCTCGGTTCCCTTTTTCGACCAGCTGGTATGGCATTTGAGACACCCTTTGTCTTCCATGGCATTGGCGGAAATGCAGAAGTTGTTCACGGAATCTCCAGCCTTTCCGTACCTCATGTCCTCTTTGGTGCCTGATGCAAGCCAGGTCCAGTGAATGGTTTCATGGAACTGAGAAGCGGCTTCGGAATGACAGGACAGGCAGGCTTCGGTGATCTGTTCACCTGATGTGAAATTCTTTTTCAAAGCCTCATGCTTTGAATGGTCCGTGGTGCCCCATCTTTTTTGGTTGTCTTTTACCGACTGTCGGGCCAGTTTCCTTCCGGGGGCGGTTTCGGCCTCTTTTTCCGTGGCTGCGTTTGAAATGGTTGGTGCGGATGCCGGAACCATACACAGCATCAGTGCCAGACAGGTCGTCAAAACGGGAAAAATGAGTTTGAATCCGTTTCTTTTTTGCATTGTGTCTCCTTATCCCTTATCCCAAAAAATTGGTTTTCTACCACCAGCAGATTGTTTTTTCATGACTGAAAATGTTTTCCACAAGTTTTTCCCAGTCCGTATCCCTGCTGTAAAGTTCCACCACCGATACCTGGCAGTCTTCGCGGATTTCCCTGATAAGTTCGATCACGGTGCGGTCGGGTTCGGATTTGAGTATATGAAGGATCTTCATGGCGAAAACAGCCTTTTATTCATTTTCTTTTATATTACAGGAACCGTCCTTGTGAAAGGTAATCTGTGCTTCCACATAGTACACATTGTCAAGGGACGGTCTAAGATCCCTGACCATATAGTAGGCTTCTCCGCTTCTTGCACCGGTGGAGCAGACAAATACCACGGGTTTGTCTGAAGGAAGCTCGTCCACCTTTTTTTCGAGCTCTTCAATGGTCATATTGACAGAGGTTTCAAGAGAGCCTTTTTTGAATTCATCCGGGTCCCTTGTATCTATAAGCATAACTGATTCCGGGTCCTCTTTGATGATTTTTCTGAACCTGTCAAGGTCAATGGATCCTTCAATTTCTCCGGCTTTTACTTCAATGGCGGTACCGGCACTTCCGTATTCCGATTTCCAGGCAGGGTAGCCTTTTGAGAATACACTCACGTCCGTGTATCCAAGTTCCATGGCCGCCATGGCGGATTTGTGGCTGAGCCTGCATTTGAGCCCCCCGCAGTAGAATATCAGCGGTGTATTTTTGTCTCTCGGCAGTTTTCCGTTCAGTTCGTCAAACCGGGAAAAAGGCAGGCTGATGGAGGAAGGGATGTGACCTTTGTCAAATTTGGGTTTTTTGGGCCTGGAATCAACTATAAGCGCCCGGTTTTCCTCAATGGCGCGGCTGACATATTCAGCGGAAACTGAAATATATTCATTTTTCTGCTTTTTCCACTCAGGGAATCCCTTTGCAAAGACCTTGACATTTGTGTACCCCAGCTCTTCCGCCTTGCGGGCGGATTTGTGGCTGAGCCTGCACGAAAGCCCTCCGCAGTAAAAAATCAAAAGGGCTTCTTTGTTTTCCGGTAACAGATTCGTTTTATCTTCGAACTTTGAATGCGGGATGCTGACGGCATGAGGAATGTGGCCTTTTACGTACTTGGGCTTGTACGGCCGCGCGTCAATCAGCATCACGTTTTCATCCATTGGGATGGACTGGTGGGCTTTTACGAATTCGGCATCCACCAGATCAGTGTACATCCATTTTTCTTTTTGAAAACCGGCAGTGTCAAGTGCGGAACAGCCCGCAACCAGAAAAAGCAGCGCTGCAATCGCCGCTGCCGTGTGTATGTTTTTAGCTTTCATCATAATATCCTCCCTTTTTGGTTTTACAGTCCGGCCCCTGTTTTGCTTTTTCAGGTGTTGCTGTTTTACAAGCAATGGGTGTGCCACAACGAGATAACAAGGATATTTACCGGTAATGATCTGAAATTAAGGCGTTTTTTTGAAGAGCTGTGTAAAGAGGCTGCCCGGAAATATGATAAGGGTATTGTTAACCGGTTAATACTGTGTTAACACTTATAGGAAATAGCGTAACGATTTCAGGAGAGAGCAATGGAGATAGGCGAACACTGGCGGACCATCATAGATGCGGTTCAGGAAGGTATTATCATTGTTGACAACAAGGGGTTTTTTGTGGCTGCGAACCAGTCTGCCCAGCTTATGACAGGATACACTGAAGAGGAGTTGAAAGGAAAATCCTGCCGGGTTCTAAACTGTACAGGCTGCAGGATAAAGGCTGCCGGCTCCGGGAAAAACTGGTGCGAACTTTTTGTCAGGGGACTTATAAGGGAGAAAAAATGTTTGATCACCAATATTCACAACAGGGCGATACCCATCGTAAAGAGTGCGAACGTTATGTATGACGATAGCGGGAACGCGGTCGGGGCGGTGGAGACCCTGAGAGACATCACGGAAAACATTAACTGTAGAAACGAACTGGTATCAATTAAACGGATGTTTCATCTGGATGACGGGTTTCACGGCATCATCGGCAAAGCCCCGCCAATGCAGAACCTGTACGGACTGATTGAGAGTGTGGGGCCGTCCGACACCCCTGTAATGATACTGGGGGAGAGCGGAACCGGCAAGGAGATGGTGGCAAAGGCTTTGCACGAAAGCAGTCCCAGGGCTTCACAGCCTTTTATAAAAGTCAATTGTGCCGCATTGAGTGAAAATCTTCTGGAAAGCGAACTTTTCGGCCATGTCAAAGGTGCGTATACAGGTGCGGACCAGAAGAGGATCGGCAGGTTTGAGGCGGCGCACAACGGTACTATTTTTCTGGACGAGGTCGGGGATATTCCAATGTCCGTGCAGGTGAAGCTGCTAAGGGTACTGGAGGATAAGAAGATCGAACGGGTTGGAGAGAACAGGTCCGTTCCTGTGAACGTGAGAATCATTACCGCAACCAACCGGGACCTTGAAGAATTGATAAAACAGGGGAGTTTCCGGGAGGACCTGTATTTCCGAATCAACGTTTTCCCGGTGAACTGTCCGCCCTTGAGGGATCGGAAAGAGGATATTCCGGTTATTGCCCAGCATTTTCTGAACCTGAACGTGGAAAAGACCGGAAAGAGCATTCTCGGGTTTACGCCTGATACCATGCAGATTATGGTGAACTATCCCTGGCCCGGGAATGTCAGGGAATTGAGAAATACGGTGGAGTATGCAGTGGTGCTCGCCACGGGCAGCAGTATCAGCCCGGACCACCTGCCCGGGCGGCTCATGGAGGCCCGATTCGGTGATACGGAGAACCAGAACCAGAACCGGGGCCGGGACAGCCAATCTTTGCAAAATGAGGTTGAAACGGAAAAAGATCAGCTTTTGCAGGTTTTAAGGCAGACCGGAGGAAACCAGTCAAAGGCCGCAGGCATGCTTGGAGTGAGCAGGGTCACGGTGTGGAAGCGCATCAAAAAGCACGGGATTGACCTTTCCGCCGACATCTGATCTTATTTGTTTTCAGTCTCTGTTTTAACCGTGTTGGTTTTCTTGTCCGTCAACTGACAGGCATCTTTCAGTCAGGTGGAAACCCCCATTTTCGGCAGTACGTATATCTGCATCAACAGGTAAATCCCTGCAATAAGTGCTATGATCAACAGTTCCTTCATATGTTTGTCTCCTTGTGTCGTCTTTTAAATACTGTGTTCCCCTGTTACACCGCCTTTAAAGAAGCGGGGGAGCCAAATAACGATTGAACTCCCCCTCAAGGTGGTGGGTGGTTGATCGGATCAGGAGGTAAGTAAATCGCCCAATCCTTCTTCAAAACATAATGCATATTTCATGCCGGTCAATTATGAGCCTGCGGTTTTCGTATACAGCTACCATGCCCCGGCTGATAGGTCAGCAATTAAACCCTCCCGCCATCAGGGTTTGAAACAAAGTCCGGGTCAGTTGCCATCAACGTGCCGTATCCTCCCTGGATGTTAAGTGTGTTAACAATTCCTTTTCCGTCAAGAAAAACCTGGGCTTCATATGACCTTGCACCCGTCCCGCAGAGAATGTACAAAAACTCGTCATCAGGCAGCTCTGTGTATCGCTGTCTCAGTTCGGATTGTGGAATGCTGATCCGCCTGCCTTCATACTCCCTGCTGAACGGTATGGATTCATTGTTTTCCCTGACATCCAGAACCCGTGTTTTGCCGGTTTTAAACTCTTTCAGGAAGTCGGCCCCGTCAACCGGCCTGTTGTTGCCGTTCAGGATGTTGTCAAGTACGTTTCCGGCATTGTTGATAATATCCATGGCAGATGCGCAGGGCGGGGCGTAACCGGTTTCAAGGCAGCATATTTCATCCACGTCCGTGTTGTCTGACAACAATGGTGCAACTGCGTCCACACGTGCTTTGACTGCATCCTTCTGCCTGCCTGCGGCCTCGATGCCCAAAACCCTTCTGCTCTTTCTGTCGGAAATAAGGGTGATGTACATCAGCTTGGCCTCGGGGTAAAAGTGGGCCCTGTCATGCTGGGTTACGATGGAATGAACCGGGTCGAATCCGGCTGCTTTCGCCTGCTGTACAGTCAGCCCGGACCTGGCGAAGCCCATTTCAAAAATTTTGATGCAGAAGGTGCCCACGGTTCCCCTGAATCTGCTTGCTCCGCCGTTTATGTTGGCTGCGATGACCCGCCCCTGCCGGTTGGCCAGGGAGCCGAGGGGCATAAGCATATGCTCACCACTGACAAGGTTCAGCAGCTCCACACAGTCACCGCCTGCATAGATATCCGGATCGGTCGTCTGCATGCGTCTGTTCACAAGTATTCCACCGGATTTC
>JAWLES010000126.1:0-7008 GCA_041685935.1 Desulfobacteraceae bacterium | reverse complement strand
GGAAAAAAGAATGAAAATCCCGGTCTGGTTATTACAATATCTCCAGGCAGCCTTCCAAAGGGAATTTTGTGCAGCCACGGCCACAAAAGTCCGATTATGACGATCCCTGCTCCGGAAATGATTAGAATCTTTTGCATGTCAACTAATGTTCCTGTGTATATTTACTTTTGAAATCTGCTGTTCACTTTTATTGATTAAAAGTACGGATTGGTTTATTATGCGACCTGCGTTTTTAGTAACAGTGATTACTTGATTATGCAACTGTAAAAGAGATGGAAATGGTACAACAAAAACAAAAGTTTGACTTCTGGAATGATCATTCCCTTGAATTCCTTGAAATGGCCATGAGCAGAGACAGTCAGGAACGGCTCGAGAACCCGGACGGGTACGGAAAAAGAACAGGGGAATGCGGTGATACGGTTGAATTCTTTTTGAATCAACAGGGAAAAAGTATCGGCAGTGTCTCGTATGACGCTGACGGATGCGTGAATACCCACGCATGTGCGAATACGGTTGTTAAACTGGCTGAAGGCAGACCGGTTGAAGATGCATGGAATATAACCCATGAGGATGTGTCTGAATACCTTAAGACGCTGCCGGAGCACCAGGAGCATTGCGCCCAGCTTGCAGCGGGAGCTTTCTATCTGGCACTGAAAAGCCTGGAATAAGGCCCCGGCTCAGGCTGACACCGAGCCCGTCCCGGATAGCAGGGGGTCACGACCGGGTCAGGGTTTTGTCATACATGCTGCCGACACCATATTCCCGGCGGCGCATGAATCTTTCCACCGAAGGTCCGATTATCTGCATTTCAGGGAATCGTTTCTGGACATCCTTTGCAATCTTGATCTCCTTGGTGCAGCCTGTGCTGTAAGTAGCATCCTTTCCGATCCATTCAGGGGGCACTTTTTCATTCATCAGGGAAAACGATTTTGAAATGTCGTCAGCGGTCTGGAATCTCCATATGTCTATAAAACCGCTTCTCTGAACGATTTCCCACATGTACATCAGATCATCCGCATCCATTCCAGGCTCGTAGTAGAGTGAAGGATTAATGATAAACAGATTGTTTGATTCCTTCTGCAGATGATTGATAAAGACGGACATTATCTTTTTGGCCACATCGATTTTTCCGGGGATCGATCCCACTATCCCGCTGTAGAACATCACGGTCATCTTTTCTTTACGTGCCCGCCTCATGCTTTCGATGATGGTTCCGGCTTTTCTTTCAAGGGCTTCATGGGAGAATTTGACCGCATTTTCAGCCTTTTCCTTGAATTCTACGCAGATCGAGCCGTTCTGTCCTCCGGTTATGCTGAAAATGTCCTGTGTGAACTTGAAATGTGAGTCGAACAGTCTCTTTTTCTGACCGTGTCCCCTTGATACGATAAAGTCCACTTCCTTGAAAAGCCTGGAAAAGGTGGTGGATACAAACAGCAGGTTCAGGTTCTCCCGTGTGCCGTCCGACACCACGAAAATGTTTTTGTTGGACTTGAGCATGGTAACAAGTGAATTTTTGCTCAGATTCTTCCCGTGTATGAAGGTGGCATTCCTGAGGCCCGCTGAGATTGAGGGATCATTGTGGGTGTCGGTGATGGATACCTTGGTGAAAAAGGATTCGTCCTTGACAGAGAGAATGATGGTATGGCCCTGTTCCGCAAGATGCTGAATCATGAAAATGTCAGCAACTATTTCTCCGGATTCGTTGGAGAGCCAGAGTATCCTTCTTTTTTTCCTGCGAAGTTTTTCCGAAAGAATTTCAAAACCGTTTCCGTTGATCCTGGTGTTGAAAATCGAAAGAAAATTGTCTTTTTCCGGTTTGAACAATTTGTCAGGGCGCCACAGTGCATCCGCACCCATTAAAGTGATAAGCCGTCCGATTTCGATGGTTTCAATTTTTTCTTTTATCTTTTCAAGACTGGTATCGGTTGTGCACGTAAAACTTTCATCCGTATGATCCAGAGCAGCCCTCAAGCCGTCGGAATCGAGGTTGTTTTTAATTTTACGGTTTCTCTCCTGCTTGTTAAGCGCCTGGGGGTCTTCAATATGCGTCCGGCTGACAAAAATCTGAAAAAGGCGTTTTTCAAGCCTTGAGGGAATAATCAGTCCGATTCTGACTTCGTGGTCGTACTTGATCCTTATCAGGGATTTTAAAAACGCATTGTCATGCTCGCCCAAAATCAGCTCATCAATAAGGTTGATGATTTTCTGATGAGCCTTTTCATATCTGCTTTCAACGAAGTCCTTGTTTGTCCGGGACATGATGGAAGCGAACATATTGTCCGAGCAGGGATAGTACCGTTCATTTTCATCGAGATAGACCATGAATTCAACCTGTTCCCTGGAACCTGCTTTCAAGGGGTAGGCAAAATGGTCGATATGGTTTTCCAGAAAAAAGGATGTGAACCAGGCGTCTAGGTCAGGCTCTTTTCCGAAACAGTATGGAATAAGTTTTTCTTCGTTCATCCGTCCTCCGTTTGTTTTGTGGATTCTATCACGTATTCTCATCTGAATCAAAACCATTTGTGTGATGCCGGAGCATTGACAAAAAAGGAATTTGGGCTTATGAGATAAGGTATATGGATATGACAACCGCACTCCGGATCATGGAGCTTACCCCGTCTGCAGATTTTGAAGATGCCAGGGAGGCTTTCAGAAGACTTGCCAAACAGCATCATCCCGACCGTGTCAGGTACAGCCCTGAAAGTGACGCAAATGAAGCCAGGATGAAGGAAATCAACGTTGCCTTCAATTTCCTGTCAAAAGAGCTCAAGAAGAGACAGCCGGAAAAAACGGATTATGCTGAAGATTCGGCTCCTTCTCATGGGCCCGCCGAGAAAGGGAGAACGTCTGATACTGAAAAATCGGACCCGGCAGATGAAAGAACAAAAAGTGTTTTTTCCTTTGTCCGCAACATGGGAAAGTCTTTTTCAGGTTTTCAAAGAAGGAAAAAGGCGGGAGAATCCCGCCGGCAAAGGAGACCCGGAAGCGCAGGAGCGGGACCGCAGGGCCGGTGCGGACACCGCCGGAAAAACAGATCCTTTCAAACGGTTTTCAACGAGAGTTTCAGGGAATCCGGCCGGAAAAAATCATCGTTTCAGGTCAGGGGCGGGTGCCGTCACCGCAGTGTCTATAATTATACCGTCTATATGAATCTGAAAAAAAGAATGGCTTCACCCCAGGGACGGCGTGATACTGATCCCGGCCCGGTCAGTCCGGTCAGCCCGGTTTCCAGGATAAAAAAGGTTGGGAAATAGATTTTTCCGCCTGCTTCAGATGGTTATCCTGGACAATGCCGTGTTGTTTTTTAAATCAATGATCGCAGCGCTGCCGTTTTCTATGATTCCGTAGGTGTATATACGGTTTTTAGGCTTTTTCAGTGACCCGGGGTTCATGTGCACCACACCGTTGATCTTTTCAAGTTTGGGCACATGTGTGTGGCCCTGGATGATGATGCCGGGATCGAACGAGGTCTCCGGGAGAAACCTGTGACCATGGGTGAGCAGTATATGGCGGCCGAACATGCTGAATTCAAGATGCCGGGTATACTTCGGGAAAAAGCTTTCCGTATCACAGTTTCCATATACGTAAAACAGCCGGTCGCATATTGATGCAGCATCCTCCCGGATGAATTCAGGCTGAAAATCCGAGTCCATCCTGTTGCCGAACTTTGTATCAAAAAGATCACCGGCCACTGCCAGAAAGTCATCTTTTCTGATAAGCTCTTTCACGGTAAGCCAGGTTGAAAAACTTCCGTGGATATCCGCGGTGACAATCAGTCTTTTCATGCATTCTCCCGGTTTGGTAAACACTGCTTCGTATTATAGTATGTTTTTTCATGTTGAAAAAGATCAAAATTCATACTATCTAGTTAGAGAAATTAACTCAGGGACTTTTGCAGCGGATTATGGATATTAAGTTGTTTGACAGGGTCATTGCACTGTCCAATCTGATCGGCCAGGCGGGAATGGCTTACATCGAGGCGGATACCGACCTGAACGTATTTACCTGGAATTCTGCTGCTGTAAATCTTTTCGGTATTTCAGAAGATGAGGCCATGGCCAGGCCTCTTGACGGAAGCATCCCTCTTGACCGGGAATCCCTGCTGAATCTTTCCGGCACCGGCTTTTCCAGCGGAACCCTTTATGACTCATGCAAAAATAAAATCTGGTATGACATTTTTTATACCCCCATTACCAGTACCTGCGGTGAAAAGCTCGGCATAGCCATTCTTGCAAGAGACATTACAAAGCTGATCAAGCTCAACAGCAGCACGAAAGAGGTAAAAAAACAGCTTAATGACATTTACATGTTCGCTCCGGTGGGGATGTTCCACGCCGATATAAACGGATGCATTGAATCCGCCAACCCCGAGCTTGCCTGGATGCTCGGGTACGAATCTTCCAGGTCGGTTGTGGATAAAATCAATGATGTGACAACTCAAATGTTTGCCGGCCGGGAAAAAGGCCGGGAGTTTATGTTTCATCTTTATGAAGCTGACGAGGTCAAACGCATGAGAGCGGAGCTTTCCAGAAAGGACGGCTCCTGCGTCTGGGCCTTGTGCTATGCAAAAGCCACCCGTGACAAATACGGCAGAATAAACGGATTTGACGGCTATACCGTTGATATCAGCGCCACCGTACGCGCCGAATCCGGACTTCAAAAAGCCAATGAAAAACTCAAGCTTTTGTCTGTTCAGGACGGACTGACACAAATTCCCAACAGAAGGCGTTTTGATGAGTATCTGGCTGCCGAGTGGGGCCGTCACAGGCGGACAGGCCGGGCATTTTCAGTCATGCTCTGTGATATTGATTACTTTAAATTGTACAATGACACGTATGGCCATCAGGCAGGGGATGAATGCCTGAAAAAAGTTGCAAATGTACTGAAAACCAGTGGACAGCGTTCCGCAGACCTTGCAGCGAGATACGGAGGGGAGGAGTTTGCGTTTATACTGCCTGAGACCGGTGCTGAAGGAGGGCGCTGCGTTGCTGAGAAGGTCCGTTTTCTTGTCAGGGGCCTGAACATTCCCCATGCAACCTCCCGGATTGATGAGTGTATTACAGTAAGCGTAGGTGTGGCAAGCGGTGTTCCAGGTGAAGCTGCCCGGCCGGAAATGCTTCTCCAGGCTGCGGATGAGGCATTATACCGGGCCAAGGAAAACGGGCGAAACAGATGTGTTTACCAGGGGCTGTAAATAATGACTGATTCACTCAAGTTTGATGAGTTTGCTTCGTATGACGGGATAAAAATCCGTTATGCAACAGCCCGTTCCCAGGTAATCGACCCTTGCGCGCTTGTGGTTGTTTTAAACGGCAGGGCCGAGTTCATCGAAAAGTACGGCTGCATTATCCATAATTTCCTGAATAAGGGATTTGATGTGGCCACACTGGACTGGCGGGGGCAGGGACTGTCAGGCAGGGAGCTGGAGAACAGGCACAAGGGGTATGTGAACGATTTTAAAGATTATATTCAGGACCTTCGACTGCTGTTTGACCGGAACATTAATCCGGACGGCCTTCCGGTTATCCTTGTTGGTCATTCCATGGGCGGCCATATTGCTTTGAGGTTTATAAGAGAACATCCCGGAATCGTTCATGGGGCAGTACTGCTCAGTCCGATGATCGACATCGTCACCAGGCCTTTTCCAAGACCTCTTGCCTCATTGACTGCCAAAGTGTTCTGCAGGGCGGGATTCGCAGACCGGTATGTTCCCGGAGGAAAGGATTACGTACCTGAAGATATGCCATATGAAGGCAATATTCTCACCCATGACCGGGAAAAATTTTTGATTCACCACAATGCAGTGGAGAAAAACCCGGAACTGGCATTGGGAGGTGTAACATGGGGGTGGGTTCATGCGGCGTTCCAATCCATTGATCTTCTGGGAGACCCTTCATATGCCGCAGGTGTGACAGAGCCGGTCCTTCTGTTGAGTGCACTCGAGGACCGTCTAGTTGATGTCCGTGCCCAGAAACGGCTTGCCGACTTGCTGCCTGCCTGTTCATTTGTCCCGGTGGAAGGGGGTTACCATGAACTTCTGTTTGAAAAAAAGGATATCAGGGATATGGTCCGGGCTCATATTGAAAAGTATATCAGGGAGACGTGCCGCTGAAAGACTTGAGTCTGCTGATCCGGTCAAGCACCGGAGGGTGGGAGTAATTCAGAAACACATGAAAGGGGTGCGGGGTTAGGTTTGAAAGGTTGCTCACCGAGAGTTTTTTCAGCGCATTGATCAGATGGGGTGCATGATCCCCTGTTTGCACGGCGAATCGATCCGCCTCAAATTCATCCCTTCTTGAGGATATTTGCATGAGTACCGACAAAATAAGATCAATCGGGGAGTACAGAAGCCCGAAAAAGATCAGCCCTGCGTATACAGACATATTCTCCATGAAAAAAGCCTCAAAAAGCGCCTTCTCATGGATGATCACGGACATCAGAAAAAAGATGGCCCCTGCCTGCAAAATTCCCGCTACCATGTTTTTTAAAAGGTGCCGTTTTTTATAATGCCCCATTTCATGGGCAAGAATCGCCAGAAGTTCGTTTATGGAATGATTGTTAACAAGGGTGTCAAAAAGAACGATGCGCCTGTTTTTGCCGAAGCCGGTGAAAAATGCATTGGATTTGGTACTCCTCCTGGAACCGTCCATGACGAATATGTTGCTGACGGAAAAATGGATCGAATCGGCATACGCCTTGACTGTTCTGCTGAGCTCTCCGGATTCAAGCGGGGTGAACTTGTTGAAAAGGGGCAGTATCCAGGTGGGGACGATGAACTGGACAGCGATGATAAAGAGGGTTGAGACCAACCAGCATATCCACCAAGCATTCCGGCCGGTATGTTCAAAAAACAGCAGGATTGAAAACAAAAAAGGGGCGCCGATGATGATTGACAGGATCACCGATTTTACCTTGTCCGTGATGAAAACCTTCAGGGTTGTTTTGTTGAAGCCGAACTTTTCTTCAATGGCAAAGGTGGAATATGCGGAAAAGGGAAGTTCAATGATA
>JAWLES010000125.1:0-7115 GCA_041685935.1 Desulfobacteraceae bacterium | reverse complement strand
CAGTCTTTTCTGTTCACTGATACATTTATCATTTTCGCAGCCGGGGTGGTGTTCGGCTGGGAGCTTGCGCTCCTTGCAATGATCAGTCTGTTCTTCAGCGGTCTTGCGGCGGATTATGTTCTGGAGGGGGTCAGCCATGTGCGCACCGCCATGATCATCACTGACAAGCCTTACGAGCTAAACGAGGTTCTTTTGAAAACACTGGGGAAAGGAATCTCCCACTGGGAGGTGACAGGGGGATATACCGGTAACAAACATACCATGATTTACTGCACCATCTATCGTTCCCAGGTGAACAACCTCAAATATATCGTGGGCAGCCTCGACCCGGGCGCATTCATCCTCATCGGTGTGGCCCAGCAGGCAATCGGCGGGACTTCGTTTGCAAAAATTAAAAGCTGATCGATGTTTTCATACGTGTTTCTGCGGGAAAAGTCCGGCGATTGATAAGGACTTAATCAAAGCCTAACGAATTTCTGACAATCGGTCTGTATGGTTGCCTTTTATTCATGAACAGGAAATTCGATTCCAGCAGGCACAAATATTCCGGGATCGAATAACCGAAAAGAGGCCAATTGACACAACTGAATGATACCGAATGGATTAAACGTCTCCGGAATGTGGACCATGCGTTCCAGCCGGTTGTGAATATCCATACAGGCAACACCTTCGGATTTGAAGCACTTCTGAGGTGCCATAAGGAAGCGGGGTTTTCATCGATCGATCATCTTTTTGACAGTGCTCACGAGGCCGGGGTTCTTCACCACGTGGACCTGTATTTAAGAGAGAAGGCCCTGAAAAAATTTTCACGATTCAGGGAAAAAAGACGGTCCAAGATGTTTTATAACCTGGACAACCGTCTTCTGGATTCAAATGATTATTCTCCGGGAATCACAACCGATTTGCTGGAAAAATACGGCTACAGCCGGGAAGAGCTCTGTTTCGAAATTTCGGAAAAGCACCAGTTCCATGACAACAATGACGTATCCAAGATCATTGCCGCATATCACTCAAGAGGATTTAAGATCGCCATAGACGACTGCGGTACGGGATTTTCCGGCCTTCAATTGATCTATTACACGGAACCGGACTACATTAAAATCGACAGGTTTTTTATACGGAACATGGAAAATGATCCCAAAAAAAGGCTTGTTGTTTCAACGATTGTGAACTTTGCCCATTTCATGGGCAGCCTGGTTCTCGCCGAAGGGGTGGAAACCCGGGAGGAATACACCCAGTGCAAGGAGATCGGGTGCGACATGATGCAGGGTTATTTTATCCAGCGTCCAACACGCCGGATTGAGGAGCTCAAGCCGAGGTATGATGAAATCCGGGAGCTTGCCAGGACGGAAAAAAGAAACGGCCTGTCCAAGGATATCTCCATGATTTCCGAGCAGATCACATATGTCAATCCGGTGTTTACAGATTATGATGTGACCTCTTTGTTCGACAAATTCCGAAAAGAAGATGATTCCCCTTTTTTCCCGATTCTCAGCAGGAATGAAGAGCCTCTGGGAATCATCCGGGAAAATGCTTTCAAGGACTATATTTTTTCAAAATTCGGCCGTCAGCTTCTTGAAAATCCTGCTTTCGGAAAGGATATCACCCGGTTTGTCACTAAAATTCCCATTGCGGATATCCATTCGTCGGTTGAAAAACTCATTGAAACGTATACCCGGCACAACAACAACGAAGGCCTGATAATGGTGGATGACATGAAATATATGGGTGTTCTGAGCACCAAAGCAATGCTCAATCTGATCAACGAAAAAAATCTCACCCTTGCACGGAACCAGAATCCCTTGACCAAACTGCCCGGCAACACCATGATTCACGAGTATTTTTCAGAAAAACTCTGTGATTTTGAGGAAACGTATCATCTGATTTATTTTGATTTTGATAATTTCAAATCGTACAACGACCAGTATGGATTCCGGAGCGGGGATCGGGTTATCCTGATGTTCGCCGAGCTTCTCAAGGCCATGGGGCTGTCGGAAAACAAGTTCGTGGGGCATGTGGGCGGAGACGATTTTTTCATGGGAATCAAGGGGTCCACCGGCAGTGAAGTGAAAGCTGAAATGAGCAATCTGAGCGTTACGTTCAGGAAGAATGCGGAAAGCTTCTACAACAGGGAGGCCATAAGTAACGGATATATTGTGGCAAAAGATCGGGAGGGGACTGTCCGGAAATTTCCATTGATGGGAATCAGCATAGTCATTCTTGAACTGCCCGAAGGAGTTGAACGGAACTGTTCCATAGAGGAGGTCGGCAATATTATCGCCTCGTTGAAAAAAAAGGCCAAGGAGTCGGAAACCGGCATTTCCTATGCCGCAATCACCGAGTATCTGCCCGATCTGCACAGTGTGTGCATTGATTCTTAAATATGGACAAGTGCACCGTTTTCCCGGTCCGTGTCCTTTGAAAGGGCTATTACATGCCGGGCCGCGAAGAAGGGGTCGAGAAGATTTCCCTTTTCCTGGTATTCAATGAAATTGTCACGGTTTTTGAAAAGCTCGAGCGGGGTATTCCGAATTTTTTCCTGCATGGGCGTGTCCACGATTCCCGGGGAGAAAGCAAACAGCCGAACCGGGTGTTCGCGCCCTTTCTGCTCTTCTGCGGCCGTGCGGGTATACATTTCGATGGCGGCCTTGGTTGTGCAGTAGGCACTCCAGCCCCATATCGGGCGCTTGGCCGCCCCGGAAGAAATGTTGACAATCGTTTTTTCAACCGGCGCGTGCTGGAGGTGTTTGATGAACAGGGAAGAAAGGGTCATCGGGGTGATAAGATTGATATGCACGGATTTATGGACTTCTTCGGGGTCGTTTGCCGGGCTGGGTCCCACAGGGTCAAGGGTCCCGGCGTTGTTGACCAATGATATCCTTTCGGCGTTTTCAAGGTCAACCATGCTGAAAATTTCCTCCATTAGGCCGGGCAGTTCCCCATGGTCGAAAAGGTCCCGCTGCAAATAGTGTAGGGGACGCTCCCGTTCGGCCGCCAGTTTCACAAGCGCCCGGTTTTTCCTTCGTGAAATACAGAACTGGGTGGCAGGTTCATCAAGGAGCAGTTCCGCTACAGCCGCTCCCATACCGCTGGAGGTGCCGGTTGTAATATAGTAATTCATGCCTCTCCTCAATTTCGGGTTGATATTGTAAAGACTATTTTATCCCATTTACCCTTATTCATGAAGAAAAATTCATCAAAAAAATTGTTGCCGGAAAAGTAAATAAGCGGTATGGTTTTTAAGGAGGTGGCTGTGAATGCACCTGTAAACCAGCTTAAAATGGCCATAATCGGAGGCGGCGAACGATGCCGCTCCCTTCTGAGGATACTTGAGGCCGGAAAACTGACCGGAATGGACGTGGAAATCGTCGGGGTCGCTGATATCAACCCTGATGCCGCCGGATTCGTCTGTGCCAGGGAACAGTCCATTTTCACCACGGAAAATTATGAAGATCTGTTTACCATTCCGGGTCTTGAACTTATCGTTAATCTGACAGGCCGCATTGATGTGTCCGGTGAAATCAGTGCAAAAAAGCCGGATACGGTATCTGTTCTGGATAGTAAGGCATCCAGACTTTTTCAGGAAATCGTAAAGGCGGTTCTGGACTCAGGAGAGCAGATCGAGGCCCAAAAGGAAGAACTCAAGCTTTCACACTCGTTTATCCGTACCCTTGCCGAAGTCACAGTGGTGGGTGCAATGGTGCTTGATCTCAACAACAGGGTTGTATGGATCAATAAGGCGGCACTGAAAGGATCCCGGCTTCGCCGGGAGGAGGCGCTCGGAAAGTTCTGTTTCCAGATTTCCCATAATTCAAGCCTGCCGTGTGATATGGATGATTCTTTCTGTCCCATGAAGGAAACTCTCAAGACCGGCCAGTCATCCCATGCCATTCACGAACATGTTTACGATGACAGGGCGGTGTATTGTGACGTGTCCACGTTTCCCCTGTTCAACAGCAAAGGTGAGGTGGCCCAGGTTCTTGAAGTGATAAGGGATATTACGGAAGAACTCAATGATAGAGTTGAACAGCGGACCATGTCCATCAAGAAGGATCTTTCCAAACTGGTCCAGGAGGACAAGATGATTTCGCTGGGGAAGATGGTGGCTTCGGTGGCCCATGAAATCAATAATCCCATAGGGTCAATCATCAATTTCAACAAGTATATCCTGCGGAGCATTGAAAAAGGCGGTCCGGATGAAAATGAGCTGGAGGAGTTCAAAAACTATCTGGAACTCTCCATCCGGGAAGCGCAGCGTTCAGGAAAGATTGTGAACAATCTGCTCACTTTTTCCCGCCAGCAGCCTGTGGAATCCAAGCGGATCAATCTGGCTGAGCTGTTTAACCGGATTATCGCGCTTACCCGGCACAAAATGGAACTTTCCAATATCCATTGCAGTCTGGACCTTGCTGAACAAGACCTTGCCGTTCAGGGGGATTATACCCAGATACAGCAGTGTTTTACCAACTTCGTCTTCAATTCCATAGAGGCCATGCAGAATGGCGGGAGCCTGACCATTCGCGCAGGTGAATCCGAAAAACAGCACGCGGTAAGGGTGGAAATCACTGACAGCGGGGAAGGCATACCTGAAGAGAATATCGACCGGATTTTCGAGCCGTTTTTTTCCACCAAATCAGATACAAGCGGTGTCGGGCTGGGCCTTTCAATGGTATACGGTATTATTAAAGAGCACAGAGGTGAAATAAAAGTGGACAGCACCCCAGGACAAGGGACCACGTTTGTGGTTACGCTGCCCTCTGCTGAACGGGAAACGTATCAAAATGAATGAGGCTGCCGCTTATGAATGATTTTTCCATACTGGTTGTGGATGATGAAGAGGCCATGAGAGAATCCCTTGCAGCGTGGCTGAAAAAGGAAGGATATCGTGTTGAGCTTGCAGGTTCGGCATCTGAGGCGTTAAAGAAACTTGAAAAAAATCCTTTTTCCCTGATTCTTCTTGATATTAAAATGCCCGGTATGGACGGGCTTGAGCTTTTGTCAAAAATCAAAAACAGTGATCCGCAGATAATGGTGGTCATGATCACGGCATACGGTTCCATCGAATCAGCGGTTCAGGCCATGAAGAACGGGGCAAGCGATTATCTTCTAAAGCCGTTCGACCCTGAAGAACTGGTGCTTTTGATAGGCAAGCTGTGCAGGCAAAAAGCATTGAGTGATGAAAACATCATGCTCAAAGAGCGTCTGGCCCGGCAGGAAGAAAACCGGCTGGACGATCTTATCGGACAGAGCAGGGAGATGAGGGAAGTTTTTGAAAAAATAGAGGATTTGTCCGGAACCGAGACTCCCGTGCTGATCACGGGAGAGACCGGAACGGGCAAGGAGCTTGCAGCAAGGGCAATTCATACCAGGAGTGAGCGATATTCCGGCCCGTTTGTACCTATCAACTGCGGCGCCGTGAGCCGGAACCTCCTTGAAAGCGAACTTTTCGGCCATGAAAAAGGGGCGTTCACCGGAGCGGTGCAGGCAAGGAGGGGCAGGATCGAAATGGCGAATAACGGTACCCTGTTTCTTGATGAAGTCGGTGAAATTTCTTCGGAAATGCAGGTCAACCTTCTCAGAGTTCTTGAGAAGGGCAGGTTTACGAGGCTCGGCGGCAACCGTGAGCTGTCAAGCGATTTCAGGCTGTTGTGCGCCACACACAGGGACCTTGAAGCCTTGCTGGAAACAGGTGCCTTTCGCAATGATTTCTATTTCCGGATCAATGTGATCAACATACGGATTCCCCCTTTGAGGGACAGGCGTGATGATATTCCTCTGCTTGCCTTTCATTTCCTCAAAATGTTTTCAAAAGAGCTCGGAAAAGGTGTGGAGGATCTGTCAGCCGAGGCTTTAAAGATGTTGAAGACCTATGACTGGCCCGGCAATGTCAGGGAACTTAAAAATGTGATGGAACGGGCGGTGGTGCTCAGCAGGTCAGACACGGTGGGGAAGGAGGATTTGACGTTTCTGGCCCGGCGGGAAGCCGGCCCGGCCGCAGGAGACAGCCTCAAGGAAGTGGAAGTGGACCATATTGAGAGAATTCTTGGTGAAAACGACTGGAATATTTCAAGATCCGCCTCCATTCTGGGCATAGACCGCGGAACCCTTTCCAGAAAAATTAAAAAGTACAACCTTTCCCGGGGCGGATGAGTAAAAGGGCGGATAAAGGGGAATCGCGGCCTTGCCGCATTGTCCGGGTAGCTCCGCTGGGAATCGTGGATGATATTGCAGTGAGCGTGGTTGCTGCCAATATCCAGATGATGTTCGGACTGCCCGTGGATATCGAACCGACACAGAGCTGCCCGGAGCACACGATTCTACAGGCCAGGTGCCAGTATGATGCTGCCGGGCTTATCGATTTTCTGGCAGCCGGACAGGGGAACCATGCAATGCGGCTCGGCGTGACTGCTGAAGATATAGCCCTGCCGTTTCTCACCTATGTGTATGGAGAGGCCGGTATCGGGGGAAATGCCGGGGTGATTTCCACATGCCGCCTTGAAAAGAGCCGGAAGGGCCCTGATGTAAAAAAGTCAAAGGTGTACGAGAGGACCGCAAAGGTTGCAGTTCATGAAACCGGCCATTTGCTGGGCCTTCTGCATTGCGGGCGGCCGGAATGTGTAATGAGTTTTTCTGCGGGGCTGGGCCGCCTTGATGAGCTTCCTCTTACATTCTGCAGCAGATGCAGGGGGTTCCTGAGACAAAACTGCGCCTTACCCGGTTAGCAGAAACATCCGCACCAGCTTGTTCCAGCCGATTTCAGGAATGTTTCCCGCAATATCGTTTACAGCTCTTCCACCGGTTGCTGCAAGCCTGTGGCCGGATTCAGACTGTACAAGCGAGGCAAGCCTGCTGCTTTCGTCTTCCATCCAGGCCAGGGATTCCATATCAAACAAAAGGTTTTTCAGGCTCTTCTTAAGCCGGGTCGGCTCAACCAGAATCAGCCATCCTGTACCGTAAGGGTCTGTGTTAGCAGGTTCGGGGTTTTTTGTGATTTCGGGGTTCAGTGCCACCACGATCCCTTCCACCGGGCTTAGACACTCCGCCCTGAAACCCTCTCTGGAAAAGGCGCACCCCGGCTCTCCCTGGACAACGGTGGACCCGAGTTCAGGTAAAAT
>JAWLES010000124.1:0-7199 GCA_041685935.1 Desulfobacteraceae bacterium | reverse complement strand
TTTCCCGAAGCGGTTGCCAGTTTCAAAGCGCAGCTGTTTTTTGCGCCATCGCAGATTACCCCTGCAAGGTCTTCAATAATATTTTCCACGGCATTTCCGATTTTTTCAACGGAGGCGCCCAGCAGCCAGGCCGCCCCTGCGGCCGCTCCTGCCCCGGATGCAACGGAACATGCACATATTGCAGCGAGTCTGCCGGTATGGCTTTTGACACATGCTGTGATGATGTGGCTGAGCCCCACTGCCCTGCAAAGATCTTTTTCATCGGATTTAATATGATCCGCGATCACTTTAACCGGGATAATGGCTGTCAGGCCGTGGTTCCCGCTTCCTGCCGAACTCATGGCGGGAAGGGACGCCCCTGACATACGGGCATCTGATGCTGCGGATGTCAAAACCCTGGCTTTATGTATGACATCCGCCTTGATGAAACCCTTCCGGACCAGCTTTTCAAAGGTTTTGCCGACTTTGAGGCCGCAGTTGTGGGAAAGCCCGTATGCAGCAAGGTCCATGTTCATTTGAATTCCCTTTTTGATGAAGGCCAGATCCTCTATGTCAAATGTATCCACCATGGCTGCGGCCTGTCTTACGGAAAGATTCTTCAGAAACTGTTCAAATTCCCGGTATCCCCCCTCTTCCCCGCTCTTTTCCCCTCCGAAGTCAACATGGGCGTTTCCCGGTATCTTTCCGTTGAGAGCAAGGTGTGTGATATTGTCATGCTGGGACTCGATAGTCGATTCGGCAATATCGCCGCCGGAAGTGACCCTGGTGTTGATGTACAAACCCTTTTTGTCATACAGAAGATGTACCGTTACCTTGCCTGCGGAAAGCATGTCCGAAGCTTTTTCCACGTCTCTTTCCGTGATATCCGCCAGAACCTCCATTTTCAGTTCCGGTTTCCCTGCTGCAGCTCCAAGGGCGGCTGCCATGTCCAGTCCTGATTTTCCCTCCGTGCCGGGTATGGCAACGGCGAGTCCGTTTTTGAATATGTTAGGATCCAGCCGGATTTCAATATGATCAGGCTTTTTTTGCTTTTCAAGAAGAGATACGGCTGCTGCAGCTCCCAGTGCGACCGCAGTGGGTTCGGTGCAGCCCAGGGCCGGTGATACTTCGAATTTGAGGATGTCCTTGACACTGTAATTCATGTGGTGATTCCTGGGTCAGTCGGTTACTGTTGAGTTCCGGAGTTCCAAATATCCACGATTCTGGTGTTGCCCGGGTAGTCGATGGTCTTGTACCGGGTAAGATTGGAAAGCTGTTTGGTTATCTCCCCGATTCTCGCAGTCTGTGATTTGATGGAATCAATATGCTGATTCACTTTTTCCGGTTTATCCCGGGTTCGGGTCATTGTCAGAAGGTCTGAATATCCGAGTATTGCCTGAAGCGGCTGATTGAGCTCGTGGCAGACCGCACCGGCCATTTCAAGGACACCCTGGAGTTTTTCACGCTCTACTTTTTCCCTCTCAGCGGTTTTGCGGGCGGATATGTCCATTATGGTGGCGATGGTCCAGGAAAGAGGGTCGTACGGGTCTGCAGTGCTGAGTTTTATATGGGCCGGGAAGGTTGTCCCGTCTTTTCTTTTGAGTGTGTACTCAAAATCGACCTTGCTGTTTTTCATAAACGTGGCGGAGATAATTTTTCCCGCCCGTTCATACTCTTGTTCTGATTCATAGATAACCTTTGAGCTTTTGTTCTCGAGTTCATTCTTGCTGCTGTAGCCCATAAGATTTACAAACTCCCGGTTGACCCATGAAAACCGCCTGTATTTTAAGAGCGCAATTCCCACAAGCGAGGTTTCCAGGATTTTTTCAAGTATTTTGCTCTGCTCTTTCAAGGCGTCGTCAGAGAGCTTCCTCTCTATGGCGATGGCGATGTGGCGGGAAACCGAGGTGAGAATGTCAAGGTCTCTTCTGGTGTAGGTGTTTTCAGAAACGTAGTTCTGCATTACCACAACTCCGATGACCCTGCTGGTGACCACCAGGGGAGCTCCCATCCAGACTCTGGATATTGTGCCGATTTTTTGAAGATTCCGGTTTCTGATAAAGTCGAGGATTTCCTTGTGGCTGAAAAGCAAAGGCTTTTTTTTCCTGATCACCTGGCCTGTAAGTGTGGCTCTCTGGCTGAAATGGGAAATCTTACCCGGTGATTTGTCCATGGTATCAACGTAATAGGGGAAGGAGACCGTATCCTTTTGTTCGTCCAGAAGAGCTATGAAAAAATTATCCGCGTTGAGGATTTTACCGAGTGATCTGTGGATGTTTTTGTAGAGAAGGTTGAGATTAAGGGAGCTGCTGATTATGTTGGAAATATCCAGCATTACCTGAATGGTATCACCGGCTCCTTTTGATTTTCCTGGCTCTGTTGCCAATGGCTTTGTCCTGACGGTAAGGATTGACCTTAGCCGTTATTCGTATTACATATGCTCAAGTTTGTTTTCGTTTAATTATTATAACAGATTGAATATTAAATCAAGAATTATGAAACGGATACGGTTATTCATCACGGCAGGCGGAGAGATTCAATGAAAATTGAAAACGAGGTCTCCCTGCTTTATGAAATCAGTGAAGCCCTGGATGAGTACGTGGATTTGAAAAAATCCCTTTACAAGGTCCTTTCTGTACTTTCCCGATCACTGAACCTTATAAGGGGAATTATTTTTCTGGTGGACTCTGAAAAGGATCTTATCAGGATCGAAGTCGCCCACGGCATACCCGAGGATACTTTGAACAAAGTAACGTATCAGCTGGGCGAGGGCATCATCGGAAAAGTCGTGGAAACCGGGGAGCCTTCCGTGGTGCCGAGGATAAGCGAAGAACCTCTTTTCCTGGACCGGACGGATTCGCGCCACACCGTTCAGGGCCAGGAGTATTCCTTCATCTGTGTGCCGGTGAAGAAAAAGGACCGGGTCATTGGTGCCGTGAGTGTGGACAGACCCTTTGAGGGAAGCGTCTCTTTACGGAACGGGGAGCAGATTCTATCCGTGGTTGCCACCATGATCGCCCATCATGTGATCAATCTTGAAATTTTTAGGATTGAAAAAGAGCGGTTAAGGCAGGAAAACGAACGGCTGAAAACCGAACTGGAGTCCAGGTACAGTTTTTCCAATATTATCGGCAACAGCAACAAAATGCGGGAAGTCCTGCAGATGATTTCCCAGGTTTCCAGGAGCAACGCCACTGTGCTGATAAGGGGGGAGAGCGGAACGGGAAAGGAGCTTGTGGCCAATTCGATTCACTACAACAGCCACCGGAGTGACGGACCTTTTGTAAAGCTTAACTGTGCCGCGATTCCAACGAACCTCATTGAAAGCGAGTTGTTCGGCCATGAAAAAGGGGCGTTTTCCGGGGCATCCCGCATGAAAAAGGGAAGATTCGAAGTAGCGGACAAGGGAACGCTTTTCCTTGATGAGATAGGCAACATGGACATGAGCGTCCAGGTAAGGCTTTTGCGGTTCCTGCAGGAAAAGGAATTCGAACGTGTGGGAGGCCTGAGCCCTGTGAAAAGTGATGTCCGGATCATCGCAGCCACCAACAGCAATCTTGAAGAAATGGTCAGGCAGGGGCGGTTCAGGGATGATCTCTACTTCAGACTCAACGTTTTTCCCATATACATGCCGAGCCTGAAAATGCGGAAAACCGACATTATTCTCCTGGCGGATTATTTTCTGGAAAAGTACTCAAAGGAGTACTTCAAGGATATAAAGCGGTTCACCACTCCTGCCATAGACATGCTTATGGAATACCACTGGCCAGGCAACGTACGGGAGCTTGAAAATGCTATAGAGAGGGCCGTGATCCTGTGCAACGATGGTGCCGTACACAGCTATCATCTGCCCCCGAGCCTTCAGACCGGGGTGAAAAGCGAGACCCTTTCAGATCTCGCACTGGAAGATGCGGTGGCTAACCTTGAAAAGGAGATGATTGTGGATGCCCTGAAAAACACCAGGGGTAACGTGACCAATGCTGCCGCGCTTCTGGGCGTAACTGTCAGAAAGTTTTCCTACAAGGCTGGAAAGTACGCATTGAATTACAAGGATTACAGGTAAAAGCAGGGTCAGGGTAAAAGGCCGTGCCGGAGGAAGTCCGGCACGGCCAGGCTTTTATTTCAAACGGCTATATGTCCCGTTTGCGCAATGCAATGGATATGCAGATCGCAGCTCCTCCCCAGGTGAGGAGAAGACCGAAAATCATGAAAATGATTGCTGAAACCGACATGTTGACCTCCTTATTCGTCTTTCGGTGTTGTTTCCAGTATAGAAGCATCAGACCAGCCTGATTTTCCAAGACCGATCCCGATGATCAGGATGGCTAAAACCACGGCCCAGCCGAAGGAGACAAGAGCGGTTGTTGCATAGTCCCCGTACGGTGTGCTGAACTCCTGGATAAAATTATTAATTGCTGTGACACCCAGAACCAGCGGGGTAATGATTTTGATGGTGAACTCCCACCATTTGCCCACTTTGAAGTCTGAAATCGGTTCGAAGTGATCCCGGAGAGCCGAGGTTTTGAAAAGCCAGCCCAGAATGACAACTTCCACAAGTCCGGAAAGAACCACACCGAATCCCATAACCCAGTGATCAACGATATCAAGGATGTAGAGACCGGCACCTGTGGTGAATACAAGGCTGACTGCGCCGGCGATAAGCGTATAGACCACGACAACTTTGCGGCGGGCCACATTAAGTTTTTCAGTGAATGAAGATATCAAAACTTCATTGATGGAAATGAAGGAGGACAGACCTGCAAATGTAAGCGACAGGAAAAAAAGCACGCCGATAAGCTGCTGAAGGGCAGGCAGCTCGTTGATGGCCTGGGGGATTGTTGCGAATGCCAGAAACACCCCGGAAAGTTTTTCAGGAAGCTCACCACCGCTCTGGTGCATCATGAACCCCACAATACTGAATATGGCTATACCTGACAGAATGCTGAAACCGCAGTTGAGCAGTGCGGTCATGAAGGCATTATTCACGATATCGGATTTTTTGGGCAGGTAGCTGGAGTAGGTGATCATGATGGCGAATGCGATACTAAGGGTGAAAAAGATCTGTCCGTAGGCATCAATCCATACCCCTGCATCGAAAATCTTGGTGAAATCAGGTTTGAAAAGCATATCAAGTCCTGCGCCAGCGCCCGGAAGGGTTACGCCCCGGACAAGAACGATCAGCAGAATGAAGATCAGTATCGGCATGAAAATCTTGTTTGCTTTCTCAATCCCGGCCTTAATACCCGCGTACAGGACCACAAAGCTGATCAGCCACGCCAGGATGGTTGTGGCAACGATAATGCCCTGGAATCCGCCGAGTTGAAACGGGCCGTCGGTCAGGCCGAGGAAGTCCCCCACGAAAAAACCTATGGTGTCGTCTCCCCATGCAAGTGACAGCGAGTATCCGGTGTAGCTTATCGCCCACCCGATAATGACGACATAGTAGACAGCAATGACAAAACTTATGAGCACCTGCCACCATCCGAGCCATTCCCAGCTCTTGTTCGCCTTGGCAAAACTTAAGGGTGACCCCCCTTTCATTTTATGCCCCAGGGAAAACTCCAGGATCAGAATCGGTATACCTGCGGTGATCAGTGCGAAAAAATACGGGATGAGGAAAGCCCCGCCTCCGTTTTCAAACGCCATGTAGGGAAACCGCCAGATGTTTCCAAGGCCTATGGCCGATCCCACCGCGGCAAGAATAAACCCGGTTCTTGTCCCCCATGTTTCTCTTTTCATACAGTTGCCTCCTTTCGTGTTGTGTTTTGTAAGGGGTTTTTGTTTCTTTTACCTGATACGCACTTGTCCATCTACAATTGAAGGAAACCATATCCGGCGAAACGGTTAATGTCAATCGCAAATTGGAAATATCCACCAGGGACTTCACTAAAAGATCTTTTATCCAAACAGGTTTATATTGGGTCTTGATGTGATTTCAGGCGTGGATTGAAACAAGGTTTTTAATGTTTTTTCAATGGTTTCCGGGCAAGAGCATGTTACAAGGGTTTTGTAAATTTCATGGCTGAATTTGAAATTGCTTGAAAAGTAAGGGAGCCATTTTTTGAAATGCTTTACAGCGGTTTTTTGATCAAAATGGTGGAAAAGGAGGCGTGCCGTTTCAAGGGCGGTGTTGCGGTATAATTCTTCATCAGGGACGGGGATGCCTGAAAGGGATGCGAAGATCCAGGGTTTGGCAGCTGCGAGCCGTCCGATGGATACACCGTCACATCCGGTCAGGGATAACATTTTTTCAGGATCCTTGACGTCAAAAATGTTCCCGTTGCCGAATACAGGGATGTTCACAGCTTCTTTCACCGCCCGGATATGGTCCCATCTGGGCGGCCTTGTTCTGCGGTCCGGCGCTATCCTCGGGTGAAAAACAAGAAGGTCCGCACCTGCTGCTTCAAACCCCTTTGCCAGGCGGGCGGCGTTTTGGATGTCGTTTTCCCATCCGGTCCGGAATTTGACAAAAGTCGGAAAGGAGACCTTTTTTCGAACCTGTTCAACGATTTGAAAACATCTGTCAGGTGTTTTCAAGAGGGCGGCTCCGGCTCCTTTTTTGCAGATGGCGGAAGCGGAGCACCCGAAGTTGAGATCAACGGCGAAAAAGCCCTCGTGCTCTATTCTTGCCGCGGCTGCAGTCATTGCTGAAGGATCTGTCCCGAAAATCTGGCAGACAGTATGTTCGAGCTCCTGTCTGCGCCACCGGAAAACAGTTGAAACGGCCGGGTTTTCTGAAGGAACCGCTTTTGCGCTGCACATCCCTGTAAAGAGGAGGCCGAATCCCCCGAAGCCCGCCACAAGTTCCCGGAAGGCAACGTTGCCGAGCCCGGCCATGGGCGCGAGAAAAAGTCGGTTTTGGATCGTTTTTTCCCGGATGCGCAGGGGGGAATTGAAATGCCGGGTTGCTGTGACTGGTTTCAAAATAAAGCCTTGAGAAAGGAAGCATTAAAAAAGGGGAACCTCTTTTGAGTATTCCCCTTTATACCAATATGATCGGAAGGTTCGCAGGCCTGTTTTTATTCGGGTCTAGGATGACATTCGCCGCATTTGGTCGGTGCAGGCCCTCTCCGGGCATCACCGGCTTCCTCTTCGTTGTAAGATTTGTGGCACCCCACACAGCTTTCGTGCATGGCATTTTCAAGAACCATGATATCGGTTCTTTCGCCCTTGAGTTTATCGTGGCATTCAACGCATTTCTGGACATCGTCCCCCATCTT
>JAWLES010000123.1:0-7214 GCA_041685935.1 Desulfobacteraceae bacterium | reverse complement strand
CAGATCAAAATCAAAATCGCGCTGCCACAGATTTTCATACGCAGCCCTGGCACGGCTGTCCCTGGAAAGACGGAGATGGGTCAGCTTCAGGCGGTTCATACAGCTCGGGCATACCACCAGCAGGGCCCGGCCTTCGGGCGCAAGCGCAAGATTCCGCTCAGGGAGCCTTTGGGCCACCACGGCGTCCATACTGTGTGCTGATGAAGAGCCGCAGCAGTTCCAGTCATCAAGCTCAACAAGATCGATCCCCATAAGGCTGCAGAACCTTAACAGCGAAAGGTTGTTCTCATTACCTGAAGCTGCAAGGGAACACCCCGGAAAGTAGGAAAACTTCACATTTATTTTATTCGAAGATGGTCTTGATCGCCTTGACATTTTTCACCTTTGACGGGGTCAGATCGAGCTTCCGCTTCTGAAGCATTTTAAGACCGATCCCGAAATCACTGAAAAGGTTCCCGGATTTAAGTTTGTATCGCATCATGATTTCAAGTTTATGGGTTCTGCCGTATTTTTTCACAGAGTTCAGGACCTCTTTGTGAAAATTGACGATATCCGGCTCTTTTACGGTAACGTTACGTTCAAGTGCAGCATGGCGCAGGGAATCCATGACAGCCGGGATATCAATGGCCATGGGGCAGAAATGGCAGCATGTATTGCACCCCACGCACACCCAGATGGTTGAACATTCAAGCACCTCTTTTTCCATGCCCAGCTGGATGAGCCGGATTACTGCATTGGGGTTGTAGTCCATCGCCCGGACAAACGGGCAGGCATTGGTACAGGTAAGACAGTGCAGGCAGGAGTTGAAATCCTGCCCGGCCGAATCCTCCACAAGCTTTTTGATTTCATTGTGTCCGTGCTTAAGCCTTATCATTGCATCTGTCCCAGAATGGAGACATCAGCCGAAGTTTGCGTATTACAGGTGGCAGTGTTTTCACGATGTACTCCATCTCGTCGGCGGTGTTGTAAATCGACAGACTGAAACGGATCGAGCCGTGGGCCGATTTGAACGGGACATCCATGGCCCTGAGTACATGGGAAGGTTCAAGAGAGCCTGAAGTGCATGCGGAGCCTGAGGAAGCACATATACCGGCATTGTCGATATGCATCAGTATGGATTCTCCCTCTATCGCATCAAACCCGATACTCACAGTGCCGGGAATCCTGTTCTCCCTGTCCCCGTTGACTGAGGAAAATGATATCGCTTCCAGGAGGGATTTTTCAAGGTAATCCCGCATCCTGCGGACCTCGGTGTCCACACGCGGCAGATGCTCGGCTGCCAGTTCACACGCCCTCCCAAACCCGATAATGGAGGCCACGTTCTCAGTTCCCCCCCTGCGGCCTGATTCCTGATGCCCTCCGATTACAAAAGGGTTGAACCGGGTTCCATTCTTCACGTAAAGCGCACCCACCCCTTTGGGGGCATGAATTTTATGACCTGACAGGGACAGCATGGAAACCGGCATGTCCTTGACATTCACTTCCACTTTCCCGGCTGCCTGGACTGCATCCGTATGAAAGGGTATTCCCTTTTCAGCAGCTTTTTCCGCAAGCCGTCCAACCGGGAATATGACTCCGGTTTCATTGTTCGCCCACATCAAGGTAACAAGTGCGGTATCATCTGTAAGGCTTTCAGAATAATGCTCAAAATCGAGATTACCCTTCCCGTCCACAGGCACGTATGTAACCCGATACCCCTCCTTTTCAAGGGAGGTGCACAGATTCAGAACAGCAGGGTGCTCCACGGTCGAAGTCACAATATGCTTTTTGTCCGGAGCGGATTTCAGGGCTGACCGAACTGCTGCATTATCACTTTCGGTTCCGCAGCTTGTAAAGACAATCTCATCGGCATCAGCACCGATAAGGGCGGCTGTCTTTTCCCGTGCCTCACGGATTTTTTTCGCCACATTCCCGCCGAATGAATGTGCACTTGAAGGGTTGCCGTAGTATTCGGAAAAATACGGCAGCATTTCATCCAGCACTTCAGGGGCCACCCTGGTGGTGGCATTGTTATCAACATAAACCGTTGTCATACATTCCTCTCCCGGGTCAGGCCTTTGCTTTCTCCGTACGTATCAGTTCATCGATTTTCTCAAGGCAGTTGCCGCATCCGCCGCCGGCCTTGAGAAAGCAGGTTACATCATCCGTGGTCTCAAGACTGTTCTCTTTTACCGCCTTGATAATTTCACGGTCCGTGATATCAAAGCACTCGCAGACCACCTCGCCCTCTTTTTCAGGAACTTTCTCGCCCCGGAAGTCAGCAATCGCCTTTTCAAGTGCCTGCCGCCCCATCACAGAACAGTGCATTTTCTCTTTAGGCAGCCCGCCAAGATATTCTGCAATATCATCGTTTGTGATTTTTTCCGCCTCTTCAATGGTCAGCCCCTTGAGCATTTCCGTGAGTGCGGAGGAACTTGCGATTGCGCTCGCGCAGCCGAAGGTCATGAACTTGGCCTCCTCAATGACCCCGTCGTCATTGATTTTGAGGTACAGCTTCAATGCATCTCCACATGAAATCGATCCTTTTTCACCTATTGCGGAGGCGTCTTCAATCTCCCCGACATTCCGGGGATTCATGAAATGATCCTTCACCTTTTCACTGTATTCCCACATATATTTGTCCTCCCTTTTCAGGTGGTTTTTGTCCGGTCATTCGGTATCATACAACCAAAATATACTACAGCGTGGCAGTATGTCAATAAATTTTTCCGTACCAAAGCCGTATCCGCAGCGCTCCGAACCTTGATTCCGGAAATTCCGCGGATTCTGGAAAAACCCAAAGAAAACGCCGGGAACGCACCGGCTCCGAAGCCGTCATGTCCCCGGCGGATCCGTACGGTACCTATTCGTCTTCCGGTTTAAGATCCTTGTCCACGTCAACTTCAAATTTCATCATGCATTCGTGGCATTCAAGCTCCACATTCGGTACATCAGTATATTTTTTTTTCAAATCCTCTTCAGTCTGATGGGTCAGATGAGAGCATCCGCACTGCGGACACGATTTTGTCACACGATATTTTTTCCCTGCCATTTGGTCCTCCTTTACATTTTTTTTTCACGCGAATGCGATATCCGCATTTCTCGATCCTTCTCCCGGGATCGGGATTTAAAAATCCCGGATGAAGGATTGTCCTTTCGGACAACACTACCTAAATCAAATAAGCAGGAACCGTGCCATTCTAAAACGCACGGCAGTTTTTTTCAAACCTGTCAATACATCATGCCGCCCACGTAGACACCGGCCCCCACGAACAGATCGTGTTCCGGAACCCTGTAAATATAGGTCATCTTTTTCCTCGGCGTATTTTTCAAAGGTTTGGGCCACATGTACTCCACCCAGCCTTCACCCTTGGAGCGGGCAAGATTTACAAAATGGACGAAAAGCGCCTTGTCCGTCGGATCGGTTATCAACAAACAGTGATCCTTTTTGGTGAGTTCCGGCTTGAAAGGATGCGCTATCATCTTTCCTTTTAAATCCATTAAAAACACATAAGAGTCTTTCCAGACAAAAGGGCCGTCCGGATCACCGATAACCCCGGAAGCCTTTTCAACCCCTTTTGAATTAATCATGGCGGCGGCTTCCCTGCATTTCACCACGCATTCCTCTTTGGTGGCGGAATCATCCGCACTCGCCGGAAAAGACGGCAGACAGAACAGGAAGGCCAGAAACGAAACAAGATATATTCTTTTCATAGGATTCTCCTTTCATAAATAACAAACAAGAGACACTGGACAAAAGCCGGAATGCCTATTTCAACCAGGGTTTGCCCACCGGAAGAACGTCGCGCCCGAAAACCTGGGCGTAAATGGCATGGGCCATCATGTAAAGGGCGGATGCCGCACACAGCATCAGCTCATAACCTGCAATCACAGTAAACTGCGGATACCCGAAATGGGCAATATCCAGCAGAATGAATCCGATCAGCAGCAACGTGAAAGTGACGGCCATTGCAGTGTGAATCCGCATGGCAGGAATCCACATGATAAAGGTGTAAAGGGTCCAGCTCACCAGAAACCATCCCACGTCACTTGTGCTGGAATGATAGATATTAAAATGGTTGAGCAGAAATATTATGCCGAGGGCGATCCAGAACGATCCGTATGAAACGAATGCGCTGAAACCGAAGTTGTTTCCAACGCTGAATTCAAAATATCCTGCAACAAGCTGGGCCAAACCGCCGAAGACAAAAGCCATGGCTATTACCGGGCCCACATCGCACCATCCTACATTGTGAAACTGCAAAAGCATAGTTGTAATGCCGAATCCAGCCAGTCCGACAACTGCAGGATTCCCTTTAACCGCCGCGGAATCAGTCATACGCTACTCCTTTTCATGATTTCGGGTTACCTGATCCTGTATCCTGTAAATCGTATCCGGTTTTAACCGAGCTTTGATCAAAACCTGTATCATACAGCTGTTTCTGAAGGAAATATGACCCACATTTTCACTTTTCCCTGTTTTTGTCAACACAATTCTCCGGTTCAGACAGGAAGAGACTATGGGTTTTGGCGAAACATTTCCGCAAGGGTGCGGATTTCGAAATCCTGCCTGATACCGAACCGCGTCAGGGAAAAATCGTAGCGCACCGGATCATCAGGGGCGATTTTTCTCAAAGAACCGGTCGCCTCAATTGCGGTCTTCATGTTCGCCTGCTTTCTTTCCGTAAGTCCGATAAGCCTGCATATGCGGTGCATATGGGTATCCAGGGGCAGAATAAGCCTGGAGGGTGAGACACCTGTCCAGCCGCCTGGATCAACCTCATCCCGCCTGACCATCCATCTCAGGTAAAGGTTGCTTCTCTTGCAGGCACTCCCCTTTTCCGGATGCGCCACAAGATAACCAGGCTCCGAGTTTTCCAGGATCCGGCATATCAGAAAAGAAAGCCCGTTTAACACTGTATCATGTTTGCCGGAGAAGCCCGCCAGAAAGCATTCATTCACGGAGCCGAATGTCTTGATTATGTATTTGAGGCCCTTGCACAGCTCAGCCACCTGGACTCCTTTCACGAACCTGTACTGAAAGCCTGCAAAATCGTGATAAAAATCGGAAGGGGATGCAGCTTCAATATACTTCCGCGGATTGTCCCCCATGACACCAAGAACCCTATCCACGGCTCCAAGAATCTGATCGACCCTGCCGAAAGCCAGAAACGCGGCTATCATCCCGGAAATTTCGCGATCATGCAGATTATTGTATTTGTACAGGAACTGAAGAGGATCAGGGCTTACAAATCGCCTTTTGTTATAAGTGTTCCTGATCTCTTCCAAAAGATGGACAGGAAACTCAGTACTCTCTGTTTTCATTTGCCGCCTCTCCAAGGGCCTCAAGGACAGAGGCGCAGAAATGATCTCCCCGGACCGCTTTCCCGGCAATGGCGGCCATGACCTCCCTGAGGTCCGCCCCCTTTTTTGCAATATGAACCATGCCGTCCGGCCGTCCGGACTTTATTGCGATTTCAGTTTTTACATCACGGAGACGGGAACCTGCCAGAACCAGTTTTTTTACATGTATACGGCCGGCAAAATTAACGGAATCAGGAACCGGCAACCGCTCCTGCCCGTCCGGAAAAAGAAGTTTTTCTCCACGGGGCAGCTCATAATCCTTGCCATTTGTGGCAAATGATGCCACGTCAAGGCTCCGGGAAACAATATCCAATGTAACCGCCGGATCAGTTCCTGATGAACTTGCAGGCTGAAAAGCTTCAGCTTTCAGTTCGTCTGCGGCAATATCCAGGCCGGTCCGGTTTTTCAAGTCCATGAAAATTATCCTGCAGTTTTCCATGACCAGATCCTTTGCGCCTGATCCTCCTGATTCACTTTCGGCCGCACGCCGCAGGCCATCCTGGAAATCCGGGGTTATCATGCCGTCCCTGCCCCTTTCGATCACGATCCTGGTCTCCCTGACCCGAAGGTGTTTCACCCGCACCTCTCCCCTGACAAGTGGAGCGAACTCCAGATAGATCATAAGCTTTTGTATGGAAGATTTTCCGAATGATACATCATTAACAGTAATGCAGGGGGAAAAACCGGGCTTGAAACCGACTTTCCCCTTGATTTCGATTTTCTGCCCGGTTTTCCCGGATATCTTTTCAACAGCCTTGCGTACTGCTTTTTCCGCATTCAACGATACCATGAACAAAATTCCTTTCCAGAATCTCTTTTCCGATCCTTTGCCGATAATATTACTATTCGGAAAAACCGCGTGCAAGTTCACTTAAAATCTGCTTGGATTCCACAAGGGACTTTGCGATATTCTTTCTCTTTTTTCCAAGCAGAATATTCACCGTATTCTTACGGGGCAATGTATACTCCAGCCCCTGTTTGTTCAGAACTGATTCCACCCTGCCGAAATCACTTATGTGTTTAGCGGAAAATGCCAGGGTCAGCTGGTTGAACGAAAGGTCCAGACGTTCCACCCCGGATTTGATGGCAAGCACCCTGAGCATTATTTTCAAAAGCATGTTTTCCGCTTCCCTGGGCAGTTTCCCGAATCTGTCGATCAGTTCCTGTTTCATCCCGGAAATCCCCGACAGGGAGTTGACTTTTGAAAGTCTCCTGTATACGGTCAGCCGCTGCTCAACAGAGCTTACATACTCATCAGGGATATATGCGGACATGGCAATATTGATCTCCGGCTCCAGGGGCTCTTCCACTTCATCCCCCTTCATGTCCCTGATAGCGCTGTCAAGAAGTTTGAGAAACATGTCGTATCCCACCGAGGCGATATGGCCGGATTGCGAGGCTCCAAGCGCCGACCCCGACCCTCTTATCTGCAGGTCCTTCATGGCGATCTGGAACCCGGAACCAAGATCCCTGTGCTCCATAAGTGCGGCAAGCCTCTTTGCCGCGTCCCTGGTAAGCCGGCTTTCATCGGAAACAAACAGGTACGCATAGGCCTGGTCATCTCCCCGCCCTATCCGGCCCCTGAGCTGATAAATCTGGGAGAGCCCGAACCGTTCCGCATTGTTGATAATCATGGTGTTGGCGGAAGGAATGTCCAGCCCGGATTCCACAATGGTGGTGCAAACCAGGACATCAATACTTTTCCGGATAAACTTGAGCATGACCTCTTCGAGCACGGATTCTGAAAGTCTCCCGTGAGCCACGTCGATCCTGGCTTCAGGAACCAGCTCTTTCAGTTTTTCCGACTTTTTGAAAATGCTCTTGATGTTGTTATGGACAAAGAAGACCTGCCCTCCCCTCTCCAGCTCTTT
>JAWLES010000122.1:0-7301 GCA_041685935.1 Desulfobacteraceae bacterium | reverse complement strand
TTAGAAAGTTCGAGCAGGACACCCTGGACGAGGTCGCCTCTTTGAGAAAAGCAAGGGAGATTAATGATGATTCATCCTTTTAAAAGCAGTGTTATAATTTCTGTTCTGGCAGCAGTATTCGTTATTGTAACAATACCTGCACCATTTGTTCCTTTACAGGAAGGTGCGGTGAAAACCGCTTTTGCCCAGGACGGGGAATCCTCCTCCGAAGAAGATCCGCAGGAGGGGCGGGACAAACCGGATTGCCCTGAATGCCCTGATCCTGCCGAGGTGGTGCTGCGCGGCCTTGAAGAGAAGAAAAAAAAGATTGCCGAAGAGCAGGAGATGCTTGACCGGAAAAAGGATGAACTGGAGCGCTTTGAAGACCAGATCGATGAGAAGCTCGAACAGCTTGCCGAACTGAAAAAGCAGGTAAAAGAGGATATAGCTCTTTTTGATAAAAAACAGGATGAAAAGGAAAACGAAAAACAGGCTGCGTTTGAAGCCAAAATGGATCGGCTTGTCAAGGTGTATGCCGGCATGAAACCCAAAAACGCCGCAAGCATTGTCAATGAAATGGAGCTGAATGTGGCCCGGGAGATCTTTTCCCGCATGAGAGAAACTGCGGCAGCCCAGATTCTGGCAGACGTAAACAAGGAAAAGGCCGCCAAAATAAGTGAAGCTCTCGCCCGAAAAAACCGGTAGTCCTTACCGGGGTAATATTTTCCCATAATCTGTATCCCGAAAGGGAAATATCTTCCAAAATCTTTGTTCCGGGTTTTTGTCAATCTCATAATCCGTTCCCAACCATGTGAATTTAAACGAAAATTGAAATAGCCGCCATGAATGGCACAATCATTGCTCCCCTTTACAGTGACACTGAAACTGTAAAGGAGTGCCTAATGGGGTACATGGGAACACAAATGAGCGGGGCTGCTCTTCAAATGTTTGGAAAATCCGGGTCAGGCGGCTCTTTGATGGAGTTCGGCAAATCCTCTGAAAAGTTCGGCGTTTTTCAGGAAAAGCTCGCTGCAGTGCTTGAAAACAGCGGGTTCAAAAGGGGAGAGATCTCCAGCGGCAATGATATCCTGGAAAAGGTCTCCCATGCCATGTCCAGGGAGCTTGAAACCGTTGAAGGAAAAAATTTCATTGAAAAGCTCAAAAATTTTTTACGCAGTATCTCCGGTGATGACTTGCAGAACCTTTCCATGGGAACAGACGGGCTGAATGCGTTAAAGCAGCTCCTGGCAGGTGCAGGATACTCTGTTGAGGATCTGGAAGCCCTGATTGAAAAGCTTGAGATGGAACAGGGAGAAAATGGTAAAACAGTTTCGGTTGAGGATCTTTTTGACAGACTTGCGGAACTCGGGTTGGAAGATCAGGGCAGGGAAGCAGGCAAAGCAGACGAAAACGATCATATTCTATCCTCCACCAGCCTTCCGTTCATCGATTCCATCCTTGCCGTGCTCGGATTGCCGAGGGAGATAAAAGAGAATATTCTGGAAAATGCCAAAACCGACAGGGGCATGGACCTGGATGCACTGCTGCAGGATCTGCGGCAACTCAGGAAACAGTCGTTTTATTCAGGCAGATCTTTCCGTGCCTCAGCAGAAGAGACGAATATGGGCAGGCTGTTGGATCGGCTGGACCTGAACAGTCAAGCCGCAGGTAAAGAGATATCCCTGTCCGACTTTATCGAGGCACTGGAAGCGAAAAGGCGGGAGTTTCGAATGCCTGCACCCGCTTCGGAAAATCAGATATCGACACAGAAGAGCGGTGCTGCGGGGGCAAAAGCTTCCGCCCTGCAGGAACTGATGGAGCTTCTTGCGGTAAAAGCCGGTGAAAAAGGAGAGCAGGCATCCAATTCGAATGCGGGAAAAACGGCTCGATCCTCTGATCTGATGGCGACCCTTGTGAAAAATTTGAATTTGAAGACCGACGGTCCGGGGAACGGAAATTCTATGGCGAGTGCTCCAGGGAATTCCGAGGAGACCCATTTCTCCATGATGGACCTGAGCAAAAAGCAGCTTAACGAGCTTTTGTTCTCCAAACAGAACAATCAGAATGCTTCCTCCGAGGTAAAATCCGGGGTGGATCAGAAGCTGGCGGCAGTGCTTGAGAAAATGGAATCCGGCATAAACGGAAAAACCGGTTCAGAGGGAATAAAGGCAGGAGAAAATGAAGGGAAAAGCCTTCTGTCCAAAGAGGGCCGGGGGCAGGCGGGAAGTACCCGGGTTTCGGACACGGCTTCCGCGACAAGTGCTTCTGATTTCAAATCCTCTGATTCGGCGAAATACCTGTCATCTCTGAAAGCAAAGCCTGCTGCGAAAAACCTTCCCACATATGTGACCAACCAGATCGGAAAAAGCCTTTTCAAGGCGATCAATAACGGCCAGACCGAGATGAAACTTCAGCTAAGACCCCCTGAGCTCGGCAGGATAATGATGACGATTGATGATGCCGGCAACGGAATGAAAGTCAACGTTATGGCGGAAAATCATTCCGCAAGGGATATCCTTTTATCCCATGCCCATGATTTGAAGAGCACCCTTGCCAACAGCGGTATCAGTCTTGAAAGTTTTGATGTGCAGATGGGAAAGGATTTCGGCCAGTCCATGGCCGATGCAAGGGGGCAGTCAGGGCAGTCCGATAAAAAAGGGAAAAACAGCGGAACCGAGAGTGAAGATCCTGACCCGGCAGCCGGAGATCCGGAAACGGATGACGGGTATTCGGAAACAACAGGTTCTTTGCACTACGTGGCATAAAAGGAGAGGCACATGGCAAATACAGGCGTAGTAAACAACACATTGGATCAATTCAGTTCTTCGTACGAATCCTATGGCAAGAAGAACGAGAAAAAAAGTGATGAGCTCGGCAGGGATACGTTTCTCACAATGATGGTGGCCCAGCTTAAGAACCAGGACCCGCTGAATCCAATGGAAGGCACGGATTTTTCCACCCAGCTGGCTCAATTCTCTCAGCTTGAACAGCTGATCGGTCTCAACGACACACTCGAATCCATGACCACTGCTTTTGAAGACAGTTCGAAGAATGACGTGACCGGGTACCTCGGAAAAGAGGTCACAGGCAGTATAGATTCCATCGAGGTGCGGAACGGAAATCCTTCCGAAGGTGTTTATAACCTTTCTCAGCCTGCAGAGTTGATGATCAGCATCAAGGATTCGGACGGAAAAGAGATTAAAAATATTTATCCGGGACAGAAGGCGCCGGGCTCTTATTCGGTGCAGTGGGACGGGACGGATAACAGCGGAGACCAGGTTGAGGACGGAAGCTATAAATATACGGTCCTGGCGGACACCGGGTACGGGTTCCAGGAGGTTCCTACAACAGTGACAGGCAAGGTGGAAAAAATTTCCTACAGCAACGGAAAACCCTATCTGGTGGTGGAAGGGATGCCGGTTGATCCGGAATCCCTGGTCGAGATCATTTCCGGGCAACAGGATGCAGGTGATTCCGCATCAATCGTTGACTACCTGGGAAAAGAAGTGAGTTCGGATACCCCGCTTGTGATGGTGGAGAATCAAAGCGTATCAGGGGGGGATCTCGGCTTTCAGCTGGATGAAAGCAGGAATGTGTTGCTGAATATTGTCAACCCGGCGGGTGAGTCCGTACGATCCATAACTGTTCCTGCGGATGAAACCGAAAGCGGTTCGAACGAATATACATGGGACGGCCTGGATGATTCAGGTGAGCAGGTCCCGGACGGTGTATATGCATACACGGTTTCCACGGCATCCGGCGAGCAAATGCCTACGACGGTCACGGATGATGTGACAGGCATAAAAAGTCTCAACGGAGGCCAGTTCCTGGTACTGGATGACAGCGGGAGATTGGTCACGGTTTCTTCGGTGAACGAGGTTAATTGAAATTGAACACAAAAATAACAAAACAAAATAAAAATTATCAGCCCGGGCTGATCGTATAATAGAAAAGGGGAGACAGGATCATGGCATTGTCAAGTTCACTTTTTACCGGAACAAGCGGCCTGAAAAACATGGGAAACGCAATGCAGGTGGTGGGAAACAACATTTCCAACGTCAACACCGTGGGGTTCAAGAGGGGGCGGTCCACATTCGCGGATACACTTTATGAAAGTGTGGCCACCCAGGCGGGCACAGACCAGATGGGACGCGGAATGTCCATCGGGGAGGTGGGCCAGAATTTTAGTCAGGGCTCTTTTGAATCCACAGGCAATACAACCGACCTTTCCATCGGCGGTGACGGATTTTTCATTGTCCGGCAGAGGCAGACGGAAAACAATTTTTACACAAGGGCGGGAAACTTCTATTTTGACAAAAACGGTCAGTTTGTAAACCCGGAGGGATATGTTGTCCAGGGCTGGGACCTGGATGAAGAAACAGGTGAGGATACCGGGGCGATAAAGGATCTTGTTTTAGAAGCTTTTACAAGCTCCCCTGAAAAAAGCTCAAAGGTGACATCGATTACGAATCTCGATGCTGATGCCGTGAGCAAGTCCGTGGTTCTGTCCAACAACTGGGACAGCGGGGAAGAGACACATATGGAGGGGACCAACTACGAGTATCAGACTGTGGTCAAGGCATATGATTCTCTGGGAAGCACACATGACATCACCATATATTACGATAAAAAATCAGGCACTGAATGGGAGTACGCAGTTGCATGCGACCCGGAAGAGGATAACCGGAACCTGGTCCAGGGCACTGACAGCAAAGGCCTCCTGGCCCGGGGAAGCATCCAGTTCAGCGAAAGCAGCGGTGATATCCTCAACATGACCATGAGTGAATTCACAGGACGGCTCGGTAACTTCAAGGCCAACGGAGTCAACACGGCGGATAATATCAATTACAAAATTGTCAATTACGAGAAGGCCGCGCTTGACGGGTACGGGTTCAGCTTTGAGTTTGACGGCTCTTCCTGGAGCTTCACTGATCCGAATAATGACGGTGTTATAACGCCTGATGAAAAACCTGAGAATTATACGAACGCGACCATCGTTTATTCGGATAACCAGGAGATACAGCTTGCCCTTGATCCGGATTCTCCCACTGACAGGGAGCCGGATATCAGGATAAAGCTCGACCAGCCTGCTGTTGCCACGGATTCCCTGGGATTCGATATAAACAACAAGAACGACATGCATGTCCAGGGTATCGAAGGGACCCAGTATTTCGGTGATACAGCCAATGACAATACCACCCTTGAAATCAACGAACCCAATGTCATGACTCATGACTCAAAGGATCTGGGAATAGTGTGGAACCCGACCGAAGAGCAATGGTACTGGAGCAATCCTGAAATCGCAAATTCCGCCGGAACCCTGGTCACCGATCTTGGTACGAATAATTCTGGGAATATTTCAACCGACACGTCTGATGTACGGGTGCAGGATGCCGCTCCCATGTCAATGTATTCAGACGATATCAATTTAAGATACAATGGCAATCTGGGTGCATGGGACTGGAATATGCCCCTTAAAACCGAGGATATAGTAAACCAGGCATTTGATTTTACTCCTGCAAATGATCCTGTTTTGTCCGTGGAAACAGCAGGTTCCCAGGGGGCTATTGCCTCGGTGGATGGAGCAGGAGACCAGGAGCCTATTGTTCTGGATTGGGACGGATCCAACTGGACGGTTGGCGGAGGCGGGGAACTTAACACCTCTGTCATAGCGGGAGGGAGTGACGAAACCCAGGTACAGCTGGGTATCTGGGATGATACAATAGGTTCGTCAAGCGAGGGGTCCGTTATCCAGTACACTTTCGGTTCTTCTCTTGACACAACAACTGCGGCTATCGATTCCATAGAATTTGAAATAGATCCCTCTCCGCCGCAGGAATATCCTGATGCCGTGGTTACGCCGGGAGAGAATCCCGCAGGAAATCCAAGTGACGGCATTGGAATTGATTTTAACGATGATACCATCACGGATATTTATTTTGATACGGATTCCGGAGGAACCCCGGGGAACGGGAATACTTTTTCTTTTGATACAAATCCAAACGTACCTCCTGCGGAATATTCCGACGCCACCCTCAGAGGGGACCAGACCGAAGCGATTATTGATCTGGACGGCTCAGGCAATGAATCAGACAACGAGGATATAAGATTTACGTTTACCGATCCGTTGAAATTCGGTGGAAGTACTCATCCGTACAATGACAGAAGCGAGATCGATTTTGACATAATCGGTTCCACCTCCTGGAGTCCGATTGATAAAAGCGAAATCACCCAGTCCGGATATTTCAGTTTTACAACCGATTTTCTGGGCGGGGATTTCGGGTCCACTGAAAATGAAATCGAGCTTGACATCGGCACTGTCTATGACGGTATCAATTTTGTGAATGATTCCATGTCCACCACCCAGTTTGCCAAGGCATCCTCCACTGTTTTCCAGGATGCGGACGGGTATGCGGCCGGAGACCTTCAAAGTGTGGACATAGCTTCGGACGGGGTTATTACCGGGGTTTATTCCAACGGAGAGCTGATTCCGCTTTTCCGGGTGGGGCTGGCCAAATTCCTGAACAACTACGGCCTGTCCAATGAGGGCGGAAATCTGTTCAGCGAGACAAGGGACAGCGGGACCGCCATCACCAACAAACCCGGCGAGAACGGTCTCGGTACCCTATCCCCGAATTCCCTTGAGATGTCCAACGCGGACATATCAGAGGAGTTTGTGAACATGATTACCACCCAGCGGGGGTTCCAGGCAAATTCAAAAACCGTTACCACAACCGATGAAATGATGCAGACGGTTATTAACATGAAACGGTAAGCTTCATTTCAACTGAACCGGGCAAACCGGTTTTGTTTCACACAGTCGGCAGTGGTGTTTTCAGCATGCACTGCCGACCGTGTCATTATCATGACAACCCCTTCCTTCTCTTGTCGTATTTTTGACAAATGTACGCTCTCCTGTTGTATTTCCTGTAATTTTTTCCATCGTTGTTCACCGGCATCGGTACTTCAAAGCGTTTCTTCAGCGTGATAGGGCATATGTCCCGAGCAGAGGCATCAGCCGATCCGGTGTAACCCGGAAGCGGTTTAAAATGCCGGTCGGTCACACGATGTGACCGGTTCCGGCATTTGCCTCGGAGCAGCCCCGGACGGGCCGCGAGACTGAGCGGAAGGCTACACCGGACCGGATGATGCCGGGAATATGGCACTGGCATTCGATTGCCCCGGCACCTTGGCATGTTGTTTGCTTTCATGTATAATGAGTAAAAAAATCGAAAACAGGTTTGTCTATCCAAGGACTGAATATCAGGGGGCCGGGTGAACGAGGAAGGGGAATCAGGCTGGAAAATCGGCGTCAAGCAGAG
>JAWLES010000121.1:0-7449 GCA_041685935.1 Desulfobacteraceae bacterium | reverse complement strand
AAGGCGGCATTTGAGTCTGTCTAAAAGAAAATCCCGGACATTGAGGGTCCCGTAGCCGGTTCCTATCCTGATCCCTTTTTTGAACGACCCGTGAAAATCGGTTCCGCCGGTGGCAAGAAGATCGAGGCGCTCTGCAATTCCTTCCAGGTTCTCTGTCTGTTTTTCCGAATGCTCGGGGTAGTATACTTCGACACCGTCCAGCCCTGTTAATGCAAGATCTTTTATGAGTTTTTCAGCAAGTTGCTCATTTTCAGGCCCGATCAGGCCGGGGTGAGCCAGAACCGCTATGCCGCCTGCTTCATGTATGAGGCTGACCGCTTCTTCACACCGGATTCTGTACTTGTCCACATATGCAGGGCATCCCCTTGCAAGGAACTTGTCAAATGCAAGGCCGAAAGAATCAACAATTCCTTTTTCCACCATAACCCTTGCCACATGGGGCCTTCCGGTCTGGCCGTCAGAAGATAGCTTCTCCACCTCATCCATGGAAATGTCATACCCCAGGTCGTTCAGCTTTTGGATGATCTGCGGGTTTCTTTCGTATCTTGCCTTTTTGAGCTTTTCAAGGGTGTTGTTGAGATTCCGGTTGTGTACGTCAAAACCGTATCCCAGAATATGGAGGCTGTCTCCGCGGTCGCGGCCTTCAGGCCAATTGCAGCTTATTTCAACACCTGTAAGAAATTCGGGTGAATTCGGGGTTTTCCTTGCCAGGATCTCTTTTGCGCCGTCTATGGTGTCGTGATCCGTCAGGGAGAATGCGGTAATCCCGGCTTTTGACACAAGCTCGAGAATTTCCGCCGGGGTGCATGACCCGTCCGATGCTGTGGAATGTATGTGAAGATCAATCAAGTTGCTGAACTGTTTTAAATACCGAGCGCTCTTTCAAGATCCTCTTCCCGTTTTTTGCATTCGATGCACTGGGTTGTCACGGGTCTTGCCTTGAGTCGTTCAGGGGAGATCTCCTCCTCGCATGTTTCACAGATGCCGAACGTGCCGTTCTCTATTCTCTCCAGGGCTTTTCTGATTTTCTTGATAAGCTTGTGCTCCCGGTCCCGGATTCTCAGTTCAAAGTTCCGGTTTGCCTCGTGGGAGGCTCTGTCAGTGGGGTCAGCAAAGTTGTCTTTGGGCTGTGTCATGCCGGTGACCGTGTCATCAGCGTGGGAAAGCAGGTCGTTCATTCTTTCCGTCAGAAGGTTTTTAAAGAAGTCCAAATCTTTCTGTTCCATTGCTCCGCCTCTCTATAAAAAAATGCAACATTAACGACACCAATATGGTAGTATACTACTTTCTGAGAAAATGTAAAGGAGAAATGTAAGCACGGTGTATTGCCTCCGAATCCGTATAAGCCCGTCCGGCCCGGAGCGATGAATGTTTCAGGCGTTTTGTTGCCAAGGTCTGACTGGTGTGATAAAGTCGATTCATGTTTTTTCCGACCTTATGAAGAGGTTTTGATATTGAAAAAAAGTTTCCCGACCATTCGTGATCCAGGGTTTGAAAAAAGGCTGTGATGGAAATGAATATACCCCGGCTCGCCGGTGCTTTTATATGGGCGTTTTTTCTGATGGTTTTCTCTCACGGAAGTGCCCTGGGAGAAGAAAAAGTCGTCAAGGTTGCAACCCTTGAGGATTATCCCCCTTTCTGCCTTAAGACCGGTGATTTTGTAAAGACGAGTATTCCGCCCGGAGATGATACTGAAAATTTTGAAGGGTACAGCTGGGATGTCCTGCGGGAATCCTATCACGCGGCAGGATATACCATAGAGCTTTCAGTGACGCCGTGGGCCAGGGCAATGGCTTATCTTAAGATGGGAGAGTATGATATTCTCTTTCCAACAGGAAAAAACAGGGATCGCCAAAAGATTTTTCATTACTCAAAAGAGCCTGTGAATCAGGCTGCTTTTGTCGTATACCTGCGGGCGGATGACCACGTGGAATGGAAAGGGCTGGAATCATTAAGCGGCCTTGCAGTCGGTGTTAAAAGGGGGTTCAACTACGGAGACGAATGGAAACGGGCCGATTTTATCAACAAGTACAATGTGGATACGATCCGGCAGGGATTCAGGATGTTGAGTGAAAAAAGGCTGGACGGGTTCGCAGGGTATGAGTTCAACTGGGATTTTGTACTGAGGCGGCTCGGCTGGGAGGGCAGGTACGTAAAACTGCCCAGGTTCGGGAGTACGGCTGAGTATCTGGTGGCACTCAAATCAAGTCCGGACGGCCTTGAATACCTGGAAGCCTTTGACCGGGGCAAGCAGGAGCTCCTGCAGAACGGCGGTTTTGAAAAAATCAGGCGCAAATGGCTCAAGGATTGATCAGGACGGTTTTTCCTCATCATCAGGGTCGAGGTTGAACAGCTGGCGTGCCGCATTCAGGTAAAACGAGTCTTTACGGTGGGCCCCGGTGTCCTTGAGAAACAGGATCGGGTCGTGCATGATCCTGCTTGCAATGGCTTGAGCCATCCGCCTTATTGCCTCTTCATCCTCTGTGGAAAGACTGCTCATGGATGCAATGGTTTTGCCGGTTTCAATTTCCGTGATTTTTTCGATTTTTTCCTTGATTGCGACAATGGTGGGCACCACCTCCAGGTCCTGCAGCCATTTTCTGAACTTGACCACAGCCTCTTCAATTATTCTTTCCGCCTTTACGGTTTCCTGGTGCCGTTTTTCCATGTTCCGGTTCACAATGCTTTTAAGATCGTCAATGTCATAAAGGTATGCGTTGTTGATCCGGTTGATGTTCGGGTCCAGGTCCCTGGGCAGGGCAATGTCGATAAAGAAAAGCGGTCTGTGCTTGCGTTTTTTCATGACTTGCTTGACCTGTCCCGCCTGCAGAACATAACCTTCCGCACCTGTGGAGCTGATGATGATATCCGCGTCTTTGAGTGCGGCTTCCATCTCCTCGTACTTGACAGCCTCTCCCTTGAATTTGTCTGCAAGCTGAACCGCGTTTTCAAAAGTTCTGTTGACCACGGTGATTCTGCTGACGTGGTGGGATATCAGGTGCTCTACAGCAAGTTCAGCCATTTCACCCGCTCCGATCAGCATGACCCGTTTTGTGGAAAGGTCGCTGAAGATCTTGCCTGCAAGCTCTGTTGCTGCATAGGAGATTGAGACTGCATTGTCACCGATTCCGGTTTCCTTTCTAACCCGTTTGGCAACGGAAAACGTCTTGTGCAAAAGCCGGTTCAGGATCACGCCTGACGTGTTGCAGGCAACCGAACTGCGGTAGGCTTTCTTGACCTGGCCCAGGATCTGGGGCTCTCCCACCACCATGGAATCAAGGCTGGACGCCACTTTGAAAAGATGGGCCACGGCCTTGTCATCCTTGTAGGTGTAAAGCGCGTTTTCAAATTCATCCACCCTGATATTCTTGAATTCTGCAAGCAGTTCTTTCACGGTGTCAACCGCCTTGTCATCCTCTGCTGTAAAAACGATTTCAGTCCGGTTGCAGGTGGAAAAGAGGACGATTTCATGGATCCTGTCAGGCAGGCTCAGCTTTTCCAGGGCACCGGGCAGCTGACTGTCGCCAACGGCAAGGCGTTCCCTGAGTTCCACCGGCGCGGTTTTATGATTCAGTCCTGTTAGTATTATCTGCGGCATTGTTCTCCGTTTATTTTGTGAATCCCTGATGGTGTCCGCCGATGAGGAAGTTGACCCCGATAAAGGTGAAAATCAGCACTGCAAGTCCGAAAATCGTCATCAGGGCGGATTTCCTGCCCTGCCAGCCCACGGTGAGCCTGCAGTGTAAGAGGATGGCATAGATCAGCCATGTGACCATGGACCAGATTTCCTTGGGGTCCCATGTCCAGAACTTTCCCCACACTCCCTTGGCGTAAATGAACCCTGTGACAAGGCCGAATGTGAGAAGGGCGAATCCGGTGGCAACAAGCGTGTAACTTGCCGAATCAAGCCGGTCCAGGGAGGGAAGGCGCCTGAAAAAGAAACCCTGGCGTTTGGATTTGATCTGCTTTTCCTGGAGAAGATAGAGAATTCCGGCTCCTCCTGCAAGGGCAAGTGCGGCCTCTCCCATGAAGATGAGAATGATGTGGCTGACGATCCAGAACCCTTTTAAAAGAGAGGTGTATTCAGCAGGCTCTGCCGGGGCCAGAAGGGCCGCCACCATGATGAATACCACGAGCGGGGCTGCGAAAACCCCGAGGATCTTGAGTCCCAGACGGTTTTTAAATATGACGAAGGTGCCGGCAAGGGCAAGCCCGGATATGGACAGGGTCTGCTGGAGGTTGTGAGCCGGAACGCTGCCCACGGTAACGGAGCAGGCAAGAATGGACAAAAGATGTAAGGCGGCGCCTGCAGCCATGAGGTAAAAGCCGGTGTTCTGCATTTTGTCGTTCTGCCTGAAAAGGTACAGAATATAAAAGGTCATGCCGGCAATGTAAAGCATGGTGGCTGAATAAAGGGTTGCTTTTGCAGCTGTTTCCAGGATCATACGCCCTCTTCCGTCATGAGGTCGTCATATTCAAACCCGTCCCCCAGGACGCTTTTTAAAAGATTGTCGATTTCGGTTTTGTTCCCTTGGATGATTAAAGTCAAAAGACCGCGGTCAATCAATTCCCTGAACTGATGCTTGTGCGTTTCAGGGTCGCGGGCACGGCTCAAGAGCCTATCCCTGATCCGGCCCATGAGGATCAGCATGGTTTCATATTCCGGGCCGAACTCGGTTTCGAGCTTTTGCCGGATTTTTTTTGCAAGGGCAGGGCTTCTGCCCCCCGTGGATACGGTGAGAACAAGGTCTCCCCTGCTTACAACCGCAGGCAGGACAAAACCGCTTCCTTCGGGCCAGTCCGCAATGTTGCACAACGTGGTTTTTTCATCCGCATCCTGTTTGATGGTCCGGTTGAGGCAGGGATCATCGGTTGCCGCAAATACGAGAAATACACCGTCAAGCTCTTCTTTGGAGTATTTTCTGCAAAGAAGCCTGACACCTTCGGCTTCAAGCCGGGAGCACCGTTCTGAAAACTCCGGGCTCAGCACCGTGACATCCGCTCCGCAGGCGGCAAGGGTTTTAGCTTTTCTGGCCCCGACTTCTCCGCCTCCGACCACAAGGCAGCTTTTGCCCTTCACGTCGAGGTTTGCAGGATAGTATCTCATTTCAGCTGATGTCTGTTTCCATGTTTGCAAAATAGTCCAATATATATTAGTTTGAGTTATTTTTCAATATCAAGGAGTTGTGCAGAGATGATTATTGATTGCCATTCCCATATATTTCAGCAGAGGGTGCAGCAGGACAGGGCACGTTTTTTTGACGGAGAGCCGGAATTCAGACTTCTTTATGAATCGGACAAGGCTGCTGTTGCGGGGTTTCAGGACGTTATTTCCGTGATGGACCAGCAGGGCGTGGATATTTCCGTGGTATGCGGGTTTCCCTGGCATGATCCCGACCTTGTAAAAGAGAACAATGACTATGTGCTCGAGGCGGTAACTGCTTACCCGGACCGTTTGAAAGGGCTTGCCTGTTTTGATGCAATGATGCCTTCAGCTGCACTGGAGGCGGAGAGATGCCTTGACGCGGGAATGTGCGGAGTCGGAGAGCTTGCGTTCTATCTTTCAGGTATCGACACGGAGGCGGTTCAATGCCTTGAGCCGGTGATGGCGGTATTGAGGGAAAAAGGGAACCTTCCCTGTATGATCCATACCAACGAGCCTGTGGGGCACGGGTATCCGGGCAAAACCCCTGTGACACTGGAGCAGATCTACGCGCTTTGCAAGGCGTTCCCTGACAACCGGCTGATTCTGGCCCACTGGGGCGGCGGAATCTTTTTTTACAATATCATGAAAAAGGAGGTCCCGGGGGTACTGGAAAACGTATGGTTTGATATTGCAGCATCCCCGTTTCTTTACACGCCTGCGGTATACGGCATGGCAGCGGAGGCCGGGCTGGAGGACAAGGTGCTTTTCGGCACTGATTTCCCGCTGCTTAACCCCGACCGGTACTACCGGGATATTGAACAGTCGAACCTCACCCCGGAGCAAAAGGACAAAATATATTCAAAGAATGCATCCGCGCTTTTTTCATGAGCAGCATGCCGTATATATGCGGGGCCGGGGATTGACTGATTCCCGCAATACTGCAGGGACTTTTATATAAATTCCCGGTCGGGATGTTTAAGGGGCAGATAAATGGAAAAGGTGCTTCCTTTGCCGGGAGTGCTTTCCACTTCTATTTTTCCGGCGTGGTACTGGGCGATATGCTTGACAATGGCAAGTCCCAGGCCGGTTCCGCCTGTCTGTCTGCTCCTGTCCCTGTCCACACGGTAAAAGCGGTTGAATATCTTGTCCAGGTGCTCCCGGCTGATTCCGGGTCCATGATCGGTTACTGAAATTACAGCCGTTTCACCGTCTTTGAATGCAGCCACATTGATCCGGGTCCCGTCCGGGCTGTATTTTACCGCGTTGTCAACAAGGTTGACCACGGCCTGCTCCAGAAGCAGGGGGTCTGCGGGTGCTTCGATATGTTCGGGCAATAGGGCTTTGATGCTGATGTCTCTGTCAGGATTGGAGATCCTGCAGGTGTTGATCGCCTCTTTAATTACCCTTTTGAGATTCACCGTCTCCAGAGAGATCTTTCCGCCCTGCATTCTTTCCAGTCTGGACAGGGAGAGAAGGTCGTTGACCAGTGCGATCATCCGGTTCACATTCTTTTCAATGATTTTCAGAAAGTTCCGGTATTCTTCAGGATCGCTCCTGCCGTCGAATGACTGAAGGGTTTCTATGAATCCCTTGATGGAGGTCAGGGGGGTTTTAAGCTCGTGGGAGACATTTGCGGCAAACGCTTTCTGCATGTTTTCCAGTTTTTTGATCCTGGTGATGTCATGGAATATGATCAGGGTGCCGATCCGGTTTCCCGCGTTGTCATGGAGAGCAGTGGAATGGATATTGATGATGTATTTTTCAGCTCTGTCGATCCGGATATCCCTTTCAACCGGGTGGCGGGTGGCAAGGGCCGACTTTATGAAATTCTGGAGTTCGTAGTTCCTGGCCGCTTCAAGGATGTGTTTTCCTTTCAGCATATGGGGCGGGAAGTCGAGTATTTTGCCGGAAGCCCGGTTCACCGTGATGATCCGTTCATTCTGGTCCACGGCTATTACCCCCTCTTTCATGCTGGAGTGGACCGCCTCCAGCTCCGTGGTACGGTTACGGAGCGCCTGGATTTTTTCGGCCAGGCTCTCAGCCATGTGGTTCATTGTTAAGGCGAGTTCGGAAAGCTCTTCCGATCCGGGGACTGCCAGGCGTTTTTCAAGCTCTCCTTTTGCAAAACGGCGTGCCCCTGTTTTCATCTCTTCTATGGGCCTGGTGATTCGGCTTGATACATAGAGGCTCGCCCCTGCTGCGGCAGCCACGGTGAGAACCAGGACAAGAAGGATGTTCCGCCGTATGGACCTTATCTCCCGTTCAATGGATGAAATGGATATGGAGGCCCGGATTACCGCGAT
>JAWLES010000120.1:0-7469 GCA_041685935.1 Desulfobacteraceae bacterium | reverse complement strand
CGAGTTTGACAACCCGGACGGGCTGCTGGTTCCGGGCCAATATGTCAGGGTTCTGTTCTCCTCGGCAAAACCGGACATGCAGCCTGCCGTGCCTCAGGTGGCAGTGCAGCGGGACCGGAACGGCGCGTTTGTTTTTATCCTTGATGCTGAAAACCGGGTGGAAAAACGGGAAATTCGGACCGGTAAAACAGCAGGGGAACACTTTATCGTTCAATCCGGGCTCGACAGGGAAGATACGGTTATTGTACGGGGATTGCAGAAAGTCAGGCCGGGAATGCCTGTCAAGGTGGAAAACAAGCACGGAAAGGACCGGTAAATCATGATTTCGAAAATATTTATTGAGCGGCCCAGGTTTGCGGTGGTCGTTTCCATTGTCATTACCCTGGCCGGCCTCATCGCACTGTTCTCTCTTCCGGTGGCGGAGTATCCGTCGATCACCCCGCCGGTGATCCGGGTAAGCGCTGTTTATCCCGGCGCGTCAGCCCAGGTTGTAAAGGACTCGGTGGCCGCTCCGATTGAACAGGAGATGAACGGTGTCGAGAATATGCTTTACATGAATTCCGACTGCACCAACGACGGTTCGTATTCCCTGGAGGTGACGTTTTCCGTGGACTCGGATCCGGATATAGACCAGGTCAACGTACAGAACCGGCTCCAGCTGGCGGAATCCCGGCTGCCCCAGGCGGTTATGGACCAGGGACTCAATGTGCGGCGCAGGTCTTCGGACATGCTGGGTGTGGTGTCTTTTACTTCACCTGACGGAAGCCGGGACCAACTGTTTCTGAGCAATTATGTCACCCGGACGGTCAAGGACGCCCTGCAGCGGATCGACGGCGTCAGTGACGCGCATATCTTCGGCGAGACCGAATACAGCATGCGCATCTGGATGAAGCCAGACCGGCTCACCGCCCTGGGTATGAGCCCGGATGAAGTGATCCGGGCCATCAGGCAGCAGAACGTACAGGCCACCCTGGGATCAATCGGGACCGCCCCGAGCGTGCCCGGCCAGAAACTGCAGTATACTCTGAATGCCCAGGGCCGTCTCAAGGACCCTGAGGCGTTTGAAAATATCATTATCAGAAGCAATGAAAAAGGAGGCCTGGTCCGGGTCAAGGATGTGGCCACCGTGGAGCTGGGCAGCAAGAGCTACAGCGCTGAAGGCAAATTCAACAATCAGCCGGCCATCAATATGGCGATCTACAGGTCTTCGGAAGCCAACGCACTTGAAGCCATGAAATCCATCAAGGCGGAACTCGAGCGCCGGTCCGAACAGATGCCGGAAGGTGTCTCTTATACCATTCCCTACGATACCACTGCTTACGTGACCGAAGCTGTGCAGGAAATCTCTTTTACCCTGGGTCTCACCTTTGTTCTGGTGGTAATGGTCATTTTTATTTTTCTGCAGAACATCCGTGCCACACTGATTCCTGCTGCCGCGGTGCCGGTTTCTGTCATCGGGACGTTCGCTGTTCTGCTGGCATTCGGGTTCAACCTCAATACCATATCGCTTTTTGCTCTGATCCTCGCCATCGGCCTGGTGGTTGATGATGCCATCGTGGTTGTGGAGAATGTCCATCGTATCATGGAAGAAGAACATCTGGACGGGAAATCCGCTGCAATCAAAGCCATGGAACAGGTGACCGGCCCCATTATCGCCACCACCATGGTGCTTCTGGCCATATTTGTTCCTGTGGCATTCATGCCCGGCATAACCGGTCTGTTGTATAAACAGTTCGGCATTACCCTGTGCGTGTCCGTGATTATTTCCACCGTGTGTGCGCTGACCCTGAGTCCCGCTCTTTGCGGGGTGCTTCTGAAAGAACCCAAGCCCCATACCCGTGGGCCTTTCGGATGGTTTAACGCAGTCCTGAGAGGCACCAGCAAAGGATATACCGCTGTTGTGGGGTGGCTGATCCGCCACATTTCGGTGGCAATCCTTCTGTTTATCGCAGTTGTCGCAGGTGCCTGGTTCTTTTCCGGGCACATTCCGGGCAGTTTTCTGCCCCAGGAGGACAAGGGAGGATTCCTGATCGACGTAAAGCTGCCTGAAGGCGCTACACTCCAGCGCACCGACGAAGTAACCGCCGAAGCAACACAAACGCTTCTGGAGATGGACGGAGTGGAATACGTACTTGCGGTTAACGGTTTCAGTCTGTTGAGCGGAAAGGCGGAGAACGCCGGATTCGTAATAGCCGATCTCGATCCATGGGAAGAACGTCGATCTGCGGATCTGCATATCGATTCCATTGTTCAAAAGGTTTCCGCCAGGCTCAATGCGATCAGCACCGCTGACATCCGGGCGTTTGTACCGCCGCCGATCCAGGGACTGGGAGTTACGGGCGGTTTCGATTTCCGGCTTCAGGCCGCAAAAGACCAGTCTCCGCAGGAACTGGCATCCGTTGCAGCTGCCCTTGCAGGAGCTGCTAACGGAGAACCTGAACTGAGCCGGGTGTATACCACCTTTTCAGCGGATACTCCTCAAATATTGGCCCGGTTGAACCGGACCCGTATGGAGGAGATGGGAGTTCCTGTCAGCCGTCTGTTTTCAACGCTGGGAAGTCACCTGGGTTCCAGGTATGTTAACGACTTTAACCTCTATGGCCGGACTTATCAGGTCAAGGCCCGTTCCAGGGCTGAATCCAGGGAAAACCCTGCTGATATAAAAGATCTGTATGTGACATCGGACAAAGGCAAAGAGGTTCCGGTTGAAAACCTTATCACCCTGTCTCCGGAAATCGGTGCCCGGGTGATCAACCGGTACAACCAGTTTTCCAGCGCAGCCATCAAGGGGGAGCCGGCGCCGGGATACTCCTCCGGACAGGCCATGGCGGCAATGAAACGCATTGCAGGGGAAACTCTGCCGGAGGGATACACGTTTGAATGGTCTTCCATGTCGTACCAGGAACAAAAGGCCAGCGGTACCGTGGGCTACCTGTTCGCACTTGCCATCATATTTGCCTATCTTTTCCTGGTGGCTTTGTATGAGTCATGGAATCTTCCCATGTCCATTGTTCTGTCCGTTATCGTGGCGACACTCGGCGGTTTTACCGGGCTTTGGATCACATCCAGCTCTCTGTCCGTTTACGCCCAGATCGGCATGGTACTGCTTGTGGGTCTTGCCGCCAAAAATGCTATTCTGATCGTGGAGTTCGCCAGGGACCGGAAGACCGAAGGGGTTTCAGCTTACCAGGCTGCTATAGACGGGGCTGTCATTCGGTTTCGGCCGGTGCTCATGACCGCGCTCACCTTTATCCTGGGAGTTGCTCCTCTGGTCTGGGCCGTGGGCGCAGGCGCCGTGAGCCGCAGGCATATGGGCACAGTGGTGTTTTCAGGAATGGTGGCGGCCACCACTCTTGGCTTATTGATAATCCCTTCCCTGTATTTTATATTCCAGCGGCTGAGGGAAAAGGGCTCGGAATGGAGAGGAAAACGGTGATAACGAAGAAAAAGAAAAGGGAATGCCAATATGATACGGAAAATGCGGGGACTGTATGAACAGGACAAATAAAAGAAAAGGAGCAAAGGCTGGTATGGTATCTTTGTTCCGGGTACTGGCTCCGGCAGTCTTCATCTCGATATGGATCAGCGGCTGCGCTATGGTGGGACCGGATTATAAACAGGTTCAGCCGAAGACTTCGGAAAACTGGCAGGCGGAAATGGAAAAGGGGCTGGAATCGGTGAAGCCGGAAAACAGTAAACTGGCCCAATGGTGGGAAGTCTTTGATGATCCGCTTCTCATCCGGCTTGAGAAAAGAGCGGTCCAGGGGAACCTGGAACTTAAAACCGCTCTTTCCCGCCTTCGGCAGGCGAGGCTCGGCAGAGGTATCACTGAATCCCGGCTCTCTCCGGGGCTGGATGCAGGAGGCCGGGCACAGCGGCAGAGAACCAGCGAATCCGTTCCGTCCACTTCCGGCGGAGAGCAGCAAAATTATTATCTTTCTCAATTTGATTCGTCCTGGGAGCTTGATCTCTTCGGGGGCATCCGGCGGTCAGTCCAGGCGGCGCAGGCAGAGATCGAAGCGAGTCGTGCGGATCTGGATGATGTGCTGATAAGCCTTATGGCGGAAGTGGCCCTGAACTATACAAAGGTGAGGACATATCAGCAAAGATTGCGGATTACCCGGGCCAACATCAAAACCCAGAAAAAAACGTACGAGCTGAATCGATCCAGATACAGGTCCGGGCTGATTGATGAGCTTGCAGTGCAGCAGTCCCTCAGGAACCTGGAGCGAACCCGCTCCACTGTGTCAAGCCTGCAGAGCGGTTTGAAAACTGTCAAAAATCGCCTGGCAGTTCTTCTGGGACTTGAACCGGGAGCTCTTGAACAAGAGCTTGAGTCTATTGAACCGATACCCGGGGGTCCGGCACGTGTGGCGGTGGGCATACCGGCCGAGGCCATGCGGCGCCGCCCGGATATTCGCCGGGCGGAAAGGGAACTGGCCGCGCAGACCGCCAGCATCGGCGAGGCTACAGCAGAACTGTACCCCAAGTTTCATCTTTTCGGCACTATTGGCCTGGAGGCCCTGGATGCAGGAGGGGATTTCCTGTCCGCCCAAAGCCGTTTCTGGCAGATCGGGCCGGGCATGTCCTGGAAGATTTTTCAGGGAAACAGCATTCGGATGAATATCGATCTTGAGACCGAAAGACAGAGAGCTGCCATGATCGCTTACAAGTCCGCCGTCCTCGATGCCAGGCAGGAAATCGAGGATGCCCTGACTGCCTACGCCAAAGAGCGGATGCGCCGGGAGTCCCTTGAAAAAGCGGTGGCTGCGGCCAAAAGGACCGAATTTCTGGCCAGGGACCGGTACAAGGCGGGCCTGGTGGATTTTTACAATGTGCTGGAGGCACAAAGATCACTGCTTGAGCTGGAGGATGAGCTCATCCGGTCCACAGGGCAGGTATCTTCCAATCTTGTTTCTCTTTACAAGACCCTGGGCGGCGGCTGGAGGTATGAAGACGAACTTGTCCGAAACAGTAAGGAAGAATGATCATGGAGTTTTCAGGGCAGGGTGTTGACTCACCACCTTTTCAGACGGGAAAGGAGCATGGAGGGTTGAGGATTTTGAAATCTGCATATCCCGGTGCATAACCGGGAGATGCAGTTCTGAAATGCCGATCCGGAAATCCTATTTAACAGCTTTTTTTAAAGCAGGTTCGAATACATCAAGTGCGGGCTTTCCGTCAAAGGTCTTCACTTCTTTGAGCCACTCTTTGTATCGTTCCGGGTTCTTGCTCAACCATTTCAGCCCGGCTTCTCTCGGGGATAACGTTTTGTCATGATGAAGCTCGGTCATTATCTGGTTGATCATGGAGACCGGGAAGGTCAGATTGCGTAAAAACAGAGCGATATTCGGCATGTCCTTTTCAAACCCGACTCTGGTGTTGGTCCATATGGTTGCGGAACCGTCATCCGGGCCGAAAGTTTCAGCAGTGCTTCCGGTGAGATAGCTCATGTCGATTCTTTCGTTCATGCTGTGGGGCGCCCATCCGAGAAAGACAATCGGTTTTTTTTCTCTTGCATAGGACTGGACTTGTGCCAGCATCGCCATTTCGCTGGAAGGGACCAGTTTGAATTTTCCGAGATTGAACATGTCATTGTCAATCATCTTGTGAATAATCTTGTTCCCGTCGTTACCAGCTTCAATCCCGTAAATTTTCCAATCAAGCTCTTCACCGAACTTTGCGATATCGGAGAAATCTTTCAAACCCATTTCAATACAGTAGCTCGGAACTGCAAGTGTGTATTTGGCACCCGGCATATTTTTGCAATACTGGATTACTGTGCCGTTTTCAAAATATTTGTCTGCAATATTCGCCATGGAAGGCATCCAGTTTCCCAGGAAAAAATCGGCATCTCCCGTGGAAAGGGCTGCATAGACAATCGGTACGGACATGGTGACATTGTCGACTTCGTATCCCAGCTTGTCCAGGGTGAATTCGGCAAGCTCTGTTTTAATCGTGACACCGGTCCACCCCACCTTTGCAATTTTAATCTCATTGGATTTTTCAGCAGTTGCCGCAGCAACCGTCATAAAAAGGCACAGAACCGTGACAATAAGTATTCGGCTGTTATTTTTCAGCATGTGACCCCCATTTTGTTGGTTGAGTGTAAACTTCATTTTTAAGCTTATAAATTTTATACTAAAAATATTTAGAATGCAAAATATTTTACCTTAAATGTCTGTGTTTTTCAAAATGTCAGTTTTCCTTCTTTTCTGTTTAGAAGAGAAGGAATGCTTAATTTAGGATGAAAATAATTGACCTTGGGTGAAAACATTAATATAACTGTTGCGTATGACTGATGAATATTATATGAATCTCGCCCTTGAACAGGCCGGAAAAGCAGCCCGAATGGATGAAGTACCTGTCGGGGCGGTTTTGGTGTCCAGAGAAGGGGATGTTGTCGGATACGGCCATAACCGGCCGATTTCCGCATGCGATCCCACATGCCATGCAGAGATCGAGGCCATAAGGATGGCAGCGGTTACAGTCGGAAACTACAGACTGCTGGATACCACATTATATGTCACCCTTGAACCCTGTATCATGTGCATGGCAGCCATGATTCATGCCAGGATCAGGAGAGTTGTATTCGGAGCGCGCGACCCCAAATGGGGAGGTGCCGGTTCGGTTGCAGATCTTGGTTCCGACACGAGGCTCAATCATCAGGTTCTTGTGAGCCCGGGGGTTCTGGAGGAGGAGACATCGCGTATTTTGAAAATGTTTTTTAAAAATAAGAGGAGCAGCCAGTGTCTAATACAGTAGTTGTCGGAACCCAGTGGGGAGACGAGGGAAAAGGCAAGGTCGTTGACCTGTTAAGTGAATATGCCGACCATGTGGTGCGGTTCCAGGGAGGGAACAATGCCGGACACACAATGGTGGTCCAGGGGAAGGAAATTATCAGCCACCTCGTCCCTTCCGGGATTATACAGAAAAAGAAGTGTTTTATCGGAAACGGTGTTGTGGTGGATCCGATGGTTCTCCTCCAGGAGGTGGACTATCTCAATGAAAACGGAATCGACGCCTCTCCGGAAATGCTGAAAATCAGCAACCGTGCTCATATGATCATGCCGTATCACAAGCGTATTGACAAGGCCCGTGAAATCATAAAGGGCAAGGGCAGGATCGGTACCACCGGCAGGGGGATCGGCCCCAGTTATGAAGACAAGGCCACCAGGAGGGGAGTTCGGTTTGCGGATCTCCTGGAAAAGGAGCTGTTTGTTGAGAAGGTAAAGTCCATACTGGACGAAAAAAACTTTTACCTTGAAAAGTATTTCAACGAAGAACCAATAGATCCCGGCAAGGTGATAGAACAGTTCGCCGAGGTCAAAGAGCGTCTTCTTCCGTATATCGCGGATGTGTCAGTGCTCCTGTACGAGGGTACCAGGGCGGGCAAGAAGATTCTTTTTGAAGGCGCGCAGGGTACGCACCTGGATGTCGAGCACGGCACCTATCCGTTCGTGACATCT
>JAWLES010000119.1:0-7492 GCA_041685935.1 Desulfobacteraceae bacterium | reverse complement strand
ATCTGCACGGGCTGCCGGATATGCGAACAGGTCTGTTCGGTGGTGAATGAAAACGTGGTCAATCCTTACCGGGCCCGCATCAAGGTGATGCGGTGGGACCTTGAAGGCGTTGTCGTCCCCATGGTATGCCAGCAGTGTGATACACCCATGTGCAGGGAAGTCTGCCCTGTGAACGCCCTGGAAAAAAATCCTGACACAGGGGTGGTGACGGTGAACTATGACCGGTGCATCGGATGCAGAATGTGTATTGCAGCCTGTCCATTCGGCCTGATGATGTACGACTTTGTGGACAAGAAGGTGATCAAGTGCGAACAGTGCGAAGGGGATCCCCAGTGCGTCAGGTTCTGCGACGCAGGCGCCATCCGGTTTGAAGACAAGCAGAAAAACGGAAGTGCGGCGCGCAAAAAACAGGGGGAAAAACTGAAAGCGGCACTGTCCGGAAGAGACCAACCGTAAACAAAGGACAGCCATGAGCATACCCCCGGATGGATGCCCCGTGGACGAGACGGCACAAAGGCTTTACAGGCGCTGGAAACAAGCGGGTGGTGAACCAGGGGAAAAGAGTCTGCTCGCTTTCTGCGCAAGACTGGTGCGGTCCGTTACAGTGGGAACGGCCGCGCCTTCGGTGGTCACCGAACTTAAACAGTGTGCCGGTCTTTTAAGGGAGGTTGACGAACAGGCGGCAGGCTTGATCAGGGATCTTCTGACGGTGCATGGAAAGATTCTTACCGATCATGTCCGAACCCGGGAATGCGCTTTTCACGTCTGTTTTGATAAAAAACGGATTCCCCCGTGTCAGCGCGCATGTCCTGCCCATATCGATATCCCCGGATTCATCAATCTGGCGGGAACAGGGCAATGGAAAGAATCCCTTGAAACCATCATCTTTGACAATCCGTTTCCCCATGTGTGCGGGCTCGTTTGTCCGGCCCCCTGTGAAGACGCCTGCCTGAGAAGCTGCATCGACGTTCCGGTCACCATCGGATCCATGAAAGCCTGCGTGGCAAGGCAGGCAGCGCAAAAGAATCCGTACCCCGAATTTGTCAAAGAGCAGCCCTCAGGTCGTAAAGTCGCTATTATCGGCGCGGGGCCGGCCGGACTCACAGCCGGATTTTACCTATCCCTCATGGGGCATGATGTCAAGGTTTTCGATGATCAGGAAAAGGCGGGCGGAATGCTCCGGTACGGTATCCCGAAATACCGGCTTCCTGAAGAAGTGCTGGACGGGGAAATCGCATGGATCCGGAAAAGCGGGGTGAAAATCGAGCCTGAAACGAGAATTGAACATATTCCCGATCTTCTGGAATCCGGTTTCGATGCCGTGTTTATAGCCACAGGGGCCCATGTGAGCAAAAGGATTCCCATGAAGGGAATCGATCTGCCGTTTGTCACCGGGGGAATCGATTTTCTCAAAAAGGTGAACCAGGGGGGAAATCCGGTTTTATCCGGCAGCGTCGTGGTTATCGGCGGCGGGAACGTGGCCGCGGATGTTGCGGCGTCTGCACTTGACCACGGGGCGGATACCGTGGAAATGGTCTGCCTGGAAAGTCACCGGGAGATGCCGGCATCGCCGCAGGAGATCGACCATGTTACGTCCAAAGGCGTGAAAATCCTAAATTCCTGGGGACCGGTCGAAGTCCGGGATAACGGGGAGATCACCTTTAAGTGCTGTAAAAGGGTGTTTGATGAAAACGGCAGATTCGCCCCCGAATTTGATGCAGGCCGCACAAGAACCGTCAAGTGCGATCATGTGCTGGTTGCGGCGGGCCAGGACTGCGATCTTTCGTTTGTGGAATCTTCCGGCATCCCCACGGAAAACGGCCTTGTGAAAACCGATGCAGTAACCCTTGAAACCGGGATTGAAGGAATATTTGCCGGTGGGGACGCCGCATACGGCCCCAATATCGCCGTCCGCGCGGTGAGGTCCGGCAAACAGGCAGCCCATGCCATCCACCGGTATCTTTCGGGAAAAACGACAGCTGCGGACGTGTCGGAGCAGACGGAAAAGACCGGAAACGAGCTATCCTGCAGTCAGAATTTAACAATGGCCCCGACGGAAGAGGAAAGTTGTGCAGCTGATGCAGAAAAACGACGGTTCTCATGGGATCGGCCGGTGAAAAGGGCGAGCACGGAAATCATTTCCTCTTCTATAAAGGAAAGACGCCCCGCCGCCGCGGGTACGGACAAAAATAACAACGCACCGCCTTCGGCGGAGGATGCCGAAATCCAGGCCGTCCGGTGTCTCCGGTGCGATATCTGTATCGGGTGCGGCATGTGTGAACTCGCCTGCAGTGAAACCGGAGCCGATTTCATTACCTTCCTGGAAACAGGTGAAGGAAGGCTGGTGTTTGACGGGTTTCATCCTTCAAAGGATACCTGCACCGGATGCGGGGCCTGCGAATCGGTCTGCCCGACAGGAGCGGTGAACATAATCAAGAAAGAGAAGGTGCAAACCGTTTTCACCGGGACGGTTTTTGCCGAAACTCTGCTGGTTCGATGCAGTGTCTGCGAAAAAGAGGGGATCGGCGAAAAATATTTGAAAGAGCTTGAAAAACGAACAGGAGAACCTGGGTCTGCAGATCCTTATGTATGCCCGGCCTGCCGGATGAGACAAAGTGCCGGCCTTCTGAAAACGCTTGTGGAACCTTTGGTATAACAAACAGAACGCTTCTTTTTTCAATGAATGCAAAATTGGTATTGACGGCTAGCTGGAATATAGCTATAAATTAACTGTAATGTTGCTGCAGCTGTGTGCAGTAGGCAACTTCCGCCACTTCAAGGCGATAACGGACCTTGCGATTCCTGCAAAGGAGGAAATATGGGAAAAGTCGGAATTATAGGCGTGGGACAGAGCCACTTTGTCAGAACCTATCCGGGTTCGATAAAGGAACTTGCGTTTGACGCCTACAGGGAAGCGGCACTTGACTGCGGCATTGAGTCAGGCCGGATTGATGCTTCCATCGTTTGTTCGGCACCGGAATATGACAAACAGCGTTCACCTGCCGGTGTGATCGCGGAATACCTTGGATTGAATCCCCAGCCCACGTTTTACGTGGAAACCCTGTGCTCATCCAGCAGTACCGGGTTGAAGCTTGCCTACAGCCTGGTGGAATCGGGTTTGCACGACTGCGTGGCGGTGATCGGGGTACAGAAGATGTCGGAAATATCGTCCGCCGAATCCCAGGAGAGAATGGGCAGGGGAACGGACATCCAGTGGGAGAGCCCCTTCGGCACCATGATGCCGGCATACTATGCCCTGTACGCCCGGGCACACATGGACAGATACGGCACAACCGGCGAGGACCTGGCGCAGATACGCATGAAGTCCTCCACTTACGGGGTAGTCAATGACAAAGCCGTGTTCAGGAAAGAGCTGACAATGGAAAAACTCACCGATCCGGAAAGCAAAATGGCCGGTCCGGTCTCGTCACCGCTGCGGGTGGGGGACTGCTGCGCCAATGCAGACGGCAGCTCCTGCATCATCGTGGCGAACGAGAAAACGGCAAAGAAAATCAGTGACAAGCCGGTATGGATTCTCGGGGCGGGCAGCGCCACCAACAGCGTAAACATGTCCGAGAGGGACATCTTCACCGGTCTCACCGCAGCGAAAACCGCAGCGGAACAGGCCTATCAAATGGCCGGGATAAAGGCGGCGGATGTGGATGTGGCAGAGGTCCACGACTGCTTTACCATTGCCGAACTCATGGCTTACGAGAACCTGGGATTTGCAGAACCCGGACAGGGTGCCGAGCTCATCCGGAACAAAGAAACGTACAAGGATGGCCGGATTCCGGTGAACATCGACGGCGGGCTTCTTTCCAAGGGGCATCCCATAGGTGCCACGGGCGGCTCCCAGGTTCGCACCGTGGTGCTCCAGCTTCGGGGCGAGGCCGGAGAGATGCAGGTGAAAAATCCTGAAATCGGACTTGTGCACAATATCGGCGGTGTCGGCCTGTACGGAAACGTTACCATACTCGGGAGGTAAAAATGGGAAAAAAAGAGATCGACGATCGTTTCAAAAAATTCGGGACCGTGTCCTTTACCTCCACCACCAAAGTGAATGACTTCATGGATTACCTGGAGGACGGAAAGGTCATGGCTTCGGGGTGCGGAAAATGCGGACAAACCTTTTTTCCGCCGCGTGCCGACTGCCCCGGGTGTCTTTCGGACTCGCTCGAGTGGGTGGAAGTCGACCGGAAGGGCACTCTTGAAACCTTCAGTGAAATGAAATTCGGTCCGGTGGGGTTCGAGGAGGACCTGCCGTATACCCTTGCCGTGGTGAATTTCAAGGATTTCAAGATGTTCGGACGGCTGGCGGACGATATCGACCCCGGCAGCGTGAAAATAGGCATGGATCTAGTTGTAGCGCCCAACCGGCTGAAAAACGGGCGGATCAACTATGTATTCCACCGGCCTTAGACAAGAGACAAGAAACAAGAGACAAGAGACAGGAAACAAGGGGCCTAATATTTGTAACTTGCCGAAAGGGTGCAGTTTCTGTCAAGTTTCGATCTTCATTTTGATGCTGCTGCATCATGGCGGTGATACGGGATTGACTGAGGCCGGGAAAATGGCAACGACTTTACAATAAACCATGAAACTGGAACAGGGACTGTGATGTGTTTCTTGTTTCAAGTTTCTTGCAAGGAGGGAAAATGGCAAAGATACCGGACAAAATCTCAGCATGGCAGATGGTGGAACCGTCTGTCTTTGACAAGGAGACCAAGAAGGCAAAGCCGGGAAAACTGGAAAAAACGAAAATTGACGTCCCGGAACTTAAGCAGGGGGAAGTCCTTGTGGAAGTGGCCGGCTGCGGCGTATGCCATACGGATCTCGGGTATTTCTACCAGGGGGTTCCCACGGTGTCCAAACCGCCCATGACGCTGGGCCACGAAATTTCCGGCACGGTTGTGGCAGGGGACGAGAACTGGATCGGAAAAGAGGTGATCATACCGGCGGTGATGCCCTGCCGTCAGTGTTATTTGTGCAAGACCGGCAGGGGCAATCGGTGTCTGAACCAGAGAATGCCGGGAAACAGCATGGGCACATACGGGGGATTTGCAAGCCACATTCCGGTCCCCTCCATAGATCTTTGCGAAATCAAGGACCGGGCCGGCATACCGCTGGAACTCTTTTCGGTGGTGGCGGATGCGGCAACCACTCCGTACCAGGCCATCAAACGGTCCGATTTCCAGCCGGGCGACAATACCATCGTCATCGGCGTGGGCGGCGTGGGCCAGTATATCGTTCAACAGCTCAAGGCGTTGGGAGCCGGGACGGTAGTGGCCGTGGACATCAGCGCGGAACGTCTTGAAAAGATGAAATCCTTTGGTGCGGATTATACCGTCAACGTAAAGGATAAAACCCCAAAGGACGGGGCAAAGGAGTTCAAGTCCCTGCGCAAGGAGCTGGGGCTTCCCGGCTACGGGTGGAAAATATTCGAATCAAGCGGCACCATACCCGGCCAGGAACTGGGGCTTGCCGTTTTAAGCTTCACCGGAAAAATGATCGTGGTCGGCTTCGGGGTAGGCAGCGTGGACTTCTCCTTGAGCCGGCTTATGGCGTTTGACGCTGAAGTGATCGGCACCTGGGGGTGTCTCCCGGAATATTACCCGGTGGTGCTGGACATGGTCCTGAAAAACAGAATCAATCTTCAAGAATTCGCCCGGACCCGGCCCATGTCGCAGATAAAAGAGGCGTTTGAAGAGGCGCACCACACACCCCCGGACAGAAGAATCGTACTTGTACCGGATTTTGAATAACTGCCATGTCCTTTTGGACATAACGAAATATGAATGTTCCGAACAGAGGCAGCAGACGATCCGGTGTAACCTGTAGCGGATTCAAATGCCGGTCGGTTACCGGTCACACGACGTGACCGGTTCCGGCATTTCCCTCGGAGCAGCCCTGGACGGGCTGCGAGACTGAGCGGAAGGTTATACCGGATCGGCTGATGCCGGGAAAATAGCAAGGACTTTCATATAAAAAGGAGGCCCGAATGAGACTGAAAGAGAAAAAAGCTGTGGTTACCGGAGGCGGACGGGGAATCGGCCGGGCGGTCGCTCTGGCGTATGCAAAAGAGGGAGCGGACGTCCTGATCAATTACCATTCCAATGACACGGCAGCCAGAGAAGTGGTTCAAGAGATCGAAAAACTTGGAAGAAAAGGTGCCTGTGTAAAAGCGGACGTGGCGGATTCCAATGATTGTAAAAACATGATCGATGCCTGTGTGGAAAACTTTGGCGGCATCGACATCCTGGTGAACAATGCCGGCATGTCCAAACCGGCCATGCTCTGGAAAATGACCGAAGAGGACTGGGACCGGGTCATTGATATTCATTTGAAAGGCGCGTTCAACACCTGCCGGCAGGCGGGGAAAATCATGAAGGAACAGCAGTCCGGCCGGATCATTAATGTGATCTCAACGGCCGGGTTGTACGGTACCATCGGCCAGATCAACTACAGCTCGGCCAAGGCCGGCATCATCGGGTTTACCAAATCCGCCGCCCGGGAGCTTGGACGGTACAATATCACGGCCAACGTGATCTGTCCGGGCATCACCAAAACCGAAATGACCCATAAGCTTCAGACCGACGAAAAACTCAGGAAAATTTACGAGTCCAGAATTCAGCTCGGCAGGTTTGCCGACCCCGAGGAGATTTCACCGGCGTTCGTGTTCTTTGCATCCGACGAAAGCGGATATATCACCGGCCAGGTACTCGGGGTGGACGGCGGTTACGTGGGATAAAAAAGATAAGGAGATTTGGCTATGAGTTATAAACATATCCGGCTGGAAGTTTCGGACCGGGTGGCGACACTGGTTCTGGACCGCGAGCCCTTGAACGTCCTGAACATTGAAATGATGGAGGAGATCAATGACGCACTTGTCGGCCTGGATCCGAAGGGGATCAATCTTCTGGTGTTCAGGGGAAACGGTAAGGCGTTCAGCGCGGGAGTCGATGTGGGAGAACACATGGGCGGCATGGCCGAAAAGATGATCCAGGTCTTCCACGGCATGTTCCGGAATATGGCTAAACTCAATGTCCCCACTATCGCTGTTGTACACGGCGCCGCCCTGGGCGGAGGATGTGAGCTTGCCGTGTTCTGCGACATGGTGGTGGCGTCCGAAAAAGCCAAGTTCGGCCAGCCGGAAATCCAGGTGGGGGTATATCCCCCGATTGCGGCACTGCTCTTTCCCAGGATAATGGGGCGGAAAAAAGCAATGGAGCTGATCCTGTCCGGGGAGATCATCAAAGCTGAAGAGGCAAAAGCCCTCGGTCTTGTCAACCATGTGGTTTCCCATGAGGATTTCGAGGCGGAATCGGAAAAATTCATCGACAAGTTCAAGCCCATGAGCGGCATTGTGATGAAACATACCCGCAAGGCCGTTCTCAAGGGCCTGGCTGATGAAGAGGCAAACGTTCTTCAGGACATCGAGGATCACTACCTTACCGAACTGATGAAAACCGATGACGCCAACGAGGGACTCCAG
>JAWLES010000118.1:0-7532 GCA_041685935.1 Desulfobacteraceae bacterium | reverse complement strand
TTGACCGGACTTCTGGGGCAACGGATGCTTAATTTCACCATAGGCAACGTGGTATCAGGCTGCCATGTATACGGGCATCAGTTCATGGCCCCTGGGAAACACGAACTTGCAGGGCCTGAATTGTATGAAAAGGTGCTTGAATCAGCAGGTGTGGCCGTTGATATTGAAACACGCAGAGCTTTGCTCAAGGAGGGGATTGAAAAGGCGGCCGGCGAGTACGGCAGCCTGATTGTTGAAGACAGGGAGCTTCTGGACACTGTTACCAACCTTGTGGAGTACCCGTATCCCGTGGTCGGCAGGTTTGACGATGATTTTCTGTCCGTGCCTGATGAAGTGCTGATCACCGCCATGCGCGAACACCAGAAGTACTTTGCGGTCAAGGATGACAATGGGAACCTCAGGCCGTACTTTATTGCGGTGAACAACACCCTTGCAAAGGACATGGATATTGTGGCCAACGGGCATGAACGTGTGCTAAGGGCCAGGCTGTCCGATGCTAAATTCTTCTGGGAAACCGATCTTCAGTCCACACCTGATGAGATGGCTGAAAAGCTCAAGAAAGTAACGTTCCAGGCGGAACTCGGAACGGTGTTTGAAAAAAGGGAGCGTATCAGGTACCTTGCAGGAAAACTTGCCGGGGAGTGCCGTACACAGGATACTGATGCGCTTGCACGCAAAGCTCAAAGGGCTGCGGAGATCTGCAAGGCGGATCTTGTCAGCCAGATGGTCATCGAGTTTACAAAACTTCAGGGTGTCATGGGCAGAGCGTATGCGCTCAAGGCAGGAGAAGATCCTGAAGTGGCCGATGCAGTGGAGCAGCATTACAGGCCGGTTTATTCCGGCGGGATGCTTCCCGAGAACGACACCGCCAGGATTCTGGCGGTTGCAGACAAGATGGACACTATCTGCGGGTGTTTTTCCGTGGGGCTGATTCCCACCGGCGGAGCAGACCCGTACGCATTGAGGCGTCAGGGCATCGGGATTCTGCAGATCATGCTTAACGCCTCTTTTTCCTGTTCGCTTAACAGGGCTGTTATGGACAGTGTAAGGCTGTTCGTGGATACCGAGGCAAGCGTAAATGAAGTTGCGGAAAAGGTGCTTGAGTTCCTGCGGCAGAGAATGGTTAACTTGCTCACGGACAGGGGCTTCAGCAAGGAGGCGGTCAATTCGGCCATTCAGGTATCATTTGATAACATCCCGGATGCAGAGGCCCGGGTGAAAGCGCTTGACCGGTTGAGGGAACAGCCTGATTTCGAGCCTGTATCAGTTGCGTTTAAACGGGTTGAGAATATCCTTAAAAAGGCGGATGCCCGGAGAGATTCAAAAATCGACCCCGGTTTGCTGGCCGATTCCTCTGAAAAGGCCCTTTACGAAGCCTGCAGGGATTCCAGAACCCGGATCGAAGAGTTGATCGGGAAAGGGGATTATGAAAATGCACTCGGGAAGATCGCGGGGTTACGGCCGTTCGTGGATCAGTTTTTTGATGATGTCATGGTTATGGATCCTGATGAGAAACTGAAACAGAACCGGCTGGCGCTTTTGGGCAGTGTATCTTCCCTTTTCAGAAATATTGCGGATTTTTCCGGAATTTAATATCAAGGAGGTTTATATATGGCGGGATTTGATCCTGAAAAGGATAAAAAGCTCAATGAGTGGAAATGCGAAGAAACCGGACTGGTGGTCTCCATCAACCAGTACGGGGATGGAGAGCCCAAGCTGCAGGTGGGACCGAGAATCCTGAAAAAGAAGGACGGCACTGACCGGGCTCCCATGAAGGCGGGCCGGCTCTCACTTGAAGATGTCATGTGGCTATACGACATTATTGATGAGGTAAAGGATGAGCTATCCGACCTTGTCGGACCTGAATGATCCCTCCCTGGTTCCGCCGCTCGGTTCCAGGTCCGCACCGGATATCGGACCGGCGGCGGTCATGGTAAGCACGGAGCCGGACATGAAACAGGTTAAATACGATTTTCCGGATCTTCCGCAGTCTTCATTCTTCAACAGCACCCTTCTTGTCCTGAACAGGGACCGGAAGGGATTTTCGTTTGCAGGCCCCTATATAGGAGCGCCTTACGGTGTGATGCTGCTCGAATCCCTGGTTGCCAAGGGTGCACGGAAAATCGTGGTTTTCGGATGGTGCGGAGCGGTAACAGAGCATCTTGAACCCGGAGACCTTGTGGTTCCGGGAGAGGCGATTGCAGACGAAGGTACATCAAGGAATTATATGGAACCGGAAGGATGTTTTCCGGTCGTGACTCCGTCCCCCTCTCTTACAGACCGCCTTGGGAGCAGACTGGACAGAGCGGGAGTTCCTTTTAAAAGGGAACGGATCTGGACCACGGATGCCATATACAGGGAGACGGAAAAAAAGATCGATTATTTCAGGCAAAGAGGGGCTGCAGCGGTGGACATGGAGTGCTCCGCCCTGTTTGCTGCAGCGGAATACAGAAAAATAGATGTGGCCGCACTTCTGGTGATCTCGGATAATGTGGCGTCGTCCGAGTGGAAGCCCGGATTTCGGAAAAAGGCTTTTAAAGATGCCAGGAAAACCGGGATGAAGGCGGTTATCGAATTTACCCGTGAGTTGGCTGAAAATGGAGAATGATATAAAAGCAGAGGCGGAAAAGCTCAGAAAAGAGCTCAACGAACACGGTTACCGTTACCATGTGCTGGATGACCCGGTGATATCGGATGCAGAGTATGATTCCATGATGGAGCGGCTGATCGAAATTGAGAATCAGTATCCTGAACTTGCAGTCCCGGATTCGCCGACCAGGCGGGTCGGGGCCCGGCCCCTTGAATTTTTTGAAACCGCGGTCCACACCATCCCCATGCTGGGGCTGGACAATGCCTTTTCCGAGCAGGAGGTGGAACAGTTCCATGCAAGGATTAAAAAAAACCTCGGCATAAACGATCCTGTGTATACTGCGGAGCCCAAACTTGACGGAGTTGCGGTGGAACTCAGGTATGAAGATGGAGTCCTTGTCAGAGCGATCACAAGGGGGGATGGTACAACAGGTGAAGTGGTTACGGACAATATCAGGACCATTTCCAGCATACCGCTCTCCCTGCCTTCGGCTGAAGGGGTTCCGTCCCCTTCGATTCTGGAGGTCAGGGGGGAAGTGATGATCAACCGCAAGGATTTCGAACACTTGAACAGAGAAAGACTTGAACGGAACGAAAGCCTTTTTGCAAACCCGAGAAATGCAGCTGCAGGCTCGCTTCGCCAGCTGGACTCGAAAGTTACCGCCAAAAGGCCCCTTGACATGTTTGTTTACGGAACCGGCACTTACCGGGGCATCGGTTTTCATTCCCAGAAACAGATGTTCGGTGTTTTGAAGACCCTGGGATTCAGGGTTAATCCCCTGATTAAATCCGATATGCGCATCAGTGATGTGCTGGATTACTGCAGAAAGCTCGAGTCCATGCGGGAAAGCCTTGATTATGAAATAGACGGTCTGGTGGTCAAGGTGGATGATGTTGAAATGCAGCAGGCACTGGGCGAGAAAATCAGAAGCCCGAGATGGGCCGTGGCGTACAAATTCCCGGCCATGCAGGAGACCACTTCTGTAAAGGAGATATCGGTACAGGTGGGCAGAACCGGCGTACTCACCCCGGTTGCCCTGCTGGAGCCTGTCCGCATCGGCGGAGTGACAGTTTCCAGGGCCAGTCTTCACAATGCAGACGAGGTGGCCAGAATGGACATTAGACAAGGGGATAAAGTCCTTGTGATGCGTGCAGGGGATGTGATTCCCAAGGTGGTTAAAAGGGTGGGGGACAGAACTGCGGATGACCCGCCGGAATTTCGGATGCCTGCAACCTGCCCTGTCTGTTCCGCCGGGGTCAGGCGTATTGAAAATGAAGTGGCGTACAAATGCGTTAACGCTTCCTGCCCGTCCCAGGTAAAAGAGAGGCTCAAGCACTTTGTGTCACGAAACGGATTTGATATCGAAGGAATCGGCTCAAGGCTTTCAGAGCAGCTTGTTAAGGAGAATGTTGTCAGGACGGTTGCAGACCTGTTTGCCCTTAAAAAAGAGGACCTTGTGAAACTCGACCGCATGGGGGACAAGTCGGCTGACAATCTGATCCGGGCGATTGAAAAATCAAGAAAGATTCCCCTCAAGAAATTTATTTTTGCGCTTGGGATCGACTATACCGGAGAGAGTGCATCCGGTCTGATCAGCAAAGAATTCGGCACGCTTGAAAGGATAATGGATGCAGGGAAAGATGAAATCGAGGCCATTGAAGGCATCGGTCCCAAGACCGCCTCTGCGGTTGCAGCGTTTTTCTCTTCCCCTGAAAACCGGAGCGTTATTGAAAAGATGCTGGCCTGCGGGGTCGATCCGCAACCCGTGACACATGATGCACCTGCGCCTTCCAATGATGCGTTCAAGGAAAAGAGGGTTGTGCTCACAGGGTCTCTTTCCTCTCTTTCCAGAAAAGAGGCCGGTGAGAAACTGGAGCTTTCAGGGGCTAAGGTTACATCCGGTGTCAGCAGTGCCACGGATTTCGTGATCGCAGGCGAGAACCCGGGGAGCAAGCTTGAAAAGGCAAAAGAGCTGGGCGTAACCGTGCTTACCGAGGAACAGTTTCTTTCCATGGCAGGCATATATTAGCTTTCATGCTGTTTAAGGAGGAATGTAACCGAACGGGTTTTTCTTTCTTCAGGCGGCGGAGGATCACCTTAAAATAAGAAAATCTGATGGAGGCGCCATGTTTGACTTTAATTTGACTGAAAAACAGCTTGAACTGAGAGACGAGGTTCGTGATTTTGTCAAATCCATTCCAAGGCGGATGATTCTTGATATGGATGCTGACAAGATCCGCTTTCCCAAGGAGTTTCTGTCAGAGGCCGGAAAACGCAACCTGATGGGATGCAGGTACGATGAAAAGTGGGGCGGCCGGGGAATGGACTGGGTGACCACATGCATGGTCATGGAGGAGGTCGGTGTGCTCGGTTATATTTTTGCATGCACATTCGGGGTCGGGGCCGAGCTTGTATGTGACGCAATAATCCTGCACGGCCGGGATGACCAGAAGGAACAGTATGTAAAACCCTTGCTGAAAGGCGAGCTGTTTGCAGCAGAGTGCCTCACCGAACCCAGGGGCGGTTCCGATTTTTTCGGCACCACCACCACTGCTGAGGACAAAGGAGATCACTTTCTTATCAACGGTCAGAAAAGGTTTATCGTCGGCGGAGAAGGGGCGGATTTCTTCCTGGTATATGCCAGGACAGACCCGACTGCCGACCCGCGAAAAGGGATTTCCTGCTTTATTGTTGACCGGAGTGAAGGTGTGGAGAGCACATACCACTACGGACTGATGGGGTGCAGGGGCGGAGGTGCAAGCCGCCTGGTGTTCAGGGATGTTAAAGTCCCCAAAGAGAATATCGTAGGGGAGCTCAACCAAGGGTACGCAGTGTTCAATACCATGATGATCCCGGAACGCCTGGGAACTGCTGCAATGACAATCGGCGCTGCGCGGCCGGCTTTGGACATCGCAACCGGGTATACATCCAGAAGAAAGGCGTTCGGCAGGGAAGTGGCCCGGTTCCAGGGTGTCAGTTTTCAGGTGGCTGAAGCAGCCACCCTGCTGGATGCCTCAAGAGCCATGATACAGGTTACCGCCCAGGCAGTGGACAAGGGGGCGGACACCAAGAGGGTGAGGCGAATGGTGTCTGAATCCAAAAAATTCGTGACCGAATCCTGCCAGCAGGCGGTGCACAACTCCATGCAGGTCATGGGCGGTATCGGGTACACCAATATTTATCCTGTGGAGAGGATATTCCGGGACCTGCGGCTCTCCTCCATCTGGACCGGCACCAACGAGGTCATGGCAATGATCATCGCCAACGAGTGGTACAAGGAGTACTGGAAAATGAAGGAGAAGAATCTTGTAAGGGATCCGGAGCCTGATTCCGACCAGTCTGACGCTCCAGAGGAAAAAATCTTCGAATAGGCAATCCTTTATCAGTCCAGAAGTGCGTCAACAAAAAGGGCGGGGTCAAAATCCTGGAGATCTTCAATTCCTTCCCCCACACCCACGTACTTCACAGGAAGCTTCAACCTGTCCGCTACCGAGGCCACGATGCCTCCCTTGGCAGTGCCGTCGAGTTTTGTTACCGTAAGGCTGGTGACTCCCACTGCCTCATGGAAAAGTTCCGCCTGGGATATGGCATTCTGGCCGGTGGTGGCGTCAAGCACCATGAGAACTTCATGGGGAGCATTGTTGAGCCGTTTCCCTATGGAACGCTTGATCTTTTTGAGCTCCTCCATCAGGTTCTTCTGGGTGTGCAGTCTTCCTGCAGTGTCGATCAGAACCACGTCAATCCCCCTTGCAACAGCTGCCTCCACTGCATCGAACGCAACCGCGGCCGGGTCCGCCCCCTCTTTGTGACGGACAAAAGAAGCGCCTGCGCGGCCGGCCCATATTTCAAGCTGTTCCACTGCAGCTGCCCTGAATGTATCAGACGCGCCGATCAGGACGCTTTTTCCCTGCGATTTGTACTTCATGGCCATTTTTCCCAGTGTGGTGGTTTTTCCGGTGCCGTTGACACCGACCATCATTACCACATACGGCTCTGTTGTGCTCGCTGCCGCGGCAGGACCTTTTGAGGAATCCGGAAACAGGGCCACAAGCTCCTGTTTGAGAACGCTTTTGAGTTCTTGAGCTGTTTCGAGATTTTTGGCCCGCCCGGTCAAAGTATCCATGATCCTCATCGAATTCTCAACTCCCAGATCCGATGTGACAAGAAGCTCTTCAAGTTCTTCCAGAAGATCGTCATCTATCTTTTTGTTTGCAGAGAAGAATTCATTGATATCCGTGCTAAGAATGCTCCTTGTTTTGGAAAGCCCTTTTTTGAGTTTCGAGAATACTCCCCCTGAATCGGCTGAAGCAGGTGTGCAGCTTTCGGTGTCACCGTCCGGGGCTTTATTCCGGCCTTCCAGTGTATCGTGATCTACAGGGACTTCCTGCGGGGAAGAGGTCTGTATCTCTTCTTTGATCCCATTGTTTTCAACAGCGCTTTTGTCTTCCTCTTTATTTTTTTTCTTTTTAAAAAAATTAAAAGCCAATTTTATTCTCCTTGATTGGCGGCTTTCAAACCGGGTGATCGTTAAATGTTTGTTCCCTTTTTACATGTTTCCTGCGCGATAATCAATAATTTATGCTTTAAGCGGTCTGCCGGGCGTTATTGGGTGTTGACGCAAAAGGCAAACTGTCTTAATCTTGTCGGGTTTGTTCAGGGAGGATGTGCATGATTGAAAAAATGAAACAACACTGGTTTTTAATTTCGCTTGCCTTTGTATTTACCGTTGTTGTGGCGGACGGGTCAGGGACGGTCGCCGCTTTGGGTAAAATACTCAATCGGGCTCACGGCCCGGATATTGTAATTTTTACCATTTTTTTCATATCCGGACTCATCATTGAAACCAGCCAGATCCGGGCCGGGATAAAGGATGCAGGCGCAACTCTTGCAGCACTCTTTGTCATTTTAATTGTTTCTCCCGCTGCTGCGGTTCTGTTTTATT
>JAWLES010000117.1:0-7616 GCA_041685935.1 Desulfobacteraceae bacterium | reverse complement strand
CTTCATTTTACTGAAGATCCGGCCGAGTTCTTCAGGGGCGGCAAGCCCTCTTCCGATAACGGACTGGTTCGTGATCACGATCACGTCAAACCCGTTTTTGGTGAGAAGCGCCACGGCTTCGGGGCTTTTTTCAATAAACACGAACTCTGACGGAGCTTTTATATAGGAGGTGGAATCCTTGTTGATGACGCCGTCTCTGTCAAGAAAAACCGTATATCCCATTCAAAGACCTACTCCGCAACCGGGAAAGCGTGTCTGGCACCTATGTCGATCAGTTTTTTACTCATAAGTATGGCTTTTTTCAAATCGGAATACCTGCCGATTCTTACCCGGTAAAAAGTTCCCCTGTAATCTTCGTGCGTTGTTATGTGAACGTTATCGTAGCGCTGTGACAGTTTCGCCTTCAAATCAACTGCATTTGATTTAACCTTGAAAGCCCCCACCTGGACGGAAAATTCACCGCTCCAGTAATCCACCGGTTCGAACTTGTCCGGGACCCCGCCTCCTGAGGGTTTTTCTGCACGGCCAAGGGCCACAATCTTTACAGGAGCGGTCCCCTTATCCACTATCCCGATTTTTTCAGCACCTGTGTAGGACAGATCGATAATTCTTCCGTCCACAAAAGGGCCCCGGTCGTTGACCCTGACAGTGATGCTCCTGTTGTTTAAAAGGTTCCGCACCTTCACCCACGTTCCAAGGGGCAGGGTCTTATGGGCTGCGGTCATGGCATACATGTTGTATATCTCTCCGTTTGCGGTTTTCCTGCCGTGGAATTTTTCGCCGTACCATGAGGCCACACCCTTCTGGGCGAATCCTTTGGACCCTTTCAGCGGTGTATAGGTTTTCCCGTTGATTACGTAGGATTTGGATTTGTCAGGTGCATGTTTTGGTTTCCCGCCGGAGGTATGGTCGGGTGGAGTATGGCGGGTATAATCAACCGAAGAGGAACACCCGGTAAAAAGAAACACCATAAACAGTATCGTATAAAAGCGCTTGTTTTTCATTGTCAAACTACCTGATGCCCAGCGCTCTTTTTAACACGGTTTCCATTTTATCGGTGAAAAAGAAATCGATGCTATCCTTTACATTGCCTGGAATATCCTCCATATCCTTTTCATTCCATTTGGGAAGAATAATGGATTTGACTCCGGCCCTGTGGGCGGCGATAACCTTTTCCTTTATTCCGCCCACAGGCAGCACCTCTCCTCTGAGGGTTATCTCTCCGCTCATGGCGAGATTTTTATCCACTATCCGTCCCGTTACAAGGGAGGCCAGAGCAGTAAGCATTGCAACCCCGGCAGAGGGCCCGTCCTTGGGTATCGCCCCTTCGGGCACGTGCACATGGATGTCGTGCTCTTTGAAAAAGTTTTCCTCGATCTTGAGCTTGTCGGATTTGGCCCGGATGTAGCTCAATGCCGTATTGGCGGATTCCTTCATCACTTCCCCGAGCTGGCCGGTAAGGGTAAGTCCCTTTGATCCGGGCATGGCAGCCGCCTCCACATAAAGAATCTCTCCTCCGTACGGGGTCCAGGCAAGTCCCAGGGCGACTCCGGGGGAAACTACACTGACACTGGTTTCAGGCATGATTTTCACAGGGCCCAGGTATTCCCTGATATCTTTTTTCCGTATATTGACTCTCTGTGCTTCTTCCTCCGCAATTTTGCTGGCCACTCCCCTGCAGATGGTGCCGATTTCCCGCTCCAGGTTTCTCAGCCCTGCTTCGCGGGTATATCCGGTTATGATCTGTTTAAGAGCTCCGTCCGTGATTTTGATCTGTGATGAATCGAGTCCGTTGGCTTTTCTCTGTCTCGGGATAAGATACCTTGTTGCGATTTTGAACTTTTCATCTATGGTATACCCGTTGAGTTCCAGGACCTCCATCCGGTCCCTGAGAGGCGCCGGTATGGTATGGAGCACATTGGCCGTGGTCAGGAAGATAACATCGGAAAGGTCGAAAGGCACGTCCAGATAGTTGTCTGAAAAGGAATAATTCTGCTCCGGGTCCAGGACTTCCAGAAGAGCGGAAGAGGGATCACCGTGGTAGGAGGAACTCACCTTGTCGATTTCATCGAGCATAAAAACCGGATTGTTCTTGCCCGCCTTCCGGATCTGCTGGATTATCCTTCCAGGCATGGCTCCCACGTAAGTCCGCCTGTGCCCCCGTATCTGGGCTTCATCCCGTATGCCGCCGAGGGCGACTCTGACAAATTCCCTGCCGAGAGCCCTGGCTATGGACATTCCAAGTGATGTCTTACCTGTTCCCGGGGGGCCTGCAAAGCATAAAATCGGCCCCTTGGAATCATTTTTCAGTTTTCTTACCGCCAGGTATTCGAGAATCCGCTTCTTGATCTTCTCAAGGCCGTAATGGTCATAATTAAGAATGTTTCTGGCCTCTTTGATGTCGATTACCTCCTCGGACTTTTCGTTCCAGGGAAGGGATGTGATCCAGTCAAGATACGTGGATGAGACTATATATTCGCTTGATGAGGGATGCATCCTGGAAAGCCGGTTGAGTTCCCGTTCCGCCTCTTTATACGCCTCTTCAGGCAGCTGGAGGGATTCGATCTTTTCCCGGTACTCCTCGATTTCAACCCCTTCCTCGTCTGTTTCCCCAAGCTCCTCTTTAATAGCTTTAAGCTGCTGCCGCAGGTAGTATTCACGCTGCCGCTTGTCCATATCCTCTTTTACCTGGGACTGGATCTTAGAACCCATCTCCAGGATTTCAAGCTGGTCGTTAACGAGCCTGGTCACCTTTTTCAGGCGTTTGGTTACGTCAACAAGCTCAAGCACCTTCTGTTTCTCCTCCACGGAGGCGTTGATGGTGGAAGCGACCATGTCCGCCATGACATCAGGTTCGTTAAGGGAATTTACAAGGTCCCGCATCTCGTTGGGCAGCCCAGGAGAAAGCTCAACGATTTTTTTATACTGCTCTGCGATATTTGCCATCAGGGCACGGTTTTCTTTATTCCGACCGGAATTTGTATTTTCAACGATCTCGATTCTGGCCTGCATGTATGGCTTTCCTTCCACATACTCAACCGCCCTGAATCGGTTGATCCCCTGGATCAATAACTGGGCTTTTCCCTCTTCCATTTTGGACATTTTAAGTATCACCGCAACGGTGCCGAACTGGTACAGATCCGAATAACTGTGCCTGGATTCGTAATCGGATTTTTTTGACAAAAGAAGTCCGAGAATCCTGTTGCCTGCCATGGCCTCGTCAATGAGCTGAATGGCCTCGCTTTGCACCAGCACCAGGGGCAGCACCATTTTCGGGAAAAGGTTGGTGTCCACAATAGGGAGTATCGGGAGTGTTTCAGGGATCTCGTCTGAACTGATATTAACGGAAGGTTGTTGTAAACTGTCCATGTTTTCACCTGCAGCAGTCAATGTAAATTAGCCAAATTCTATTGGTACGGTCCGTTTTTCTCCGTCTACATACAATTTTTGCATGGTTATTTCAAGAAAACCATTTGAAAAAGATGCACAAACTTTTTCGGTATTGATCATGCTCGGAAGATACAATACCCGTTCAAAGTCTCCGAATTGGATTTCGGCAAGCCGGTATGTAGCTTCATGTTCAGGTTGTATAGACTCCCTGTGACCTGAAATTTTAACAGCTTTGTGACTGACCTCGATGCGGATATCATCCTTTTTCACCCCTGCTATTTCAGCATGGATGATAATGGCTTTTCTGGTTTCAAAAATGTCCATCTGCGGTTTCCAGACACGTTTTGAAAGGCAGAACATGGGATTAACCGATTGAAACATATCCTGAAAAGATCTTTCATCTTTCGTCTGGGTTTCAAAGTTGTCACCAAATCGAATTTCGATGTATTCCATTTGTCAGGCTCCTGATGATGTGCTTGCAGTAAGCTTTATAGTTGACCTTAAAAGAATACCACCGGTTTGATATCTTGTAAAGCTGCAATGAAATTTTATAACAAAGTCCTTGCCCGGCTGCCGTTCATGATTTTGTGATCAATGCAAGGGAAAACAGTGCAAATATGCCTGATACAGCCGATAGAATACATACGGCCCCTATGCCCGAGGTGTTCCACAAAATTCCCCCGCAAAAGGCTCCTGCAACCCTTCCTGTTCCGGCGGAGAGAAAAAATACCGCCATCATTGTTGCCCTGTTTTCCGGCAGCAGTTCAGTACAAAAGGATAAAAAGGAGACGAGAAAATATTCAAAAAACAGAAATACTGCAAAAAGAAGAGCCAGGGCGGCAACAAGGCTTTTCCCGGCCACAGGTACCATGGCATAGGCAATGCCGGACAGGACGACCCCCCAGGTTACCGACCGCTTTAATCCGATCCTGTCTGATATAAATGCCGTCAGAAGGGTTCCTGAAAGCTCTGCCAGTCCTATCAGGCAGGTGCCGATACCAATGGCCACGATACTGAGGCTGAACTCCTTTTCAAGCCAGGCCCCGTAAACAACGAAAAAATTATCGTTGCCCAGGCTGACGAAAAACCCGAAGCAGACAGTGCCCCATACAACTTTTTTTTTGAATACGGATCGAATATTTTTAAAAAAATCGAATGATTTTCCTTTATCCGGGTTTCCGCCTGAATCCGGCTGTACAGCCAAAAATACCCAGACAAGACAGATAAAACCCATTCCCGCCAGAAAAAAGAACGGGGACCTGACACCGTACAAATCGATGATAAATCCGATAAGCGGTATCCCGACAAGTGTGGAGGCGGCCCAGCTTATCTCCATTATCCCTATTACGAATCCGCGCTTTTCATATGGCACTTTCTGACTTACAAACGCCTGCACCGAAGGGTCGAACATGTTTTTCCCGAGTCCGCACAGGAACATTCCCACCATAAGGGAATAATAGCAGGGAAGGGAGCCTACGATAAGCATGCCCGCCACAAGCAGGGAAAGACCTGCCAGCATGACCCTCTTGTACCCGGTGCGGTCGGCGGCCATGGAAAGAAAGATGGTTAGAAACGAAGTGGCCTGGTTTACGGCGATTGCTGAAGTCACCGCAGTCATGGAGATACCGAGGCTTCTGCTGATAAAAGGGGCAAACGGATAAAGAAACCGTCTGGATGTATTCAGCACTGTCCTGGACAAAGTGGAGGTTGCCATAATATTGACAAACTGTTTATCAGGATTCTTTTTAGCCATTCTCGATTTCTCCGCTGTAAAACAGCAAGGGCGCGGGCCTGAAAAGGCTCCGCACCCTTGCTGTTCCAAGTCGGTTGCTAAAACCCCGCAGGGTTTTAATCTTTATTTATTTTCTTTATCTTCCTTTTCTTCCGATCCGGCAAGTGCCATATTTTTCAGCATTTCATACCGGTTATTGACCTCCTCTTCTATCTTCTCTCTCAACCGTTTGGATTCATCCGGAAAGCTCTTTTCAAGTGCTGCAAACCTGTTTTCTCCTCCCAGAAAATCCTGAAGCGTACCATCAGGCTCTTTTGAATCCAGGGAGAATGGATTTTTCCCCTGGTCTATCAATGACGGGTTGTATCTATAAAGCGGCCAGTAACCTGAATCCACAGCCAGTTTGGATTCATGCTGACTTTTTCCCATGCCTTTTCGAATACCCTGATTGATGCAGGGTGCATAGGCTATAATAAGGGAGGGGCCGGGATATTTCTCCGCTTCTGCCAGGGCCTTTACAGTCTGGTTCTTGTTTGCGCCCATGGCAATCGAGGCCACATAAACATATCCATATGTCATGGCGATCCGTCCAAGATCCTTTTTTCCGATCTTTTTACCGCTTGCTGCATACTTTGCAATGGCGCCGGTGGGGGTGGCTTTGGAAGACTGGCCCCCTGTGTTGGAGTATACCTCGGTGTCCATGACGAAAATGTTGATATCATCACCTGAGGCGATCACATGATCGAGCCCGCCGTAACCGATATCATAGGCCCAGCCGTCACCTCCGAAAACCCAGTGGGATTTTTTAACAAATATATCCCTGTCATCGAATATATCCTCAAGCAACGGGTTGTCTTTATTATCTTTCAAAAGATCACGCAGGATATCACCGTACTTTTTAGATTCCTCAACATCTTCCATTCCCGCGATCCAGCCTTTCATGGCATCCTTTACATCCTGGCCGATGTCGGTTTCAAGAGCCTTTTTCATCTTTTCTGCAAGGCCCTGTCTCCGGTTGTTAACTGCCAGCATCATCCCGTATCCGTATTCGGCAGCATCTTCAAAAAGGGAGCTTGCCCATGCCGGTCCATGGCCGTCTATATTCGTGCAGTACGGAGTCGCAGGTGCGGAAGCCCCCCATATGGAGCTGCAGCCGGTGGCATTGGCAATGGTCATCCTCTCACCGAACAGCTGGGTAATAACCTTTACATACGGAGTCTCTCCACAGCCCGCACATGCACCTGAGAACTCAAGAAGGGGCTGGTAAAGCTGGCTTCCCTTCACACTCTCGCGTTTGCCGAGCTCCGGCTTGAAGCTGATCTTTGTGGAGAACCGGTGGTTTTCCACTTGAGGATCAAGCTGGGTTTCCAGGGGTTTCATTTCAAGGGCCTTCTTTTTGGCAGGGCAGATATCAGCGCAGTTTCCGCATCCCTGGCAGTCAAGGGGATTCACCTGGACTCTGAACCTGTATCCTTTAAGGTCCTTGCCTTTGCCTTCAACGGTTTCAAATGAGGAAGGCGCATCCGTAAGCTCGTCTTCAGATGCCACCACTGGAATAATAGCGGCATGGGGACAGACGAATGAGCACTGGTTGCACTGGATACAGTTTTCCGGAATCCAACGGGGTACCTGAATGGCCACTCCCCGTTTTTCGTACCGGCTTGTCTGGTTGGGGAATACTCCGTCCGGCTCAAAGGAGCTTACCGGCAGTGTATCACCTTTCTGGTGGAGAATCGGCCGCATGACGTTATTTACAAAGTCAGGGCCGTCTTCGGGCTCGTCAAACCATCCCCTTGCATCCTTCCATGACTTCGGGACATCCACCTTTACAAGCTTGTCAAGGGTCCGGTCCACTGCCTCGATATTCATATTGACGATTTTCTCGCCCTTTTTTCCGAACTTGTTCTGGATATCCTTCTTCAAAAGTGAAATAGCCTCTTCAAAAGGCAGAACATCTGCAAGCTTGAAAAAACAGGTCTGCATGATCATGTTTATTCTGCCGCCCAATCCCACTTCGGATGCTATTTTCACAGCATCCACATTGTAAAAGTTCAGTTTTTTTTCATAAATTTTTCTTCTTACCTCTCCGGGTATATTCTTTTCCATGTCCTTAACAGACCAGTTGGAATTGAGCAGGAAGGTTCCCTCTTCCCGGATTCCTTCAAGTACATCGTAAATACCCACATAGTTGGCCTTGTGACAGGCCACAAAATCGGGCTGGTCGATCATGTACGTGGATTTGATCGGCACGTCTCCGAACCTCAGGTGGGATACGGTAAGCCCGCCTGATTTTTTCGAATCGTATGCAAAATACCCCTGTGCATACTTGTCGGTATTGTCGCCTATAATGGCTATTGCACTTTGGTTGGCACCCACTGTTCCGTCAGAGCCGAGACCCCAGAATTTTGCACTCACTGTTCCTTCAGGAGCGGGATTGAAACCTTTCTTTTCCTCAAGGGATGTATGGGTAATGTCGTCTTTTATGCCTACCGTA
>JAWLES010000116.1:0-7734 GCA_041685935.1 Desulfobacteraceae bacterium | reverse complement strand
CACCCTTGATTCCTGTCATCTGTCAATGGTATTACAAAAGTGTAATCAGCGGATCATAAGGCCCGGAGAGATCCTCAAACACTGTTTTCATGTTCCTGAAGATATCCTGGCCGGTGCCGTGATCCGAAAACTCAAACAGGATTTCTGATCCATGCTTAAAGAACTGGTGGTTAATGCGGCTGAACACGAAACCAGGGTGGCCCTTCTTGAGAACGGCACCATCGCAGAACTGTTCATCGAAAGAGGGGATGAGAACAATATTGCCGGCAATATCTACAAGGGCCGGGTGCAGAGGGTTCTGCCGGGCATGCAGGCGGCATTTGTGGATATTGGTTTGAAACAGGCCGCGTTTCTGTATGTGGATGACATCCTTGATTCGACCAGCCACGAGATGGCGCTTCACTTTGAGCAGGAGAATGAAGACGGAGATGACCCGGATGAGATCGAAGCGGCCGGGGAAGCAGGCTCGGATGATTGGAAGCCCTCCGGTTTCACAAGGGGCGGTATAGAGGAGCTGATCACCGAAGGCCGGGAAATCCTGGTGCAGGTGGCCAAGTCCTCCATCGGCAGTAAAGGGCCGAGGATTACCACTCATATTTCGCTTCCGGGCAGATACGTTGTGCTGATGCCGAGTGTAGATCATGTGGGGGTTTCCAGGCGCATTTCCGATGAAGCCGAGCGGACCAGGCTTAAAAATCTGCTGATGCCCCTGAGAAAAAACGGCTTTGGCTACATTTTGAGAACAGCTGCCGAAGGGGTGAGTGAAAACAGTCTGAAAAAAGAGGTCACCTTTTTGAACAATACCTGGGAGGCCGTGGTGGAAAGAAACAGCCGTTATTCACCCCCCTCCCTTATATACCGGGATCTTACGGTTACCTTCCGGGCGGTGCGGGACCTTCTCACAGACGAGGCTGACAAGCTGATAATCGATTCGGAAAAGGAGTACACCAGTGTCCAGGAGTTCCTGAAAACCTACATGCCTGACCTCAATCTGTCCGTGGAGCTGTACACTGGCAGAGAATCGATTTTTGACGCCTACAATATCGAGGCTGACATCGAAAGGGCGCTCAAGAAGAAGGTCTGGCTGAAATCAGGCGGATATATCGTGATTGAACAGACCGAAGCCCTTGTGGCAATCGACGTGAACACCGGCAGGTATGTGGGAAAACACAATTTTGACGAAACCGTGTTGAAAACCAATCTCGAGGCGGTCAAGGAGATTGCCTACCAGGTGAGACTGCGGAATATCGGCGGAATTATCATCATTGATTTCATCGACATGAAAAAAGAGGCCCACAAGGAAAAGGTCATGGCTCAGCTCAACGAAGTCATGAAAAAGGACAAAAGCCAGATAAACGTGCTGCCCTTATCAGAACTCGGGCTTGTGCAGATGACCCGGAAACGGGTGAGGCGTAACCTTGCCCGGACCCTGTGCGAGCCCTGCTTCTACTGCGGTGGCGACGGAATGCTGCTGTCTGGAAAATCTATCTGCCACAAGATCTACCGGGACCTTTTGAACGAATCAGGTGATATGATGGGAAACAGGTTCTCGGTCAAGGTGCACCCGGAGATCGCCCAGCTTCTTCACGGGGAGGAAAAACACCTTGTCAATTCGCTTGAAGAGCGTATTAACGCCCCGATCGCGGTTTACCCGGACCCCCATTTTCACCTGGAGGAGTACAACATATTCGAGGTTCTGGACAGGCAGAGTCCACCCGTGAATTCAGGCAAACCATCCCGGTGACCAGGCGTAATGGAATTTTCAACTGCACTCAGGACCAGCGGTTTTCTTCTCATGGAGGCAGCCATCATCGAAACCCTTGTCAGCGAGGGAAAAATCGAGCTGCACCCCCGGCTTCTCAATGCATTGCTGATATATGACAGGGCTGGAAAGCGTGAACTTCTCTCGTTTTTTGACGGGTACGTATCTGTCGCGGACCGGGCTGGAGCCCCCATGCTGATATGCACTTCCACCTGGCGGGCAAACCGCGAGCGGGTGACTGAGTCCGGGATAAAAACCGATGTGAACGCAGATTCGGTCCGGTTTTTGCAAAACGCCCGCACCCGGTGGGACTCGGTACGAGTGCCTGTGTATATCGGCGGGCTCATGGGATGCAGAAACGACGCATACAAACCCGGAGAAGCTCTGTCAGCCGAAGCTGCGCGCACATTTCATGTATGGCAGGCGGAAAAGCTTGCGGCAGCCGGACCGGATTACCTTATGGCCGCCACCATGCCGGCGGTTTCCGAGGCGGCCGGAATGGCAGAGGCCATGTCTGAAACAGGCATTCCATACATCATCAGTTTCGTGATCGGCCGGGAGGGTTTCATACTGGACGGCACCCCTCTGGAAAAGGCATTCTCGCTTATAGACGAGACCGTATCCCCAAGGCCCGCAGGGTACATGGTCAACTGCGCATATCCGTCGTTTCTGTGTCCCGAATCCAGGAACGCATCAGTTTATTCCCGCCTCATCGGATACCAGGCCAACGCCTCCTCCATGGACCATTCGGAACTGGACCTTTCCGATGCTTTGCATGCAGACGATGTCCAGGACTGGGGCCGGCGGATGGTGGAACTGAACCGCAGGTTCGGCGTTAAAATCCTCGGGGGATGCTGCGGAACAGGAAAAGCCCATCTCGACTACCTCGCCGATCATCTGTAACGGTCATGCCCTGGCTGACGAAATTGCAGCAGCCGGTGCCCGGCCCTTCAAGCCGGTTTCCTCCCCTGTACCCGGACCTTCGGGGGAATTTCGCCTTATGCCGGGTTAAACCGCAGGAACTGCGGTCCGGTTGGTCCTCAGACAGCCTGCGGTTCTTCACACCCGGCATAAGTCGAAATTTTACCCCCTTCGGTCCTCAACGTACATAGGAGGAAACCGGCTTGAAGGACCTACTTGCAAAATATTGCCAACGAACCGCTTACGGTACTATAAAAATTTTTTTAATCAGGTTTTCATTCAGTGAATGCTCGAAAAACCCGCAACAGAGGCATCAGCCGATCCGGTGTAACATGGAACGGGTTTCAATGTCGGTCGGTTACCGGTCACAGAACGTGACCGGTTCCGACATTTGCCTCGGAGCAGCCCTGGGCGGGCTGCGAGGGCCGAAGGCAAACACATGTTTACATGAGTGGAAGGTTACCCCGGATCGGCTGATGCCGGGAACATGGCACGAACTTTTACATAAAGCGGGTTCAAAAATCTCTTTTACAGGCCCAGATACCCTTCTCTCAGAGTGTCGTTCGCTTCCTCTCCGAGTGTGTACCTATAGTACATCCGGGCGAACTCTTTACTCTCTATGGTGCCTTTTTCGACCCCGTTCAGGTAGAAGGTAAGGCCTTTTCCGGGAATATACACGGATTTCGAGGTGGACCCCGCTTTCATGTCCCGGTCGAACCAGGAGGCGAACCGGTCGATCTGTTCCTGATGTTTTTGAACGAGTTCATCCGGGTTGGCGTTTACGATCTCCTCCTTGAACCCGTGTTTGAGTTTTTCCGCAGTGGCTTTGTCCGTGAGATAATGGATGTCGAACACCTTGATCTGCTCGGATTCTATGGCCTCTTTACCGTTTTTCGTGGGATTTTCAAGATAAAAACCTCCTGCATATACCTTGACGAAGACGAATTTTTTCAACAGGGCGGTGCCGTTGAGTGTAAGGGTTTTTCCGTCAACAGTGATCTTTTCGGGGAAGGTTACACCTTCCAGCTCTTCCGCTGCGGCTGAAGTAAGGCAGGTGAAGGTGCATAAAAGGGAAAGAATGACAGCAAGTTTTTTGAACATGGGACCTCCTTTTCGGGATAATTGACGTTATTGGCGGATAATTCGTGTTCATTCAAAGTAACGTATATATTATTCGTATTAAAACCCGGCGGAAAAGTCAACCGGAACCGAGTTTGCCTTGGATATTTTTTCATTTGGTTTGCTCCGGCGAAACCAGGATGAAAATATATTTTCCTCGCGTTAAATTTCATGTGCATATAAATGTAAAGGAGCCTTCGTATCAGGGGGTTACGGTCTGGTCAAGCACCCCGCGCACGACTTCGGCAAGTTTCTCTGCAGGGACCGGTTTGTGAATGTACTGTTGAATTCCGAGTTCCCGGCTCTGGGTTTCATTGAATCTTTCACTGAAACCGGTGCAAAGGACAATGGGTGTGTTGCCGCGGATTTCAAGAATGCCTGCGGCAAGCTGATCCCCGGTCATCTCCGGCATTGCAAGATCCGTTATCACGATATCAAATTGATCCGGGTTCTGCTTGAATCGGTCGTACGCCTGTCTTCCGTTTTCACAAACCTCCACTTTATATCCCAGGTCTTCCAGAATAGCTGCAGACGTCAGGCGGATTGTTTCCTCGTCATCCGCCAGCAGTATGGTTTCCGTTCCGGGCAAAATGGTTTCATCCTTTTGAGGGAGCTTTTCCATGTCCTCTTGTGCATCCTCAGCCGGAAGATAAACATCAAACACCGACCCTTTGCCCGGCATGCTCCAAACGTTGATGTGCCCGTTATGGCCCGCCACTATTGCGTGTACCACTGAAAGGCCTAAACCGGTGCCCTTCCCGGATTTGGTGGTGAAATACGGCTCAAACAGCCGTTCCAGGGTGGGTGCGTCCATTCCTTGGCCGGTGTCCGTCACCTGCAGTTTCAGGTATGTTCCGGGCACCATGTCCGGCAGGGGAGGCCGGACCTTGTCTGAAAGTTCGATGTCTTCGAGTTTAACCGTCAATACACCCCCGGTTTCCATCATGGAATGGTAGGCATTGGTGCATAGGTTCATGATCACCTGATGCAGCTGGGTGGGATTGCCGAGGATTTTTCCTTCGCAGCTTATATCATCCTCGATTCTGATGAAGGCCGGTATTGTGGAACGGATCAGTTTGAGCGCCTCTTTTACGATCGGGTAGAGGTGCAGGTAATGTTTTTCATGGTCGTTTTTCCGGGAAAACGTCAGTATCTGCTGGACCAGGTCCGAGGCACGCTGGGCACCCTTTATGATGTTTTCAAGGTGTTCTTTTGTTTTGCCGGACCTGCTGCTCATACCGGCAAGCTGGGCATAACCGAAGATGCCGGACAGGATATTGTTGAAATCATGGGCGATACCCCCTGCAAGTGTGCCTATGGCTTCCATTTTCTGGGCCTGCCGCATTTTTTCTTCCATGGATACGGATTCGGTCACGTCATCCATTCTTATCACGGCCTCTTCCGCACCGCTTATGGAAAGGGGATAGATCGTGATGTCAAGATATCCAAGGCCGCGGTGCCTGTTTTCAAACATGACCTTGGACCGTGTGTACACTTTAGTGGTGGTGATGGCGTCCTTCACGGTTTCCATGCTCACTCTCGAAATTTCCGGCAGCACCTCCTTGTACAGTTTCCCCTGCGCCTTTTCAGCGGAAAGGCCTGTGATGGTTTCCGCCTGTCTGTTCCATTGCGTAACCCTTCCTTCCAGGTCGATTCCCACAAGAGCCGAAGGCATGGAATCTATAACGCTCTGCAAATACAATTTTGAACTGTTTACTTCCTGCTCTCTTAGGGAAAGTATGCGGTTTTTTTCCTCGAGCTGCTCGTAATAGGCGGTCAGTTCTTCAGACATGAGGTTGAACGAGGCGGCAAGGTCGCCGATTTCATTATTTTCCGGCACATCCACGGTTTGCTTGCTCCCTGCTGCCCTGTATGTTTCCATCGCATCCCGCAGATGGGTGATCGGCCGGATAACGGTTCTCGAAAGAAGGTGGTTCAAGAGGATGACCAGGGATATAAACACGGTTAAAAGGATTCCGCTGAAAATCAGTAATGCATTTTTATGGGTGTTTTCAAGCTGTTCAAGGGAATAATGGATCACAACGGAGCCGATGGGCTCTCCTATTATTTTAATTGTTTGCACGTATTCCAGTGTATGGATTCCATTGATTTCCTTTTGTTGAATCCTGACAGGATTCATTGCGGAAAATTCGGCATTCGGATTCGGAACGTCGGCAGACGCGGAATCTCCGCGTGAGGCAAGAAGCCTTCCTCCGGCATCAAACACATGGATCGAGTGCATGCCCTTGATTTGCATCAGATGTTTCAGTCTGATATCAACGGCCCGATTATTCCCGTCGAAAATTTCATTGGCAATGGAATCAAGGTCCCTTTCCATAGTGGTTTTCAGCAGCAGGACAATATTGTCCTTATGGGATTGGTATCGCTGGTTTTCAAACGGAAGTACAATTGTGGCAAGTGCCAGTGCAATGAGGGCAAAAGTCGCCAGTACTTCGGCGTTGGTTTTATTTTTTAAGGAGAGTCTCATGGGAAACCGTTCTGTGGAAAAGTGGTTGGTTTTTTTTCATACGCTCCTCAGGGTTGCACGGTCCCGTGGTATACCGAGCCGAAGTTTTCAAATTTCAGGATTACACCCGGCTTGTTCACAGGGTCCCCTTGACGGTTGAAGGTAATGTCGCCTGTAACTCCTTTGAAACCGGTTATTCTCGAAAGACTCTTTTGTATTTCTTTCCGGTCCGGGGTGCCTGCGTTTTGAACAGCCCGGGCAAAAACCGTGACAGCATCATAGGTCAGGGCCATTGCCGGCTCATTCGGCATCTCCTGACCGTACGTATCCTGATGTGTTCTGACAAACCATCTGCTTTTTTCCCTCGGGATGTCCCTGTGCCACTGGGTAAGGTAGTAGTGACCGTGAAGGGATTGCCCTCCGTAGTCGTACATTTTGTCAAGCCATCCGTCTCCGCCGATAAAGGGAATTTTGAGTCCGTTTGCATGAGCCTGTTTGATAATAAAGGCGGATTCCCTGAAGTGCCCGGGAATAAAAACGACCCGGGCGGAAAACTTTTTAACTGCATCAAGCTGGGTGCTAAAGTCGGTGGCGTTTTTCCTGTAATAGAGCTGAATCACCTCTCCTTTGCCGGCCTGGAACTCGGCTGTAAAATAGTCGGCAAGTCCCTGGCTGTACCGGCTACCGGCATTCACCAGGACGGCCGCATTCCGGGCGCCGAACTCCTTTTTGGCAAAACAGGCGAGCGCCTTGCCCTGGAAAGAGTCGGTATAACACATCCGGAAAATATATTTTCCCCTGGCCGTAAGTTCCGTATGTGTGGAGATCGGGGAAATCATGGGAATCTTTTCTTTTTGAGCCACATCCGATACAGCCAGGGAGTGGGAGCTGTAAATAGACCCGATCAGCCCGTGGACCCCATCCTTGGCCGCCCGGCCGGCTGCTTTTCTGGCACCTAAAGGTGTGCTTTTATTGTCGTATTCAATGAGCAGGACTTTTTTCCCCAAAAGGCCGCCGTTTTGGTTGATTTCTTTAACAGCCCTGCGGGCGATCCGGTACGAGGATTCACACACCTTGGCGGCATGGCCGGTTCGGGCGAGAATAAGGCCGATTTTCAAGGGTTCCGGGGAGGCGCCGCCGCAAGGGGCTGCAACGCAAAGCAGCAGTGGGGCGAAGGCCGCAAGAACCCTTGTGATTATTGCCGTTTTTTGAATCAAAACCCTTATTTTTTTGTTTATATTCTTCAAGTCAACTCACCATACAACAGGAAACCGGGTAATGCAATAAATTAAGCAACAGTTCCCGGCATCGGTTGGAAAGGTATAACCTTTCACTCGGTCCATCCCCTGCAGCTTTCTTCAAATCTCATGATCCGAATCTCCTGTAACACCTCTGTACGTCTCATATGCCACCTCCCGGGAGCTATAATAAACCGGACAGATCATGAGTTACTGATACAACTGAA
>JAWLES010000115.1:0-7819 GCA_041685935.1 Desulfobacteraceae bacterium | reverse complement strand
ATACCGAATCTGCGGGCTTCATAGCTGGCTGCGGCAACCACGCTTCGGTCCGAAGTGCCGGCAACTATGACCGGTTTGTCTTTAAGCCACGGGTCGTCCCGCTGTTCGACGGATGCAAAGAAAGCATCCATGTCAATGTGGAGGATCATTTCTTTTTGATTTTCTTATATCCGTTTTCTGCCGTTCAAGAATATATTTGTGTATGGACTCTCTGTCCTCATCTGAACAGTTTTTGAAAAGGCAGTGGCAGATATTGTTTTCATCCACATCCACCACTTCGATGGTCACTTTGACAAGGGTGGTGTATCTGAGCCACGGCTTTGTCAGAAGCAGGCCCGCCCTTTCAGTGTCCCCGATTTTATATGAGGGATTTTTAAAGGCGGCTCCTTCGGCGCTGAGGTTAATCAGGTTCACGGTTGTCCCGTACAGGTCCATACTGATACCGTCTGCGTTCTCAAGGTCATACCGGAACGCCCTGCGCTGGTCCGCCTGGGGATGAATTGTTTCATCATCGGAACGGTGTTTTTTTCTTTTCCAGAACAAATTCAACTCTCCTGTTAATTGCCCGGTTTTCTTTTGAGGTGTTCGGAACAAGGGGCATGATCTTTCCATAGCCTGTCGCGGTGAGCCGCTCAGGGTCGATCCCTCTTTTTATGAGATGTTTTAATACCGTAGTGGCCCTGATGGCGGAAAGTTCCCAGTTTGACGGGTAGGCTTCGGTGGAAATCGGGATATCGTCTGTATGGCCCTTGATGTTGATATTATAATCAGGGTAGTCAAACATCACTTTGGTGATCTCATCCAGGATCTTAAAAGCATCACTGTCGAGTTCGGCAGCACCCGAGCTGAACAGGGCCTTTCCCCTGATCCGGACTATGATTTTTCCATCCAGGATGGTGGTGGTGATGGTGTCGTCGGCTTTTCCGGAAGCTGCAAACCGGTTGATATCCCTGATCAGGGTATCTTCTCTGGACCGAAGCCCTGTCAGATCCTCTATTGTGATCTGAGTATCCATGGATTCGGGGATTTCCAGAAGCTCCATCAGGCCGATCAGTTTTGATTCCGTTTCAATGCTGGTTTTGATCTTTTCAACAGCGGACTTGTATTTTTCAGTCTCGAACGAGGCAAGGGAGTACAGCAAAACGAAAAATACAAGAAGCAGGGTCATCATGTCTGCGAATGTGACTATCCAGCCGGAGGATTCTTCCTCGTTTGAAATAAACGAATCATTAGATGTATTGCTGTTCATTCCTGCCGCTCTTGTTCATCTGGTTGAAGGGCTTTCGCAGTCTCACCGGGATGAAGGAGGAAAGCCTTTCATACAGAATCATCGGGTTGTTGTTTTCCATGATGGAAACTGAACCCTCCATGAGAATTTCAAGGTTTATGACTTCCAGAACCGTTCTTGATTTGAGTTTGCCTGCAATGGGCAGAAAAAAGAGCGTGGATATCAGGGAGCCGTAAAACGTTGTCAAAAGGGCGGTGGCCATTGAAGATCCGATGTTGGAGGGGTCCTGTAGCTGGCTTAACATCTGGACAAGGCCGATTAAAGTTCCGAGCATTCCGAAGGCGGGAGAGTATGTTCCCATTTTCCTGAACACGTCCTGGACGATGTAGTGCCGCATTTTAAGGGACTCGATTTCAACGGAGAGCGCAGCCCGGATAACACTCTCGCTGGAACCGTCCGCAATAAGGCCGCAGGCCTTTTTCAAAAATTTTGATTTCACTTCAACCTTGCCGAGTTCAAGCAATCCCTGTCTTCTTGATATGTCGCACAGCCGGATCATGGTGGAGACCGCCTGGTTGGGATCCTCCTTGTCCTTGGAAAAAACGAAATATGCAGCCCGGAATGCCGCAAGCACATCCTTGAACTGGAACGTAAGAAGCGTGGTGGCAATGGTGCCTCCGAACACGATCATGATTCCGGGCCAGTTGATGAAGTTGTGGATGTCTCCGCCGAGGAAAATGGCGCTGACGATTAAAGAGATACCTGAAAAAATTCCGATGAAACTGGCAATGTCCATTATACGGCCTTCTCCGAATGGATGCGTGTTTTTTTCATACCATTTGCACTGCAATTAAGTTGTTGACAATTTCAGATGGTATATTAATATGCTCAAGTGGTCAAGGCAATACTTTTTACCCGTTTCACAAGGCGTTTCCGGCAGGGAGAAACAAATGAAAAACATGTGGCGAACAGCGATATTCGGTTTGGCTTTACTGTTGGCGGCCGGGTGCTCGAATGACAATGCGGCAACTGAACAAAACAGCGCGGCGGAAACAGCAGAATCTGCTCCTGAAGCATCTGCAAAGACCTCATACGCAAAGCTTCCGGACAACATTGAGTGGATAACCGATAACGAGGCTCCGGTGTTCTCATCCCCCTCGGCAGAAAAGGGCGGCACCTTCCACCAGGCGATCCTGAGTTTTCCCATGACTTTCCGGACGGTGGGCCCTGATTCCAACGGAAGTTTCAGGAACGCCATACTGGATAATCAGCTCAACCTTGTGAACACCCATCCGGATACCGACGGGATTATTCCGGAGCTTGCCACGCACTGGGCGTTTGGTGATGACGGGAAAACCATGTACTTCAGGCTGAACAGGGATGCAAGATGGTCTGACGGAGAGCCGGTCACGGCAACCGATTTTCAGTATACACTCGAATTCATGAGGTCCCGGCACATCATCGCTCCCTGGTACAATGACTACTACACAAGGGAAATTGATGAAGTTGTCGTGTATGATAAACACACCCTTGCTGTGAAAAGCACCAAGGCTCAGCCGGATCTCCACTTGAAACTGAACCTGGCGCCGGTCCCCGAGCATTACTACAAAAAGCTTGATGAGGATTTTGTCCACAAGTACAACTGGAAAATCGTCCCTAATACAGGCGCCTATATGATCGATGATTTCAAAAAGGGAAAGTTCGTCAGGTTCATACGAAAGAAAGACTGGTGGGCAAAAGATCTGAGGTATTTCAAAAACCGGTTCAATGCAGACTATGTCCAGTACAATGTGGTACGGGATTACAACATGCTGTGGGAGTATTTCAAAAAGGGGCGGATTGATGTTTTCAGCCTGACGATTCCTGAATACTGGCATGAAAAATCCCACACGGAAGTGTTCCGCAAGGGATACGTGAAAAAGATATGGTTTTTCAACAACACCAGAAGATCCGCCTCTGGGATGTGGCTGAACCAGGACAAAGAAATTTTCAGTGATAAATCGGTCAGATATGCATTCGCCCATGCCATGAACATCCAGAGGGTCATTGACAAGGTCCTCAGGGGCGATTATTTCAGGCTGGCTCACGGATATGTAGGCTACGGGGAGTACTCAAACAATTCCATATCTCCCAGGGAATATTCCATTGACAAGGTTTCCTCGCTGATGACCGGTGCCGGCTGGCAAAGGGGGGATGACGGTATATGGCAAAAGAACGGACAAAGGTTCAGTGTACAGGTGACGTACGGGTTTGATCAGCATACACCGAGACTGGTTGTGCTAAAGGAAGAGGCCCGCAAGGCAGGTGTCGAGGTGCGGCTGCAGAAGCTTGACAGTTCGGCGGCGTTTAAAAAATTTCTGGAAAAAAAGCACGACGTGGCCTGGATGGGGTGGAGTACGGGATTCAGGCCCGCCTTCTGGCAGCACTGGCATTCGGACAACGCCCACAAGCCCCAGACAAACAACATAACCAACACTGACAACCCTGAGCTTGACAGTCTTATTGACAGATACCGGGAGAGCCTGAAGGAGGAAGAACGGATTCGTCTTGCAAAACGGATTCAGGCTGAAATTCATGAACAGGGGGCCTTTGTCCCCACCTTCATGGTGCCGTATGTAAGAGAGGGGTACTGGAGATGGATCCGGCTTCCGGATTTCCACGGGACCAAAAAATCCGAAACCCTTTTCGACCCTTTCAACACCATGACCGGGGGATTGTTCTGGATCGATACCGAAGCACGTGAGCAGGTTCTCGAGGCAAAGGACAGCGGCAGAGTGTTTGACCCGGTGATGATCAAGGACGAGCATTATAAACCCGAGGCACTGGATTGAAAAGGGCCCCGGTTTTAAAAGTGGAGGATCTCGCGGTCTCTTTTTCCACTGATGCAGGCACGGTCCGGGCAGTGGACCGTGTGGGATTCGAGCTTGAGTCCGGCTCAACCCTGGGGGTCGTGGGAGAATCAGGCTGTGGAAAGAGCGTTGCCGCTCTCAGCATAATGCGCCTTCTTCCGGTTCCGACCGCAGTAATTGAAAGCGGCCGCATCCTTTTTAAGGGGGATGATCTCCTTTCCTGTACACCGGAAGAGATGGCGCGTGTACGGGGCGGGAAAATAGCCATGATTTTCCAGGAGCCCATGACCGCGCTTAATCCGGTCCATAAAATCGGCAGCCAGATCAATGAAGTATACGCGCTGCACCTGCCTTCCATGACCAGGGACCGGATGCGGAAAAAGGCGGCAGGGATGCTGGACATGGTCGGGATTGCAGATCCGTACAAGGTGTTGGGGCTGTATCCGCACCATCTTTCCGGGGGCATGCGGCAGCGGGTGATGATCGCAATGGCTCTTGCTGCCGAACCTGATATCCTGATTGCTGATGAACCAACCACTGCACTGGATGTAACTGTTCAGGCCCAGATCCTGGAAAGGATCAGGGAGCTTCAGCAGGAGTATCACATGTCCGTGATTCTTATTACCCATGATCTCGGCGTAATCGCAGAGAACTGTGACAGTGCCATGGTAATGTATGCCGGAAGGGTTGCTGAAGAGGCACGGGTGGATATGCTTTTCAAAAACCCTTCCCACCCCTATACAAAGGGTCTGCTGGCCTCCATCCCCTCCCTTGCCGGAAAAAGAAAATCCGAGCTGACCACCATCAGGGGGACTGTGCCGTCCTTGAAAAATCTTCCCCATGGATGCCGTTTCTCCAACAGATGCCCGCACACAATGGAGCAATGTGTGAACAAGGCTCCCATGCAGAGATTCGTGGCTGAAAATCATACTGCGGCATGTTACCTGGTGCCGGGGTCGGAGAGGCAAAATGCGGATACTTGAGGTTGCCGATCTGCAAAAATATTTCCCGGTTTACGGAGGAGTGTTCCTGCGTCCCAAGGGATGGATTCATGCTGTGGATGGTGTCTCCCTGGCCGTTAACAAAGGGGAGACCCTCGGGCTTGTGGGTGAATCCGGGTGCGGGAAGACCACGCTGGGCAGGTGTGTGTCCGGGCTGTACGACGCAACCGCCGGAAATGTGCTTTACAAAGGAGAGGATATATCCGCAATGGGCCGGACAGCGCTGAAAAAATTTCGGCTCAGGCTTCAGATGATTTTCCAGGATCCTTTTGAATCCCTCAACTCCAGACAGATGGTCGGCCAGATTCTTGCGGAAAAGTACCATATCCATAAAAAAGCGCACCCGGGAATGGATGAAGAGATTGCCGACACCCTTGAAACCGTGGGGCTTGAAAAGGAGGACATGACCAAATACCCCCACGAATTCAGCGGAGGGCAGCGCCAGCGGATCGGCATCGCAAGGGCGGTCAGCCTAAATCCAGAGCTGATTGTTTGTGATGAGCCGGTCTCCGCCCTTGATGTGTCTGTGCAGTCCAAGATCCTCAACCTTCTGCTCAAGCTCCAGGAAAAGATGGATCTCACCTATATTTTTATTTCCCATGACCTGTCCGTGGTCAAGCATATCTCTGACAGGATCGCAGTTATGTACCTTGGAAAAATCGTGGAAACAGCTGATGCGGAAACACTGTATAACAATTCCCGCCATCCGTATACTGAGGCCCTGATTTCCGCAATCCCCAACCCCGATCCTGAATGCACGAAAAAGAGGATCATTCTCTCAGGGGAGCTTCCCTCTGCTGAAAATCCCCCTTCCGGCTGCAGGTTTCATACAAGGTGCATGTATGCCGAGGATATCTGCAGCAGCACGGAACCGCCTTTGAGCCTGCGCCACGGACCGTCCGGCCATTTCACAGCCTGTCATCTTTTCTGATAATGCCGATTCTCTTTCAGGGATGAGGATTAAAATCTTGCAACAATTACAGTGCGGTGTTAATATTCTATTTTTTATAAAAAAGGGCGTTATTAAGGAAAATTGGGCGGAACAAGGGGGATTGTGCCGTTGTCAGGTATCTGTTCGAAAAAAAGTGTATTGTTTTTACTGATTTTAACTCTTGTGCCGTTTTTGGGGGCCTGCGGGGATACTGATACCGGGAAGCCCGAACAATCAGCAATTCTGTCATCCGGTGATCTTGTCATCACCCGTTCCGAGTTTGAAGATCACCTTGAATTGAAAATGGCTGCATACCCCATGAATATCAGGGAAATGCCCAGCGAATTCAACAATATGGTCATGGCGCTTGTAAAGGATCTTACAGAAGAAATGATCCTGGTCAGAGCTGCAAGGGAAAAGGGAATCGGTATCTCGGAAGATGAGTACCGCAAAGCGGAGGAGAATCTTATGCAGGATTATCCGGGGGATTCTTTTGAAAATATGCTTTTGCGGAATGCCGTGGATTATACTTTCTGGAAAAGGCGGTTCAAACGGCAGCTTCTGATTGACAAACTGATCCGAAAAGAGCTTGTGGACCAAATCGAGATCAGCTCAGGCGAGGTGGTTTCCTATTATAATCAGCTAAAAGCGGATACAGGGGACAAAGAGGAAGCCGGGGAGCGGATGAGTGAACAGGAGCTTGTTACCTGGATCAGGAATCAGAAAGCCAGAAAACGCTATGACGGATGGGTCGGGGAACTTTCTGAAAAATTCCCTGTTGAAGTGAACAATGAAAATTTGAAATCGATTTTAAAATCAGCCGGCAAAGAAAAAGGATAGTGTGATATGGGAAGAAATATTCTTTTCAGGGTTCTCCCGACAGCAGCGGTAATAGTTATGATTACCTTTGCGGGTGCGGGAGCAGCGGACGTGGTCGACCGGATCGTTGCAGTGGTCAATGACGACATCATTACCCTCCGGGAGCTGAACGAGGCGATTAAACCGTACATGGAAAAAATCCGGTCCGCCTCTTATCCGGAGGAAAAGCGGAAAAAGATTGTGTATAACCTGAAAAAAGACATGCTCGGCAGAATGATCGAGCGGAAACTGGCGGATCAGGAAGCGGAAAAGCACAATATAAACGTCAGTGAAAATGAAGTTGATCAGGCAATAGAGCGGTTCAAGGAAAATCGCGGCATGACCAGGGAAGAGCTTGAAAAGGGGCTTGAACAGGATGGAATGACCTATCAGGATTACCGTGAGAGAATCAGAAAGGAGCTGTTGAGGCCCAAGCTGATCAGCAGGGCGGTCAATTCAAAGGTGGTTGTCAGGGACAGCGAAGTTGAAGAGTATTACAATGAGCACAGGGACAGGTATGCAGGGGTAAGCACGTATGAGTTGAGAAACATCCTGTCGGAAAACAGGGAAAAGATCAACAGGGCCCGGTCCTTTCTGGAAGAAGGAGGGGACTTCAAAAAAGCTGCCGAAAAATTTTCCGAAGCTTCCAATGCGTCCGAAAAGGGCTATCTTGGGGAGTTCACAGCAGAATCATTTTCCGATCAGATTAAAAAACATATTACATCCTGCAGCCCGGGGGATTACACGGATATTATAGAAACCGACAGGGGGTTTCAGATTTTCTATGTGGAAACCGTAAAAGAGTCCGGCGGAAAGAGCCTGGAGGATGCGCGGGAAGAGATTGTCGAAAAACTCTATGACGAAAAGGCCTCTGAGAAGTTTGATAAATGGATGAAATCTTTAAAGGAAGATTCTCACATAAAGACCATGCTGTAGCCGGACAGGGGAGTAC
>JAWLES010000114.1:0-7827 GCA_041685935.1 Desulfobacteraceae bacterium | reverse complement strand
CAAGGGAGAGATAAGGGGAAAAACTTTTACCATCACCGGCATCGCCAAGGGCTCCGGCATGATCAAACCGGATATGGCCACCATGCTGGCCTTTGTCATGACAGACCTTGACGTCTTTTCGGACGACCTTAACACGGTCTTGAAAAAATCATGCTCCAGGTCCTTCAACAGGATTACGGTTGACGGGGACACCAGCACCAACGATACGGTTCTGTGCCTTGCCAACGGCATGTCTGATGCTGCTGTTGAACAGGACGGCGACCTTATTTTATTCCAGACGGTCTTTGATGATGTGCTTTTTGAGCTGTCCAAAAAAATCGTCAGGGACGGCGAGGGGGCAAAAAAACTTGCCAGGATCACGGTTAAGGGGGCGGAGACACCGGATGACGCATTCCGGGCCGCGGAAACCGTTGCCACATCAAACCTCGTAAAAACAGCACTCACCGGAGAGGACCCCAACTGGGGCAGAATACTTGCTGCAGCCGGACGATCAGGCGCACGCGTGGCCCCTGAAAAAATCGATCTTCAAATCGGGGACGTACTTCTGGTCCGAAAAGGGGAATGGCTGGGCAAAGCCTCGGAAACCAAAGCTTCCGCAATCATGCGCACGGCGGAATTCGACATCACACTTGATCTGAACCTTGGAGAGTGTGAAGACTTTTTCCTCTTTTGTGATCTTACACGGGAGTATGTTGACATCAATGCTGATTACCGTACATGACTTCTGCTTTTCGATTGTGCTTGACAAAGAGCGTGATTGACGTTATAAAATCAGGCAGAACCGGATATCAACATATCTTGATAAAATAATATGGAAAATGTTTTAAAAATATTCAAAGCTTTGTCTGACGAAACCCGGCTTCGGATTTTCAACATCCTTGCCAACCATGAACTCAACGTCAATGAAATTGTGCAGGTTCTTCAGATGGGCCAGTCCCGGGTCTCAAGGCACCTTAAGATCCTGTCCGACTGCGGCCTTGTCCGGAGCCGCAGGGACGGGAGTTTTGTCTACTACCAGTCCGAGCAGGATGAAACAAAACAGACCCTTATGACATTCATCAAAAACACCCTCCCGGACACGGAAGAGCTCGGAATGGACTTTGCCAGGTCCGCCACCATTGTCGGAGAAAGAAAGCAGAAAACCAGGAAGTTTTTCAACCGGATGGCGGAAAACTGGGATGCATTGAAACGGGATATTTTCGGGAATCTCGACCTGAACCGTGAATTGATGGAAAAAGGCGCCGGCAGGCATGCGTCCGTGGCCGTGGACCTAGGATGCGGCACAGGAGAGCTCATGGAACTGGCCTGCAGGATATCCGACCTGGTGATCGGTGTTGACAGCTCCACCAAAATGCTGGACCAGGCCAGGACAAGGCTGAAAGATCTGAATGCAAAACTGGATTTCAGGCTCGGGGAGATCGAGCACATCCCTCTCAAGGACTCGGAGGCGGACCTGGCGTTCATCAATATGGTGCTCAACCACATTGCAGTACCGGCCAACGTGATCCGGGAAACCCGGAGGATACTGAAACCGGGCGGACTTTTTGTTCTGGCTGACCTTTCCAAGCACAACTTTGAAAACATCAAATCCAGGTTCGGCTCCCACTGGATGGGTTTTGAAAAAGAGGAAATAGAAAAGTGGCTCACGGAGGCCGGATTCACCCTGGAAGATGTAGCGGTTTATCCGGTGGAACTGGGTCTTGAGGTAAATGTGTTCACGGCACTAAAACCGAGTCCCTGACCTTTACCCTTCCATCCACTATCACATCTGTGACATCCGACCCCCTGGCGGCATAAACAAGCAGGGAAAAGGGATTGTATAAAGGCACGAGATGGGGTCGCTGCAGATCCAGCATGATAATATCCGCCCTTTTCCCTTTTTCCAGAGAACCGGTGACCCCATCAACACCCAGGGCCCTGGCACCCTCTATGGTTGCCATTTTCAGAACGGTTTCGGCATTTGTGGCACACGGGTTCCCTGTGGCGCATTTGTGCAGCTTGGCAACGGTATCCATTTCCTCAAACAGATCATGGTTGTTGTTGCTGGCACACCCGTCCGTTCCCATGCCCACGGTAATCCCCGCATCCAGCATTTGAGGAACGGGTGCGATACCCGAGGCGAGCTTCATGTTGCTCTGGGCACAGTGTACCACAGGGCATCCCCTGCCACGTATAATCCTGATATCCCTGTCATCCACCCATACCGAATGGACCAGAAGGGTTTTTTCGTCAAGCACACCGATTCGGTCCAGGTAATCCATAACCGATCCCGGGGTTTTACAGCTCCGGCTGATCCGCGTGTTCTCATTTTCGGTTTCAGCCGCGTGAATCTGAAAAAGCATCCCCAGTTCATCTGCAGCCTTTTTTGCTTTCACAAGGGTTTTTTCCGAACAGGTATACGGGGAATGGCAGAATATGGAGGGTTGGACCCTTGAAGAACGCCCCGCCAGTTTCCTTGCAAACCCGGCGGCTGCATCCACATTTTTTTCAGGGTCAGGGACGCCGGGTGCTGGAAAATCAATTACCCCGTGCCCAAGCACGGCCCTGATCCCGGACTCGATAACAGCCCCGGCCACGCTCTCTTCCAGAAAATACCCGTCACAGCAGCAGGTGGTGCCGGAAAGGAGCATCTCTTTTACGGAATGGCGGGTGAACCGCTCAACGGATTCAGGGTTCACGTGTGCCGCTTCCGCAGGAAATATATGCTCGTTAAGCCAGACATCCAGAGGAAGGTCGTCTGCAAGTCCCCTGAACATGGACATGGGAAGATGCGTGTGGCAATTCACAAGACCCGGCATCACTATTTTCGAACAGGCGTCGAAAACATTGTCTGCATCCACGGAACCCGGGGCCGCGCCGCCTTGACCGATATACCGGATCACCCCGTCTTTGACCAGAATAAATCCCTTTTCAATAACCTCCGCCTCCCCGGTCATGGTGAGGATGGTGCCGTTGTGAATCAGAATGTCATACGCCATGAATTGATCTCCAAAGAGTTTTGAGCCCAGAATGACACATTTGTAACCTTTTTGAAACCTTTGCGGTTGAAAAACAGCCAGGCGAAAAAAAGTTGCCAAATCACCTTTCCTGTGTAACTATTATAATTATGTTCACCCACTGCTTAAAATAGAGGATGACCCGGCACAGAAACTGATTGAGGCGGCTCATGGACAGACAGGGTAAAGGTATATGCATAAAAAAGGGCTGCACCATTTTCCTCTGCCTTCTTTATTTTGCAGGCCCGGGCTTTTGCCGGACGGCAACTGCGGGAAACTGGGCGAATCTCGATGAATTCTCCTCGTTTTCATCCTCAAAAGAACTTTTTAAGGTGTGGAAGCCGCTGACCTTTGAAAAAATCGAAAACCATACCAGGTACAGCCTTGTCAAAGATAACGGCGTACAAGTTATAAAGGCCGAAAGCGACAATTCCGCGTCCGGCCTTGTTAGAAAAATCAGCCTGGATATTTCAAAATACCGGGTGTTTTCCTGGTCATGGAAAATAACCAGTACCTATGAAAAGGGAAATGTCAGGGAAAAGTCCGGAGATGACTATCCCGCCAGGATATACATCACCTTTGCTTATGATCCTGAAGAAGTCTCGTTTTTCGAAAAAGTCAAGTTCAATGCAGTCAAGGCGATACACGGAGAGTACCCCCCTGTTGCAGCCATAAACTACATCTGGGCGAACAAGGAACCTGAAGGTACCATCGTTGAAAACCCTTATACAGACCGGGTCAGGATGATAGTAATCCGGTCCGGCGACACCATGGCGGGCAGATGGATAAAAGAGGAGAGGAACCTGTACAAGGATTTTAAAAAGGCCTTTGGCGGCCGGGAGCCGCCCCGGGTTTCCGGAATAGCTGTTATGACGGACTCGGACAATACAGGGGAATCCGGCCTGTCCTACTATGGAGACATTCGCCTGAAGCGGGCGGACAGGGACTGAAATTCGATCCCGGAACCCTTTCGGGCAAAAAAGCATCAGAGGGTTTTCAGCATTCGATTCACCGCTGGAATGATTTATGGTTGCCTTGAATCGAAAATTCTGATACCACAAAGTATCTTTTAACGCACACGATTTAAAGGAAGATGTATGATGAAACTTGAACTGAAACACCTGATTGTGACTGCGGCTGCGTTGGTTTTTGCGCTGAACTCACCCGTTTTTGCACAATCCGGAAAGAGTATGGAAAAAAAGGGCGAAGACGGAGTTTCCAGTGAAGAAATAAGCTATGTCATCGGATACGACCTTTTCACCAAAGTTAAAAGCAACTACGGAAAAGTTGATGTGGATGCCTTTTTCAAAGGTATAAAGGACGCAGTCGAAGGCAGCCCCTCCATGGACGAGCAGGCCATGAAAGAGGCCATGGCCATGTTCCAGCAGGAAATGCGGCAAAAACAGATGGAAAAGACCCAAAAGGTGCTTGAAGAAAACAAGGCCGCAGGTACTGAATTCATGGAAAAGAACAAGGACAAAAAAGGCGTGAAAACACTGGAAAACGGTATCCAGTACGTTGTTCTCAAGGAAGGGAGCGGCAAATCACCATCAAAAACGGATAAGGTTAAATGCCATTACAAGGGCATGACCATCGACGGCGAGGTATTTGATTCATCCTACGAAAGAGACGAACCTGCCGAATTCAACCTGGACCAGGTCATCCAGGGATGGACTGAGACTATCCCCAAGATGAAAACCGGTGGGAAATGGAAAATTTTCATTCCTGCCGATCTCGCCTACGGAAACCGGGGTGCGGGGGAAATCATAGAGCCAGGCTCAACCCTCATATTCGAAATTGAACTTATCTCGGTTGAAAGCTGAAGGAACTGCGGCGGAACCCGGCAGGAACATCCCTGCCGGGCAGCCGTCACTTCATAAGCATACCCGGCTCCACAACAGGTCCGTGGATTGCTTTTACCGTCAAAAGCTCTTCTTTCTGGACTTCAAGAATGTCAAACAGCCTTTTAAAATCGCCCTGTTCCCTTGAGTAAGCCTCGATCTGAAGATCAATACGCTCCACGATATGATTGATATAAAGGGAAAACTGCTTTTTGTACAAATCCTCGGGATACGGTTTGCCAAGGATGTCCCTGAACAGAACCCAAAGGTCTTCATGAACCGGTAGATTCCCGATGGGAGACCTGACAAACCCGGCCTCTCTGTGCGCGTACCTCTCAAGCCATGCAAGCCAGACCTTTACATCCCGTTTTTCACCCAGAAGTTTTTCCGATTTCCCGCCCCTGGCTTCATGGGTTAAAAAATAATTCAGTCCGGCCATAACCGGCTCTTTCTCTCCGGGAATCCGGTCACTGCCGAAAAAGGCGAACTGGGCATCCAGGTAATCTCCAAGCGGCCCCGGAATAAACGGCGCATTCGCCCAGGGCGCTCTTTTGACACCGCTTACTCCGACTTCGGTTGCAGTTGATTCGGACACGATACAGGCACCGATGGCCACTCCATGGGAGGGGTTTTTCGCAACCCATACCGGAGGCATGGTATCGCTGTCCCGTCCGGAGTATGTGAATATACGGGTGATCACCCCCTCTTTTCCGTCATAACCTGCTGCGTAATTTTCCAGAGATTCCGCAGCCAGGGTGCATCTGGCATTGGGATGGGAAAGCGGTACCTCTTTGCCGTTCTTGTCTTTCATACCCTCTTCCCAATCACCCTGAAAGTTCTTCCCCTTGCCTGGAGATGTCTCTCCGTATCCCGCCCAATGGGGAATGTTGTTCTGATCCACAAGAACATTCGACCAGATCACTTCACACCCGGATTTTCGCAATGCATCCATGAGGATCGGGTCCCCTTCCTGGTTGACGTTCTCCAGAATGCCGAAAATTCCGCATTCAGGATTAACCGAGCGGATATTCCCCTGCCGGTCTATCCACATCTGGGCCAGGTCATCCCCCAGGAAAAGATGGCCCGCCATTGCGGTGGTGGTTTTCCCGCAACCGCTGGGCGCAGCTCCGGCACACCAGGTCACCCTGCCGTCCGGTCCTTTGATGCCCGTTATGAACATGTGCTCGGCAAGCTCCTCACCCCTTTTTTCATACACCGCCCTATCCACTGCGAACCTGTGATTTCCCTTTTTCAAAAGAAGCGTATTCCCGGCATACGTACAGTTGAAACTGTAAGTGGTTCTGTGATTCCGGTCCATGAATACCCTTGCATTCTCAAGATCCTCCGGCCTGTTTCCGCCCTGGCTGTGAATGTTTGTAAAAAAGTATCCAAGCCGCTCCACCTCGCCGGAAAAGCTTGAATAGGCATTCCTGTACAGAAGTTCGGCACTGTGCGCCACGTATGCGGAGCTGGTCAGCTCCACTGCCGGATTCGAGACCGGCGCCCCTTCAGGTCCCCTCATGTAGAATCCGACAATCATGGTCATTTTATCCATAATGCCGGTCATGTTCGATTCGGTTTCGGCAATCGCCTTATCCCTGTCCATGCGGTTGGCAAGGCTGCTTATGTTCTCGCAGGGGTCGGTCACATAAAAGGTTCTGTCCACGATCCTGCCTTGCTCCTCTTCAAGGTCGAAATGGACGGTATGACCCTCAATGGCAAGGGGGGTTTCCTCGCCCTGTTCAATTGCAAGCTTTCTGATATAGGCCCGGTCCTGTTCATCACCCGTATTTATATACACCCGTTCCGGTCTGCAGATACAAACCGCGTTGGCGATTTTTATCCACACTCCCGGAGTGGTAACCCTGGTCACCCGTTCTAAGTGCTCCTGATCCATAACCGTTTTGAAAACTTCAAGCGCCTGTTCACTGGAATTCACTTTGCCTATGGATTCGGCAATATCCGCTCCGCTATTATACTTCAGCATTTGTCACTTTCCCAAAGATTATTCATCATATTCCGGTTTCATCATAAAAGTTCTTTCTAACATCATTCTAATAAAAATCAAGGCGTTTATGAACACTTCCGAATTTTATCCTGCTGCATCAGTTTTTTACTTGACATGTTCAGTGTTTTATAAAATTGTGCTTTAAACCGTTAAAAAGAGGAGAAACCCATGGATATCACAGCAGACCTTCACAATCACACCACAGCATCAGACGGAGACCTGACTCCGACGGAACTTGTGTCAGCTGCAAAAAAGACGAACATACCAGTGGTCGGCATCACGGACCATGATACACAAGAGGGAATACAATCAGCACTTGCCGCAGGCAAAAAACTCGGCATACAGGTGGTTCCGGGAGTTGAGATATCCGTCCGGTTCAAAGAGGATTTCTTCACAGGCACTCTGCATCTGTTGTGCTATTTTACGCCTGAGAAAGCAGGCGATCCCGGTTTCATGAAAAAACTCAACAGCATCATCAAAAGCGGCAGGGGAGAAAAACTGGTCCGGGCAAGGGCGGCTGAAATCAACAGGGTGTTCGGCCCCACAGGACAAACCCCTGTTCTGGCACGGGATCTTTTGTATGAGGATATTGAAAGGTACAGTTCCAACGCCACACGGCGTCACTTCGCCCTTGCACTGAACGAAATTCACGGGATAAAGGACAAGGAAGAGATCAACCGGATAATCGGAAACAGCAGCCCGGCCTACCTGCCCTCGGGTATCGAACTTGAGAAAACAGCTTTGCTTTTAAACGACCGTCAAGTGCTTTTGGTCCTTGCCCACCCCGCAGCCGGCTCCTGGCCCGGAAAAGGGCACTACAGAGAGGTGCTCCCGCCGGTGGAAACCGTTGAAAAACTGCTGCCCCGATTCCTGGATGCAGGGATAAAGGGCATTGAAGCATACTACCCCGGCCACACCCGGTCACATACCGACCTTCTCCTGTCATGGGCGAAGAAGCATGATCTTCTGGTTACCGGAGGGT
>JAWLES010000113.1:0-7876 GCA_041685935.1 Desulfobacteraceae bacterium | reverse complement strand
GATCGGTTTCACGGATCAGATTGCGCACTTTTTCAAACCCGTTCCCCCTGGGCAGATGCCTTTTCAGCCAGGAAGGCTTTCCCCGTTTTTTTCCGTCCGTGCCAATGCCGGGCATCAGGTTTTCGCTATCGTGCAGGGCACTGGTCCGGAATGTATTTTCAAAGTTGCGGATCATAATTTTTTTGGCATGATCAAAAAGCTTTTCAGAAAGGTTTTTGCCGCTCTTTATCAGCTGTTCTTCAATCGAGGTCATGGAAATGTCGTTCATTCCGCATGGATTGATCCAGGTGAACGGGGTTAAGTCATTGTTCACATTGAGTGCGATCCCGTGAAAGGCAACACCCTTTCTGATGCAGATCCCGATACTGCCAAGCTTGGCGTTTTCAACCCATATGCCCGGGTTTTTTGAACTTCTTTCAGCCTGAACACCGAGCTCGGAGGCGGTATTCAGCATAATTTGTTCCAGAAGGAATACGAATTCTTCCACTCCAATTTTCATTCTGTCAAGATCACAGACCGGATACAAAACCAGCTGGCCGGGGCCGTGATAGGTAATATCCCCGCCCCTGGTGGTCTGAATGACGTCAATTCCCTTTTCCCGCAGAAAAGAATCCGAACAGATCAGATTTTCTCCGCCGCCCCGTTTGCCAAGGGTGAAGACCGGCTGGTGGTCGGTTACAACCAGCCGGTCATGATGGATTATTCCTTCCTGTTTTGCCCGGACCAGGTCATACTGCAGGTCAAGTACCTTCCTATACTCGGTCCTTTTGATATCAAGGCAGATCACAGGCCTTTTTCCTGTATCGGTTATCCTTTCAGGCATGGCTTCCTTGCAGCACTGACTTCATCCAGCCTTGTGACCTTGGTGATATTGGGAGCGGAATGAAGAATCTCCGGATTTTCCTCAGCTTCTCTGCATATGGCCTCAACCGCCTGAACAAACTGGTCCAGGGTTTCTTTGGACTCGGTTTCCGTGGGTTCAAGCATAAACGAACCTTCAACCACCAGGGGAAAGTATACCGTGGGCGGGTGAAATCCGTAATCCAGAAGGCGTTTGGCAATATCCATGGTAGACACGTGAAAAGGCTGCTGGTTCTTGTCGTTGAATACGCATTCGTGCATGCAGGGCAGGTCGAACGGCAGGTTCATTGTCTTCTTGAGGCTCTCCTTGAGATAGTTGGCATTCAAAACAGCGTATTCACTGGCATTTTTGAGACCCTCGGCTCCCATGGAGAGAATGTAGGAATAGGCTCTCACCAGAATACCGAAATGACCGTAAAATGTATGCAGACGGCCGATGGAATCAGGCCTGTCCAGGTTCAGCGTATACAGATCATTGTTTTTTTCCACCACAGGAACCGGGAGAAAGGGCTCCAGGGCACTGGTGACCCCGACGGGTCCGGACCCTGGGCCGCCGCCGCCGTGCGGAGTGGAAAAGGTTTTGTGCAGGTTCAGGTGTAACACGTCAATGCCGATATCCGCAGGTTTAACAATCCCCATGATAGCGTTCATGTTGGCTCCGTCACCGTATACCAGCCCGCCTTTGGCATGTACGATATCCGCTATCTCCTTGATATTGCGTTCAAAAAGACCAAGAGTGTTGGGGTTTGTGACCATTATGCCTGCAGTATCCTCATCCATTACAGCTTCCACTGCTTCAGGAGTAAGTATTCCGCCTTTACCGGAATCAACGTTCACGGATTCGTATCCGCAGAGAGTTACGCTTGCCGGATTGGTCCCGTGGGCGGTATCGGGAACAATAACCTTTGATCTCTGGTCGTTGTTCTTTTCATGATAGGCGTGAATAATGAGCATCCCGGCCAATTCGCCGTGTGCCCCTGCCGCAGGCTGCAGAGTAACCGCATCATATCCGGTGATCGCGGATAAATGCCGCTCAAGATCGTACATCAGTTTAAGGGCGCCCTGGGTGTATTCCTCACCGGCCAGGGGGTGAACCGATGCAAGGGCGTCCCTGGACGCCTGCGCCTCATTGGTTTTAGGGTTGTATTTCATGGTGCATGACCCCAGGGGGTACATTCCAGAGTCGATCCCGAAGTTCCACTGGGAAAGGCGTGTGTAATGCCTTACCATGTCGACTTCGTAGAGTTCTGGCAACTCAAGGCTGTCGCGTGTATACTCTGTGTTCAGGGGAGCTCTTTCCACGTCGCTTTCGGGAATGGAGACCGCACATCTTCCGGCCCTGCTTTTTTCCCAGAGCTCGGGTTCCCTGAAAATCAGTCCGGATGTTCCTGGATGATTCATAATGATTTCACCTCCAATGCAAGGTTGTCCATATCCTCTTTTTTGACTTTTTCAGTGGCGCAAAAGAGGTAATGGTCTTTCAAATCGGGAAAATATGTTCCTATATCCAGCCCCGCATAAATACACCTGTCCCGGATAAGCCGCTTTCTGGTTTCGGCAAAACCCGCAGGGGCCTTGGCTATAAACTCGTTAAAGAACGGAGTTTCATCAAACGGAAAGGTGAATCCGGCCTCGGAAAGCTTCCCTTTCAGGTAAACCGCCTTGTCGTGATTCTGCTGGGCAATTTCCCGCATTCCGGTTTTCCCTGCCGAGGCAAGGTACATGGCTGCGGTCAGGGCATTAAGGCCGTTATTGGAGCAGATGTTGGAAGAAGCCTTTTCCCTTCTTATGTGCTGCTCCCGGGTTGCGAGTGTCAGAACGTACCCTCTGTCTCCGTTGGTATCCGTGGTTTTTCCCACAAGCCTTCCAGGCAGGTTTCTCATCTGCTTGTTTGTGCCTGCAAGCAGCCCGAGGCCCGGCCCGCCGAAAGATTTGGCAAGTCCAAGGCTCTGGCCTTCCCCTGCTACCAGGTCGGCACCGTAGCTTCCGGGAGACTTGAGAAGTCCCAGGGACATTGCCTCTGTAAATGATGCAACGAAAAATACCTTTTTATCGTCGCACGCTTTTTTGGCCAGCTCCATGGGTTCAATATTCCCGAAAAAATTGGGAGACTGGACCGCGATTGCAGCAATATCATCATCCGGAACCTTTGAAAAATCGGTCAGGCCTTTTTCGTTGTAGGGAATTTCAAGCAATTCATATCCGCCCGGGGCAAGATACGTATTGATTATCTGTTTATGTGCCGGATGAATCAGTGAGGAGACAGCCACTTTTTTCTTTTTTTTCTTTCTTACTGCAATGAGCAGTGCCTCGGCAAGGGCTGTGCCGCAATCATAGTGGGAGGCGGTGGCAACATCCATGCCGGTGAGTTCTGCAATCATGGTCTGAAATTCATATATGCCCTGGAGCGTTCCCTGGCTGACTTCAGGCTGGTAAGGCGTATATGCGGTCATAAATTCTGATCTTGAAATCAGATATTTTACAGCATGGGGGATATAATGATCGTAACTGCCGGCTCCGATAAAATAGGTGCACTGGCCTGATGCAATTATCGACTGCTCCACTCCCAGCATGTGTTCGTCAAGCTCCCACTCGGTCAGAGCGTCGGGAAGGTCCAGGGGCTCATTTGTTTTCAATTGATCCGGTATGCTGTCAAAAAGGGAATCAATGGACGGTTTCCCTATTTTTTCAAGCATACTGTCGATGTCCTCTTTGGTATGTGGAAGATATCGCATGGGAATCATCCTTTCAGCATTTCATAGTATGCCTTTTTGTCCATGAGGTTGTCCAGTTCGGAAAGATCATCAGGTTTTATTTCAATGATCCATCCCTTGTCGTAACAGGATTCGTTGACCAGTTCAGGAGACTCTTCAAGGTCCTCGTTGATTTTTACCACCTCTCCGGAAACAGGTGCGTAGATCTCGGACACAGCTTTTACGGATTCAAGGCTGCCGAATTCATCTCCCTGGGAAAGAGTGTCCCCGACTTCCGGCATTTCAACAAAAACTATCTCACCGAGCTGGTCCTGGGCGTAGTCGTCTATTCCCATTATTATGTTGCCGTTCACCTGTTTTGCCCATTCATGGTCCTTTGAATACTTTAATTCCTCAGGCAGGTTCAGATCCTGTATCTCTTTCATAAATACCCCCTTTTCCCTTTTAATTAAGGTTAAATAAAATTCTTTATTGCTTTCCTGGCTGTCCGGTCAGGTCTGATGTCACGGACAACGGTTACGTCGATTTTTCTCTTTTTCTCCTGAAGGGACAGCCTTTCTCCGTATTCCAGTTCCCTGTCCACCATGACGAATCCGCAGCTGATGCCTTTGATCTTCAAGTCTGCAGGAACATCAGGTGAAGCAACGCTGTAAATCCTGTTTTCATGCCACCCGATACCCATGTCGGTGGCGCAGGTCAGAACGCTGCCTATACTGTTCTGATCACTGTCCAGAACCTCTGTATCTTCGCCTGCTGCAACTTTTTTCAGGCTGTCCCCGACAAATGGATAAATATACCTGTCATATCCTTTTTCAAGAGCCTGTCTGCCAATGAAGTTCTTTGTGAATCCGGTCCGGTTTTCATTAAACGGGAGAGCAAAATCCCAGGGATGGTTGATGAATTTCCATTCCCCTATGTCCTGGTGGGAGAGGGGCAGAACCGCGCCTGCCCTGAGAGAATCTCTGGAGCCGAGGCCGCAGGCGGTTACATCATGCTCTTCTCCGGCTTTTAGAATATCCTTCCACAGCTTGACAACTGCATTCGGTGAGATAAAAATTTCAAATCCGAACTCTCCGGTGTATCCTGACCTGGAAAGAAGAATCGGAGTTCCGTCCGACAGAAATGTATCAGAATCTTCATCCATCCTGCCTTTAAAAGAAAAGTACGGCATTTTGGCAAACACTGCATCCGGGTTTTGGAGCAGCTTTGACAGTATTTTTGCCGAATTTTTTCCCTGGACATCCATTTTTGCGACCTGATCGGTCAAATCCTTTATATCCGCATCCATATTCTTTTTATGCACCCCGAGATGGGATGAGATTGCAGGTCCCATGCCGGAGTTGACGCAGACCATGTACTCGTCTTTTCCGAACCGGTACACGATTGCATCATCCAGGCTTTGGCCTTCTTCGTTGAGAAAGGCACCGTAAACGCACCTGCCGTCGGCAAGAGAGGAGATATCCCTTGTAAAGCAAAGCTGCAGGAGATCAAAAGCCTCTTTTCCTTTTACCGTAATGCAGACCATATGGCTGGTATCAAAGATTCCTGCCGATTTGAGCACTGCAAGGTGTTCGTTTTTAACACCAGTGTCGTACCACAGCGGCATGTCGTAGCCGCCGAAGTCGGCCATGTTTGCACCGGCTGCCCTGTGCCACTCATTGAGGGGCGTTGTTCTCAGTTCATGCGCCATTTTTCTTTCCCCCGAATTATTTGATTTATTGCTTTATGGTCCGCAGCTAATGAATATACGGTACCTTCAGATTATATGATTTATATATAACAAACGTTTCCACGTAGTTAATGCCGTCTATGTTGGAAATTTCCTCAGTGTAAAATTCCAGAAGGCCGAAACCCTCCTTGAAAAGCACAATCGCAATAATATCGTATCTGCCGGTTACAACACTTGCGGAGATTACTCCCCTAAGCCTGCTGATTTCCTCCCCTTTTTCCACGATATTCATTTCACTGAGTTTAATGCCGATCATCACGACCCTGTGGCCGGGCAGGGCAGAGGGGTCTATAAGCCCGCAGATGTCGAGGACACCGTTTTCAGTAAGCTTGTTTACCCGGGTTCTCACAGTGTTTTCCGTAATGGAAAGCTTGTCAGCAATTTTTTTGAATGACTGCTTTCCGTGTTTCAGTTCCCTGATGATCTCTATATTAATCTCATCAATTTTCATTTACACCCCGTGTTTTGTTATTGATTATGGAAAAGCTAAAAATTGATTCAATATACTTGAAAATTACAATCAAACAATGATAATGTCAAATAAATTCGGAAAAAATTTATGAAAAATCAAATTTTATCTGAATTAATTGGACGATACGAACAATGCCGACACAAGATGGTTTACACTCAACTAAAGAAAAGGTGTGTTATGACTACAAGAATTACGGTTATAGGCGGGGGGCCAGGCGGCTATGTGGCTGCCTTAAAGGCTGCGCTTCTCGGAGCCGAGGTAACCCTGATAGAAAAAGAGAATCTTGGAGGGACCTGTCTTAACTGGGGCTGCATACCCTCTAAAATCATGAAACATTCAAGTGAGCTTCTCTTGAAATTCCAAAATGCAAAAAACTACGGTCTGAGTTTTGAAGGCAGCATGAACCTGGACATGGCAGCACTGATGAAACACAAGGAAGAGGTGCTGGCCACACAGAGAAAGGGAATAGAATCCTTGCTTATGAACCGGGGCGTTGCCATTGAAAGGGGCAGGGGTTATATAAAGGACAAGGGGAGGGTGGAAGTGAGATTGAACGAAGGCGGCGTTAAAGAGGTGGAGTTTGACAGACTCATCCTTGCAGTGGGTACCAAGCCTTTGAACATGGAAGCGTTTCCGTTTGATCATGAAAAAATCCTGTCCAGTGACGACCTTCTCTCCATGGAATCCGTACCCGAATCCATCACGATTGTGGGCGGCGGAGTGATCGGATGCGAGTTCGCCTTTATCCTTTCATCAATGGGGTCAAAGGTAACTGTTGTCGAGGCCATGTCCAGGGTGCTGCCGCTTCCCTCGGTGGACGAATCCTGCTCCAGAATCCTCCAGCGTGAGATGAAAAAGCGGAAAATCAGGTTAATCCTGGACAAGGTGGTCCAAAGCACACATAAGGGGGATAATGGATTGATCCTGAACCTCGGCCCTTCTCCGTTGTCAGGCAAGGCCCCGGACAAAATAAAAGGCCCTGACACCATTGAAACCGAAAAAATGGCTGTCTGCATCGGCAGGACCCCTCTTTCAGGGGAGATCGGCCTTGAAAACATCGGGCTTGAAATAAACGAAAAAGGATGGATCGACGCAAACTCAAAAATGGAGACTTCGGTTGAGAGCGTGTATGCAATAGGAGACATCCTGGGGCCTGAAAAAATCATGCTGGCACATGTTGCTTCCCATGAAGGGCTCGTTGCTGCGGACAATGCAATGGGCGGCAATGAAGAAATGAAGTACGACGCTGTTCCGGGCGCTATTTTTACCATGCCTGAAATCGGAAATGTAGGGCTCACCGAATCTTCGGCCAGAGAAAAGGGGATCAAGGCGGAACGCCACAGCGTGAACTTCAGAAGCCTCGGCAAGGCGCAGGCCATAGGAGAGATCACAGGGGAGGCTTCGCTTGTCACTGAAGCGGATACAAAAAAAATACTCGGAGTTCACATTACAGGCCCTCACGCAACCGATCTGATTGCCGAAGGAACCCTTGCAGTGAACAAGGGGCTTACCGCATATGATATTGCCCATACAATACATGCACATCCCACCCTGGCTGAAATTCTTCTTGAGGCTGCACTCAAGGCAACAGGCACGCCTCTGCACGGATAGGAGGTAGGGAGGCCGGCTGTCCGGGGTATTTCAGAAAGTGCCTTCATATTAAAGGTTGCAAAGAACTGGAACATGTTCTAAGTTGGATTAATGGCGTCCAGGATATTATTAGAACGTGTTCCAATTCAACCAGAACCCTTTCCGGGTCTTTTTTGGAACATGTTCCAAAAAGGCTGAAATCATCTCAACTAAGGGCTTTTGATGGCGCGGAACAAAAACAGTTCGGAAAAAATTAAAAAGATCACCGACATTTCCAGAAGTCTCTTTATCGAAAACGGATATGAGAGCACTTCTGTTCGGGATATCCTGAAAGAGGCGCAGATTTCAACCGGCAGTCTTTACAACTTTTTCAGGAACAAGGAAGAGATTCTTCTGTCCATCTATATAGAGATACTGGACCAGATTCATCAGACATCCGAAGAGATCACCTCCCGTCTTGACAGTCCGCTGATGAAATTTTCCGTTTCAATAGCGCTTCAGACTATTGTT
>JAWLES010000112.1:0-7971 GCA_041685935.1 Desulfobacteraceae bacterium | reverse complement strand
CCGAGGAAAGGGGGAACGTACCGGTCCATGAGCGGAGACCAGAGAAATTTCAGTGTATAGGGCATGGTTACGGCGGAAAAAATGCCGATGGTGGTCAGATCCACGTTTGCATCGGTCATCCATGCCTTGAGTACGTCTTTTATAATATAAAAGGGAAAGCCTGAAGCGAACCCGAAGGCGAACATGGCCAGCATCTGCCAGGAAAACATGATTCTTCCGGTGGTCCGGCTCCATGTTTTGACTTTTTCAAAAACGGATAAATTCAAATCGGAATCACAGATGAATTTCCATGCCGCTCGGAACGGCAAAGCATTCGATTGGAGAATTGAGAGCAAGAAGACGGGCTCCGGCATCAGCAACAAGATGATCCATCTGCGCGTCGTCCCGTCCCTGGTTGATATGAAAAAAGCCGAGCCTGTCGACCCCGGCGTCAATTGCCAGCTGTAACACTTCAGGTATGGGAGAATGTCCCCAGCCCTGTCTGGGCTGATATTCGTCCCATGTGAATTCGGCATCGTGAAACAGAATATCTGCACCCCTGGAAAATGCCACGTAGTCCTCGAATCGCAATCCCCCCGGATGGGGGTAGCCGGGCTCATTGTCCGTGATAAAGACGAAGGTTTTACCCTGTTCGGTGAGTTTGTATCCAAGGCCGCCGCCAGGATGGCTCAGCGGAATGGTTTCTATTGTCACCGACCCGATGGTAAGGGGTTTCCGGGTTTGCATCCCCTTTGTAAAACGGATATCCGCCTTTATCTCTTCAAGTGTTATGGGAAACAGCGGCGGCCTCATGATGGTTTTGATCATTGTCTGAACATCAGTGTGAACAAAGGCGCTGTCAGGAACGATAATTTTTCTGTTCTTGAGAAACAGGGGGGCAAAGAAGTTGAATCCGATCACATGGTCCAGGTGGCTGTGGGTGAACAGTAGATGAAATTCCTCTATTGATCTGAAATAAGAGGTCTCTCCAAGTTTTCTTATCCCGGTCCCGGCATCGATGACAATGGAATCGCCTGCTTTGGTTTCAACCTCGATACAGGTGGTGTCCCCTCCGTATTTGAGGTATTCCCGGCCGGATACGGGTATGGATCCTCTTGAGCCCCAACATCGAATTCGCATTTTTTTGAATTAGCACATAAAATGGGATGAGTCCACAATAAAATTCCGTTATCTTATGTTGACTTTATCCTTTAATCACTTTAACTTCATAGATTCGGGGAGGCTTTGCGTGTATTTGTAATCAACATGGAAAAGACAGAGGAGTTTTTTGAATGGCGCAGCTTATTGCAGACAGGAGAGACGTTGATTTTGTGCTTCACGAACAGGTCGGCAGGATCGAGCATGACAAATTTGCCGAATTCAATAAAAAAACAGTCGACCTTATTGTGTCCGAGGCAAGGAACCTGGCCATAAAAGAGATCCTGCCCACCCAGAAAGCCGGTGACCAGGAGGGATGTGTTTTTGAAAACGGACGGGTAAAGGTCCCCCGGTCATTTCACAGAGCCTGGGAGCTTTACCGGGAGGGAGAGTGGCTGGCCATGACTGACAATCCGGAATACGGGGGACAGGGAATGCCGATGGGTGTGGGTGTCGCAGCCATGGAGTATATGGTCGGAGCGAACCCTTCCTTCATGTTGTACAGCGGAATGACCCATGGTGCAGCCAGGCTGGTGGAATCCTTCGGCACCGAGGAGCAGAAAAACATGTATCTTGAGAACATGTTCTCCGGGAAATGGGGCGGGACAATGCTTCTGACCGAACCCGAAGCCGGTTCCGATGTCGGCGCCCTGACCACCACCGCCATCCCCAAAGAGGACGGGACCTATCTCATCAAGGGCACTAAAATATTTATTTCCGGAGGTGAGAACGACCTTGTTGAAAATATCGTGCACCCGGTTCTGGCCAGGATCGAGGGGGCGCCGGCTGGTACTGCAGGCATTTCCCTGTTTCTCGTCCCCAAGTACAGGGTGAACAAGGACGGCAGCCCGGGCGAGTTCAACAACGTGGAATGCATCGGTATAGAGGAAAAAATGGGCATCCACGGAAACGCCACTGCCACGCTTGCCCTGGGGGAAAAGGGCGACTGTATAGGTACCCTTCTCGGCAAAGAGAACAAGGGCATGTCTGAAATGTTCCAGATGATGAACGAAGCACGCGCCTTTGTGGGACTGCAGGGCCAGTCTGTTGCATCGGCTGCCTACATGTATGCACTGGACTATGCAAGAAGCAGGATACAGGGCCGCCATATAACAGCAGGCAAAAACAAGGATGCTGAAAGCGTACGCATAATTGAACATCCTGATGTCCGCCGTCAGCTCTTGACCATGAAGTCCATGGTGGAGGGCATGAGAAGCCTGCTTTACTATAATGCCAGGTGTATAGACGAGGCGGGCGTGTCAGACGACCCGGAAGAGAAAAAGAGGCTCGGCGCAATGGTTGAGGTTCTTACTCCCGTTGTAAAGGGGTATGTCACTGACCGGTCACTGGAGGTATGCTCCCATGCAGTTCAGGTCTACGGAGGGTACGGCTATATCAGTGAATATCCCGTGGAACAGCTTATGAGAGATTCCAGGATATTCATGATTTATGAGGGAACCAACGGCATACAGGCGGCCGACCTTCTTGGAAGAAAGCTTTCCATGCATGACGGACAGGCCTTTGCCTGGTACCTGGATGCCATGCGCAGCACCGTAAAACAGGCCGGTTTGCAGAATGAACTTTCAGGAGCGGCTGAAAAGGTGGAACAGGCAGTGACCAGGCTGGAGTCCACTGCGGATGATCTGAAAAAGAGAATTCAGTCCGGCGGCGTGCTGAACGCTTTTTCCTTTGCCCATCCTTTTCTCGAGATCACGGGGGATGTGAGCGTGGCCTGGATGCTTCTGTGGCGTGCGTCTGTTGCATTGCCCAAGCTTTTGAAAAAAACCGGAACCCTTGAAATGCCCGAGGTCATGGAGAAGGCGGCGAAAAACAAGGATGCGGCTTTTTATGCCGGGCAGTGGAAAACAGCCGATTTTTTTATCAACAAAATATTGCCGGGTACTATGGGCAAGATGGATGCAGTCCTCAACGGGGATACATCCGTGGAGGACCTGCCGGAAACGTCGTTCGGCTCCAGGTAGCATTCCGCCCGGCCGCAGGTGTTTGAGGACAGACCAAATTATAATCCAACAGGAGGTAAAATGCTGAACTATATCAGAAAAAGTCTTTTGTCCGGTGTAGGACTTGCGCTGAGATCGAAATCCGAAATCGACAGTATTGCAAGGGAGCTTGCAGATCAGTCCAAACTGAACCAGGAGGAAGCACGGAAACTTTTCGACGAGCTCAATGAAAAGTATGATGACGCCAGATCCAAGCTTGATGAAAGAATCGAAAAGCAGGTGGAAAAGGTTTTTAAGAAATTCGACCTTGCCAGCCGGTCAGACATTGACGATTTGAACAAAAGAATCGATAAGCTGGTCGAGCTGATGAGCGGGGACAAAAAAGCGTAATTCCCGGAATTTTATGCTGAGTATCAAAAAAATAGGAAGCTTCGGCAGAACATACCGCAACGTTGTCCGGTATCAGCAGATACTGAGTATCATATTCAAGTACGGGTTCGGCAATATCGTGGATGCCCTTAAGATTGACCAGTACATTGAGGTGGGGCTGAAGTTTATTAACCGGGAGAGAAAAGAAAAGATCGAAAGGCATTCCGGCAGTGAAAGAATCCGTATGTGCTTTGAAGAGCTCGGGCCCACTTTTATAAAGCTGGGCCAGATTCTATCCTCCCGGCCGGACCTGGTTCCGGTTTACCTTCTTGAGGAGCTTTCCAAGCTTCAGGATCATGTTCCGCCCTTTGAGTATGATGAAGTGGTAAAAACCGTGGTGGCGGAGCTTGGAAAAAACCCGGAAGATGTATTTGAAACCATTGAGGAAGAACCGCTTGCCGCAGCTTCCATCGCACAGGTCCACAAAGCCACGCTCAAGGGTGGGCAGGATGTGGCGGTCAAGGTCCAGCGGCCGGGAATTAAAAAAACCGTCCAGGTGGACCTGGAGATCATGCATCATCTTGCCACCCTCATGGAAGCCCACGTAGAGGAGCTCGCCCATCACAGACCGGTGAAAATCGTGGAAGAGTTCGCCAAAACCATTGAAAAAGAGCTGGATTTCACCATCGAACTGTCCAGTACCGAACGGATGGGCCGCCAGTTTGAAAAGGACCGGACCGTTCATATCCCGAGGGTTTTTACCGATGAGTCCTCTGAAAAGATTCTGACCATGGAGTATGTAGGCGGAATCAAGGTGTCGGATATCGAAGCAATTGACCGGGCCGGAATGAACCGCAAGATTATTACCAAACGGGGAGCGGATTTCACCATGAAGCAGGTGTTTGAATACGGGTTTTTTCATGCCGATCCGCACCCCGGCAACATCTTTGTGCTGCCCGGAAATGTCATCTGCCCGGTGGATTACGGAATGACCGGATATGTCAACAAGCAGATGCGGGAGGTGTTTGTAGATCTTCTGCACGGGGTGGCCTCCGGGAATACGCGGCTTGCGGCAAGGCTTCTGCTCGAGGTGACCGACTACGATGAAAAGCCGGATATGGACGATTTTGAAAGGGAAATTGCAGGGTTCATCACCAAGCACCTTTCCAAGTCCCTGAAGGATATACAGGTGGGTAAAATGGTGAACGCCTTTCTTGAGATATGTTCAAAAAACGGCGTGAGAATCCCTGCTGATCTGTTCCTTATGATCAAGGCATTCGTGGCGGTTGAAGGGATCGCCAGGAATCTAGATCCCAAGTTTGACATGATTTCCCATGCAGCGCCTTATGTCAGAGAGGTGAAGATCAAGCGGTACTCACCTTCCCGTATGGCTGAAGAGGCAAGCGAGATAGCCAAGGATTCATTCCGGCTTTTAAAAGTCCTTCCCTCTGATATTATGGATATTGTCCGCCTGGCAAAGCAGGGCAGGATGGATTTGAACATTAAAATCACCGGTCTTGAAAAGATGCTTGCCACACAGGATCAAACCAGCAACAGGATCGCCTTTGCAATAATTATTGCGGCAATCATACTCGGGTCCAGCCAGCTTGTGGTGTCCAACACTCCGCCTGTTGTATTCGGTGTTTCCCTGATAGGTATCGTCGGTTTTATCACCGCCGCGGTGATGGGGCTGTGGCTGATTGTGGCGATATTGAGGAGCGGCAAGCTGTGAAGACTTTACCGGTCTCCTTCGTACGGATACCAGTCGGATTGCCTCAGCCGGCTCACTTTCAGAAGAGCGATTTCCGAATCATGACTGTTAAATACCACCTTTCTTCCCATCATACCTCCCACATCCTCTGAAACAACGGTGATCCCTTTCCGCTTCAGCACCCTTTTCGCAGTTTCTATGTTGTCCGCACCTATGTCCCTGTCTGAGTATTCCGTGTTAAAAGCGCCCCCGAAGATCTGTGCCTGGAGGTGTTTTTTACTGGAACCCCAGGCAAGAATCATGTCAATCAGGGTGATAACCGCCACATTGCCGTAAAGGGATGTTGTACTGCCTTTTTGGTGGATTTCAGGGTATAGGAAATGGTTCATGCCGCCTGTTTTGAGCTTGGTGTCAAAAAGGGTGACTGAAACGGAGGAGCCCAGAACCGCTGATATGGCGGTTGATTCTTCCGGGAGATAGATATAGCCCGGTTTCAACAGATAGTCCCGGACCCGGGGTTCTTTTGTGTCGGTTGCCATAAAATATCGTAAAGGTCATGTTCGAAAATTTATTCAACCCTATATGAGATTTTCTTTTTAATCAAGTGGGAAAATTTTATACATATTGCCAATGAGCGGCCCCTGTGTTAAAAATACTGAATTGTCTTCGAAACTTGCAGGCAAAGCCGGGAATATGCTGTGACAAGGGATAGAGTGGTGGAACTTATCAGAATCGGGTATATGAAAATAGCTGACCATCTCGCCCTCGGGGTTGCTGAGCAGGGAGCGCCGGACGGGCAGGCCGGGATTGAACCCGTTCCGGTGAGATCGTTCCGCCGCATGGAGGAGGATCTGGTGGACCGGGAGCTCCAGGGGGCGTTTCTTCCGCTCCCTGCTGCGTTTGATCTGTATAGCAGGGGTGAGGATATCCGGGTTGTCCTGTTTTTAAACCGGGAAGGGGGAAGCCTTCTGCAGAAAAGGGCAGCCGGCGTCAGCGGCCTGGAAGGTTTCAGGGGCAAAACCATACTGGTTTCAAGTCTGCTCTCGGTTGAGTGTATGTTGCTTCACCGTTTTTTGATCACTGCGGGATTTACTGTCGGAAGGCAAGGGCGGGAAAGTTTTGATGTCCGCCTGGTGGAGATCAGTCCCGGTCTGATGCAGGAAGTTGCTGAACATGACAGTGAAGGTGATGTCGGAGGATTTCTTATGCCCGAGCCGTGGGCAAGCCTTGCCGTGGAAAGAGGTGTTGGAGACTTTGTCTGCCACACAGGTGCTTTGTGGGCCTGTCATCCTTCGTCGGTGCTGGTTCTGGATCGATCCGTCCTGGAGAAGGAAAGCCGGGCGGTCCGGGCTTTTACAGCAGCACTTGAAAAAGCCGGTGATGTTATCAGCAGAAGTTCGGAAAATGAATTCGCAGGTTATACCAATGCTTTTTTCGGCAGAAAACTTGATTCCGGCAGCCCTGTCACACGGGAGAGAAACAGAATATTCAGCCCCTCCATGTTCCCTCCTGATACTGAAGCCATACGGGGAATCATGGATTACATGGCGAACCGGATGGAAATGACGTTATACAGGGGAGAGATGGAGGACTTTGTTCAAACGGGCTGGTGCGCGCAACATTGAAATCCGGGATGCTGACCATTGAGAATCGATATTGAAGGATTGACCAAGGAATACAGAAAGTCTGACAGAACTCTCCACCCGGTTCTCAGCGACATCACCTTTTCCATCGGAAAAGGGGATTTCGTTATTGTCCTGGGGGAGTCGGGATGCGGAAAAACCACCCTTCTGAATCTGATCGCAGGCTTTGAAAAACCATCCAAAGGAGTTGTACGGGCGGACGGGGAGATTGTAAAGAGGGTGCACCCGTCCAGACTGATGCTTTTTCAGAGGCCGGCACTGATCCCTTGGCTGACGGTGAAGCAGAATGTCGCCTACGGGTGCAGATTGCGGGGCGACGTGGAGGAGCTTGAATACCGGGTGAACCAGTTTCTTGAAATCATGGGACTTTTGCGGTTTGCCGGTTCCAGGCCCGAAGAACTGTCAATGGGTATGGCGCACAGGACTTGTCTGGCCATGGCCCTGGTGGGCCATCCAAAGGCGCTTTTGCTTGATGAACCGTTTGCCGCCCTGGATACTTTCACCCAGACCCACATCCAGGAAGAACTGATCAACCTTTGGCAGAGTGAAAGGTTCACCGCAGTATTCGTCACCCATGACATAGATGAAGCCATTTTTCTGGGAAACCGGATCGTTCTTCTCGGCGGGGAGCCCGCCACTGTAAAAGAAGTTATGGATATTGACGATGAATACCCGAGAAATAAAAACAGTACCCGTTTCAAGGAGATTCGGGCTGATATACTGGCAAGGTTTAAAAAATCCTATATGGCCAGAAGGGGGATGATCTGATGGTTTCCGGTGCCATGGAGATGAGCAGACGATTTTTTTTAAAGTCCGCAGCCGCAGGTGCGGGAAGCATGTTTTTGCCGGGTCCGGTCCTGTCGGCGTCATCGGACTCGCTGTCCGTGGGATACCTTCCCATAACCGATGCTGCCCCGCTTCTGATTGCCCATGCTCTCGGGTATTTCGCGGAAGAGGGGGTTGGTGTTGAAAGGCCGGTAATGGTAAGATCCTGGCAAGTGCTCGCAGAATCTTTCCTTGCAGGCAAATTTGATTTGACCCACATGCTGTTCCCCATACCGGTATGGATGCGTTTCAAACAGAAGATTCCGATACGGGTTCTGATGTGGGACCACACCAATGGAAGCGCTGTTACCGTGGACGGAAATTC
>JAWLES010000111.1:0-7978 GCA_041685935.1 Desulfobacteraceae bacterium | reverse complement strand
TCCACAAGATACCGGTTCAGAAGCTCGGCGAACTCAACCGTAAACGTGTTCTTCTGTTCGGGCCGGTTGAGCGTGATGATGCCTATACGGTCCTTTGTGTCCTTTAATACGGGTGCTTCCGTTTCCATAACCTTACTCCGCAAGTTCGGGGATGTTTTTGAAAAAATCAAGGGCTTCAGGGTTTTTCAAGGCATCCTTGTTTTTGACTTCTTTTCCCTCGACCACTTTTTTCACGGCCAGTTCCACCTTTTTCATGTTCAGCGTGTACGGTATGTCAGGTGTTTCGATGATTTTTGCCGGCATGTGCCTTGGAGAGGCATGGGTGCGGATGTCCTTTCTTATCCGGTCTGCAAGTTCGTCCGTGAGTTCATACCCTTTTGCCATTTTCACGAACAGAACCACCCTGACATCGTTGTTGAAACTCTGGCCCACGACCACGCTGTCCTCGATCTCCTCCATGGGTTCGAGCCGCCGGTAGATCTCTGCGGTGCCGATCCGGACGCCGCCCGGATTCAGGGTGGCGTCGGACCGGCCGAACATGATCACGCCGCCCCGTTCGGTGACCATGATAAAATCGCCGTGTGTCCAGATACCCGGATAGTCTTCAAAATAGGCGGACCTGTACTTGGACCCGTCCGGGTCGTTCCAGAAGCAGATCGGCATGGACGGGAACGGAGCCGTACATACCAGCTCACCGGTCCTGCCGACCACGGGTTTTTCGTTTTCGTCATACGCAAATACCTTCATGCCCAACCCTCTGCACTGAAGCTCCCCGGAATACACCGGCCCCATGGGATTGCCCAGTGCGAAGCAGCCGTTGAGATCGGACCCGCCCGAGATGGACGCGAGCTGAAGGTCCTCCTTGATATCCGAGTACACGAACCTGAAGTTTTCGTCGGACAATGGAGATCCGGTTGAAAGAACCGCCTTGAGAGGTGAAAGGTCAAACTCTTTTCTCGGGGAGACCCCGGCGTTCTTCAATGCCTCGATATACCCGGCACTGGTGCCGAATACCGTGATTTTCTCCTCTTCTGCCATTTGCCAGAGCGCCTCCGGCCCCGGGTGGAACGGGTTGCCGTCAAAGAGCACCACGGTGGCGCCCACGCCGAGTGACGCGGTGAGCCAGTTCCACATCATCCAGCCGCAGGTGGTGAAGTAGAAGATGGTATCCTCTCTTTTCAGGTCCGTATGCAGGATCAGCTCCTTGAGCTGGTTGATCAGCACGCCGCCGGCGCCCTGTACCATGCACTTGGGAAGCCCGGTGGTGCCGGAAGAGTACATGACGTACAGCGGATGGTTGAACGGCAGCTGCTCAAACTCGATCCCGGATGCCGAATCATCCTTGAACTCGCTGTAATGGACCGCCTTGTCCAGGCCGGATATGTCCGGTGTCTCACTGATATACGGTACCACCACCACCTTTTCGATGGACGGGATTTGGCTTATGATACCGGAAATCCTCTCCAGGCTGTCCATGGGTTTTCCCTTGAAATAGTACCCGTCAGCAGTGAAGATCACCCTCGGTTCGGTCTGGCCGAACCGGTCCAGCACACCCTTGATTCCGAAATCCGGCGAGCAGGAAGACCATGTGGCGCCGAGACTTGTGGCTGCCAGCATGGCGATTATGGTCTCGGGCATGTTGGGCATGAATCCCACCACCCGGTCTCCCGGTTTGATGCCGAGCTTTTTCAGAGAGGCCGCCACTCCGGCGGTTTCCAGGTAAAGCTCACGGTATGTGAGTTCCCGCCGGACCTTGTCCTCGCCCCGGAACACGATCGCCTTTTTGTCGTCCCTGTACTTCAGCAGGTTTTCGGCAAAGTTCAGGCGGGCTTCAGGGAAAAATTCAGCTCCCGGCATTCTGTCCGGGTTTTCAATCACGGTTTTGTACGGTTCGGAAGCCTGTATACCGGCAAAATCCCACATCATGGCCCAGAAGTCCTCGAGATTCTCAACAGACCAATGGTACAGTTCGTCATACGTGGAAAATTCTTTGCCGGACTTCTCGTTTACCCTCTGCATGAATGCGTACATGTTCGAGTTTTTGATCCGGTCTTCGGAAGGCCGCCATAAGCATTCCGCCATTTGATCCTCCTTTTTTATTCGTACAGGACCGCCAGTATGGTGGCTTTGTCCTGCTTGGCCGAGATTTTGTGTTCCGTGGTGGACAGGTAGTATGCACTGTCTCCGGGTTCGAGATCATAGGTCTCCTCTCCGATGATCAACTCTGCTGTTCCTTCCAGAACAAAAACGAATTCCTCTCCGTCATGTTTGGAAAGCTCTTTGTCCCCGGTCTCTTTGAGCTGCACGATCAGCGCCTCCATGTGCCTGCCCTGGACTTCCGGGGCAAGGCTCATGTAGGAGTAAAGGCTCTGTTTGCCCTGGCCGGATGTGGATCTCGAGACTTTTTTGCGCTCGTCCTTCCGGGTAATGGAGTACAGTTTGGTCCCCATGCCTGAGACAAGACGTCCGAGTGCACTGTCAAGCGCCTTGGAAAGTTTCATAACCGTTCCGAGCTGCGGCTGGATCTCTCCCTCCTCGATGGCCTTCAGGCGGTCGGTTTCAAACCCGGTCATTTTGGACAGCTCGTCAAGGCTGATTCCCTTTTTTTCCCGAAGCAGCCGGATGCGTTTTCCCACTCCTTCGACATCCCCTACATCCTCCCGGCTGATCTCGCCGGTCAGATCCTCGAAATAATCCACATTGATGTGCGGTACCTGGTCTTTTTTCTCCATAATGTCTCCTTTTTATTCCCATCCTTCCGGAAGAAGCTGATCCGGTTTTTCCCCCAGGCTTTCCTTGCGCTGTGCAAGTCCGGGCCTGGCATATTCCGGGTGTCCTTCGGTGAGGGTCCTTCCGTTGATAACGGCTTCACTTCTAAGGCGCCTGCCGATGGTTTTTTCCATCTGCCTGCCGAGCCACAGGACGCGGTCCACGTCCCAGCCGTGCTCGATGCCCATCTCGTCGATCTGGACAAGGGTGTCTTCCAGGCAGACAAGCCCGACATACCTCGGGTCATCGTAGTAGTAATCCCCGGTCCCCTTGGTGGGCCGGTCGTCGATGAAGTTGGCAGGCTGTCCGCCAAGGCCGCCGAGCGTGGCTTCAAAGTTCGTGATTCCCGCCTGGAGCGCCGCCAGAACAGAAGCCGACGCCATCCGCTTGGTCTCGTGGAAGTGGGCGATGTGAAGGTCGGTGTCGGGCAGCTCATCCAGGACCATGGAAAAATACCGGTAAACTTCCGGGGCGGATGCGCTTCCGTCATGGTCTGCGTGTTCCACGTCATTGGCCCCGATGTCCAGCCATCTTTTGGTGAATTTAACCGCATCCTTCAACTCTGTGGCCCCGCCGATGGGGCTCCCCCAGATGGTGCTCACCGTGCCGCACATCTTGATGCCTGCGTCGTTGCATTTTTTTGTACACCGTTCCGCCTCCTTCCAGTAGTCGGGCAAGGTGGTGCCGGAGTTTGCGAAATGGTGCTGCTCTTCCGTGGATACCATCATCAAAACCCGGTCCGGCCCGATGCCTTCCTTTTTCATTGCGATCGCCTTGTCCACGGACGGCTCCCTGATGGTGATGGCGGTAAAGCAGATGTCGTTCACATCGATGCCCCGCTTGCTGCATTTCTTTTTAAAAAGATCCCCTCTCACGTACCTGAACAGCTCCTCCTGGTCACTGAACTGGGGCATGAGATAAGAGTTGCCGAGATTCGTGATTTCGATATTCCGGCATCCCGCATAGACCAGCTCCTCTATATACGTCTTTTTGGCTTCCGTGGAGATGAATTTTTCTTCGTGCTGGAACCCGTCCCTCACGGTTATATCGCCTATTGTGACCTTTTTCGGCATCCTGGGAAAAATTTTCCACATATCATATTCTGTCATGTTCGCCTCCCTGTTTAAACTCTTTTTTTAGTCAAAATCGGAAATTTCCGAAATTCGGCTCTCCAATGGGTTTCAGCAGGCTGACTTCAAATGCCATTGAAAGCCAGTCCCGTATTTCTGAAAACTTGAGCACCCGGTCGTTGAGAAGCCGGGCTGAACAGAAGAACGGGTGAGCCTCGTCATCGTAGCTTTTCACCAGCCTCTGCCTGAATTCTTCCTTTTCTTCGTCCGTCATGGGGTTGCCCTGGGCTTCACGCTTTTTCTCCTCTATGGACAAAAGAACACCTCCCGCGCTTTTTCCGCTCATCACCGCGGTTCTGGCCCGCATGGTGGAAAAGAGAAAGTGGGGGCGGTAGCCCCGGCCGCACATTCCGTAGTTGGCCGCCCCGTTGTCCGGGCCGATCACAAGCTGAACCCTCGGCACCTGGGCGCAGGAGACCGCCCTGACCATGTCCGCCCCGTACTTTCCGATTCCTGCGTGCTCGCTCTCCGATCCCACCATGTAGCCGGGTGAACTCTGGAGGAACAAAAGCGGGATTTTTTCAGTGGAGCATCTTACTATCCATTCGGCAACTTTCTTGGCGGATTCGTGGAAGATGATACCCACCTGGTTGGAGGCGACGACGCCCACGGGCGTGCCCTTGATCCTTATTTTGCCGGTGAGTATGTTGGAGCCTCTTCCTGGTGCGAAATCCTTTTTATACTCCTGAAACATGCTCCCGTCTGCAATACACTTTATGATTTCCCTTGCATCAATCCCCTGGAGCGTGGAAACAGGCATGTGTTCGTAGATGCTCTCTTCAGGGACTTCAGGCTCCTGCTCTTCGTACTGGTGGATGTGGACCGTCTGTGGTTTTTCCAGGCTCAGAAGGTTTCTAACCGTGTCCACGGCCTCGTCCTGGTCAGAGCACAGGTGGTCCGCCCCGCCGGAGGTCCGTGTGTGGACCGCTGCCCCGCCGAGGTCTTCTGCAGAGATATCCTCTCCTGTAGCCATCTTGACCAGGGGCGGCCCTCCAAGGAAAGAGAACGATGATTTGTCGATCATGATGGACTCGCACGCCATGAACACTATGTACGCCCCGCCCGCGGTGTTCCCGCCTGTGCTCATGGTGATCTGCTTTAAGCCCTGTGCGGACATCCGGGCCATGTTGTAGAAGATCGAGCCGAAATGCTGGTCATCAGGAAAGACCTCTGACTGCATGGGCAGAAATACTCCGCCCGAGTCAGCGATGTACACGCAGTTGAGCCCGCACCGCTCGGCAATGGCCTGGGCGCGCATGTGTTTTTTCAGCGTAATGGGAAAGTAGGTCCCTGCCTTTACCCTGGAATCGTTTGCCATGATCATGGTCCAGTTGCCGTGGATTCTGCCGATTCCGGTGAGAATACCCGCACACGGCACATCCTTTACACCGGGATAATCCATGCCGAACCCGGCAAGGAGCGAGAGTTCGTAAAATTGTGTACCGGGGTCGATCAGGTCGTCCACAAGCGCCCTGACATGCTTCTTTCCTCTTTTGGCCAGCTTGTCCACCGCCTCCTGGCCGCCCGGCCAACGGGCTTCGTACCGGCGCGCTTCCAGCCGGGCTTCTTCGTTTGTCCAGTGTTCTTGGTTTTCAGTCATCAGCTCTTCCTCATTTTCCTTTGTAAACAGGCTTTCTCTTCTCCCTGAACGCGGTCAGGCCCTCCACCCGGTCTTGTGTGGGGATGGTGATACGGTAAGCGTTGGACTCGATGGCAAGTCCGGTGTTGATGTCGGTTTCCATTCCTTTGTTGATGGCGTACTTTGCCTGTTCAACAGCAATGGGACCTGTTTCTGCTATCATGGAGGCCATTTCAAGGCATTCAGCCATGAGGGACTCCTTCGGACAGGTGTGGTTGGCAAGGCCGACGGCAAGGGCTTCGTCCGCATTGATGCGTTTGCCGGTGAAGATCATCTCCTTTGCCTTGGCAATACCGACAATTCTGGGAAGCCGCTGGGTTCCCCCGCCTCCGGGGATGATGGCAAGCCGCGTTTCCGTCAGCCCCATGCTCGCGTTGTCCGACACAATGCGGATGTCGCTTGCAAGGGCAAGTTCGGTGCCGCCGCCCAGTGCCACTCCGTTCACCGCGGCAATCACAGGCTTGGGAAAATTGTCTATTTTGGCGGACAGATCCCTGATGGTCCGGATGAATGTTTTCACCTCGTTTTCGCTCAGTGTGGCCCGCTCCTTGAGATCGGCCCCGGCGCAGAAGGCTTTCTCTCCCTTGCCGGTGATGATCAGGGAACGAACCGTGCCGTCGAACTCGAGTTCATCCAGGTGCGCGTGCATGGCGTTCAGAAGGTCGAAGTTGATGGAGTTCATGGATTCGGGCCGGTTCAGGGTAAGGATCACCGCCCCGTCTTTTTCTTCTTTCAGAATGATGTCGTTGTCAGCCATTTCCACTTTCTCCTAGTTGTTGATATGATTTGCAGCCATATCCCTGAGCTTGTACTTCTGGATCTTTCCGCTGGCTGTGGCCGGATATTCGTCCACGAAAAATATGTACCTGGGGATCTTGTAGTAGGAGATTCTTTCCCTGCAGAAATCCCTGATTTCATCGTCAGTGCATTCCACCTCCGGGTTGAGCTGTACGAATGCAGCCACTTCTTCACCGTATTTGTCACTGGGTACGCCCACCACCTGGACATCTCTGATTTTGGGGTTGGTGTACAGAAATTCCTCTATTTCTTTGGGATAGATATTTTCCCCGCCCCTGATGATCATGTCCTTGATACGGCCCGTGATTCTGCAGTAGCCGTTTTCATCCATGATTGCAAGGTCCCCGGTGTGAAGCCATCCATCTTCGTCAATTGCCTTGCTGGTTTCCTCGGGCATTTTGTAGTAGCCTTTCATGACATTGTATCCCCTTGCGCAGAGCTCCCCCTGTTCGCCGGGCGGCATTTCATCACCCGTGGCAATGTCCACGATCTTCACTTCCACGTTTGGAAGGGCCCTGCCAACCGTGGATACCCTGATATCCAGGCTGTCTTCCGGCCTTGTCTGGGTGATGCCGGGTGAGGCTTCAGTCTGGCCGTACACGATGGACATTTCATGGGCTCCCATGTCTTCGACCACCCGTTTCATGATCTCCATGGGGCACAGCGAGCCGGCCATGACACCGGTGCGGAGCGTTGATGTGTCGTATCCGTTTTTGTCCATCTCTTCGAGTTCCGCGATGAACATGGTGGGAACGCCGAGAAGGACGCTGCATTTGGATTTTTCCACCGTTTTCAGGACTTCAGCCGCATCAAAACTTACCACGGGCGCCATGGTGGTGCCGGACACTGCACAGCAGAGCGTGCCGATAACGCACCCGAAACAGTGGAAAAACGGTACAGGGATGCACATGGCATCATCCGGGGTGAGTTTCATGCACTCGGCCATGCTCATGGCATTGCCGATCAGGTTTGTATGTGTGAGCATAACCCCCTTGGGAAATCCTGTGGTGCCTGAAGTGTACTGCATGTTTACAGGTTCGTCAGCATCAAGGGAGGCCTGGCGTTCCTCAAGGGCTTCGTCGCTGACATTTCCGCCCATTTCAAGGATGTCGTCCCAGTTGTACATGCCGGGGATCTTTTCTTTGCCCAGATAGATGATGTTTTTCAGTCCGGGCAGCTCTTTCTCGTCAAGTTTTCCAGGCTCGCTGTCCTTGAGGGTGGGGCAGACCCGGTTAATGATCTTGATGTACTCGTCCTTTTCCCTGACCCCGTCGGTGAGAAGCAGCGTGGTGGAGTCGGACTGCTTGAGAAGGTATTCAAGTTCCGCGCTCTTGTAGTTGGTGTTAACCGTGACCAGCACGGCCCCTGCCTTTGCACTGCCGTACTGGGTATACACCCATTCCGGAAGGTTGTTGGCCCATATTGCGATGTGCTCGTTCTTTTCCACGCCCAGCGCCATGAGCCCTTTTGCCACCTGGTTGCATATATCCCTGAACTGTGAAAAATTGAGGCTGATGTCAAGGGCGTTGTATTCCAGAGCCCTGTTTTGTCCGAAATTGTCTCCAAGAATGTCTACTATATCGCCGATTGTGGTCTTGCCGATTGTAATGTCAGGTTTGTTCATGGTAAAGATTTCCTCGCT
>JAWLES010000110.1:0-7978 GCA_041685935.1 Desulfobacteraceae bacterium | reverse complement strand
GGCCGTGCAGTGGGCGAACTGATCAATGAAGAAAAACTTCCGCACAGAGAATACAGTATAACCGCCGCAGGTGCAAGACTCGGCATTCCGGTGACCGTTCACGTGGCCATGGGCACGGATATCATCCACATGCACCCCGGGTTTGATCCTGCAGCATGCGGCCAAGCCTCCCATACGGATTTCCGTATTTTCGCGTCCGGCATCGCCGAGCTCGGGCACGGGGTTTTTATCAATGCAGGATCTGCGGTTATTCTGCCGGAAGTCTTTCTAAAGGCGCTTACCCTGGTCCGGAACATGGGTTACACCCCGAAAGAATTCACAACTGTTAATCTGGATTTCATACGCCACTACAGGCCCATGACCAATGTGGTGAACCGGCCCGTTCAGAGCGGGGGGAAAGGCTACAGTATCGTGGGGCACCATGAAATCCTGATTCCCCTCATAGCCGCAGGCGTCATAGAGCAAATCCACAGGGAGTAACTTTGCATCCGCACCTGCCCGGATCAGTCAAACAGAGACAGTTGACTTTCCGCATGCACGCAGGGATCACTGGAATACTCCACATAAAACCCATGCTTGGAGGAACCTGATACGGACAAGGGCCGGCTCAGCACAAGACCGGTCTCCTGTGAAGTTACCACGGGGAAGTTGTAATGCAGGTTTGTGTGCTTGAGCGGCTTTCCCTGTTTAAGCCGCTGTTCAACAAAATCCAGGTGCCGCCTGAGCCTGGTGTCAATGTATTTTCCGGCAAAAGGAACCAGGGACTCGGTCTTTGCGGCAGTAATCTCTGCAAAGCCCGGTTCCAGCTCGAACCCCATACTGTTCCGCGCCGCGGCCATGGCAGCCAGAAGAGTGGTTCCCGCTCCCATGAAAGGGTCCACCACCAGATCCCCTTTCACCGAATACATGTTGATCAGGCGGTACGCCAGTTCAAATGGAAACGCTCCGCTCCGTTTCCGCTCAGCATCCTTTACAATCTGGCGTTCTCCTTTAAGATCAAACCAGACATCGGAAAACCAGGTGTTCCGCTCCTCCCAGAAAATTGCACTTTCCCGCCGCCTTTCCCTGAGCTCGGGCGCGGAAAACTCACGTTTGTCCCCTTTCCTGAAAATCAGAATATATTCATGTTCAAGTGTGACATATGCGCCCGCCGGCAACATGCCCGAACCCATGAACTTGTTCGGCGCGTTGGTCTGTTTTCGCCACAGGATAATCGGCAGCGGAACCAGCCCAGCCTTTACAAAGCTGCTTACAATCCGCGCATGGTTCGAATAAAGTGAAAACCGGCCGCCTATGGTTCGTGTGGCATCCCCGATGTTAATGCAGGCAAAGCCTCCGGGCCTGAGTATCCGGGCCACCCGGTCCCACACCGGATCAAGCAGCCGGTGCATGAGCTCAAACGCCCCGAACCCGTCCCCTTTTTTTATTGCATCTTCAATGTTCCGGTCCTGCCTCACAAACAGTGGGTCCCACATTTCTATCATCGGATAGGGAGGCGAGGTAACAACCAGATCCGCAGTGCGGTCAGGTACTTCGCTCATTTCCCTTGAATCCTTCAGATGTATCTCATGCCCGGTTTTCATTCCACCGCACCTTTTCAGTCAGGTGTAACGTTATCATTCCGGCAATAGCTACCATGATTTTAGTTCGTTGACAACAGGGCACTCCGGATGCTACTGTCAAAATGATCAAGGCAAGATCAGAACCGGACTTGAAAAACCCCCGAAGTTTCTCCTGTCCCTTGTGGAAAAAGGATACCCCGAATGGAAAGGGAAATTCTGCTCAATCTGAGAAAATTTCTAGCCCCTGAAATAGTGTACGGTCGAGGTGCCATCGGGCTTGCCGGGCGGCACTCGGAAAACCTGGGCGCATCAAAGGTGCTGGTGGTAACAGATCCCGGGGTCAGGGCGGCAGGCTGGACCGGAAAGGTTGAAGCGAGCCTCGAAAGCCACAGGATCCCGTACGTGATATTCGACCGGCTGACTGAAAACCCCAAGGATCATGAAGTCATGCAGGGAGTACGGGTATACAAGGACGAGGGGTGCGACTTCATACTGGCGGTGGGCGGAGGAAGCCCGATGGACTGTGCAAAAGGTATCGGCGTTGTGGCCGGCAACAGCGGACGCATAACGGATTTCCAGGGTGTGGATGAAGTACCCCGGCCCGGCCCGCCGCTGATTTTCATTCCCACCACCGCAGGCTCATCAGCTGATGTATCCCAGTTCGCAGTTATCACGGACAGTGAGAACAAATCGAAAATCGGGGTTGTCACCAAAATGGTGATACCGGACATTTCACTTGTCGACCCGGAAACCTGCACCACCATGCCGCCTGAACTGACCGCAGCCACAGGCATGGACGCCCTTTGCCATTCTTTTGAAGCGTATGTATCAACCGCATCCTCACCCCTCACAGACATGGCCGCCCTCAGGGCGGTGGAACTCATTGCCGCAAACCTGGCCCGGGCGTATGAAAATCCCGGAGACATAACAAGCCGGGATAATATGATGATGGCAAGCCTGATGGCGGGACTTGCGTTTTCCAATGCCAGTCTCGGACTTGTCCACGCCATGGCCCACAGCCTGGGAGGCGCCCTTGACCTTGTCCACGGGGAATGCAATGCAATCCTTCTTGAAAAAGTTGCCCGGTTCAACTTTGACGCAGCTTCTGAAAAGTATGGGCGCCTGGCCCGGGCAATGGGAGCGGGTTCACCGGGAGCAGCCCGCTGTAAAGATCCCTCCGGAATCGAGGAATGCCTAAGCTCTCTGAGGAAAAAAATCGGAATCCGCCAGCGGCTTTCCGGAATGGGGGTTGGCACAAATGACATTGCCGGCCTTGTCCGTTCCGCATACAATGACCCGTGCCTGGCCACAAATCCGAAACAGGCCCGCATGGAAGATATAGAAATGATATATAAAAGCATTTATTAATAATTCTCTCACTCGGGAGTGGCCCGGAAGCGATTTTCAATTATGTCCGATTTCGACCCGAACAACGAACACATGTCAGCCAGGGAAAAATTTCTGGGCCTCAGCCTGGAATCCACCCGGAAGAGCTACTATCCCCAGCTGATGGATCAGCTTAAGACTGCAAAGGAGAGCCAGAGGCGGCTTCAGCTGCTCATGGACAACCTGCCGGTACGGATAGCCTATGTGGATTCAAACCAGTGCTACGGATTTGTAAACAAGGCATACGAAAAAGCTTTCAACCTTTCCCGTGAAAAAATCAGCGGAAGATCGGTAAAGGAAATCATGGGCCGGGACAACTACGCCCGGATGAAACCCTATATCAATGACGCCCTTTCCGGAAGACCGATCAGGTACGAAGGAGAATTCCTCGATCCGGACGGGAAAAACACCTGGCTTGAAGTAAACTTTTTACCCGACATTGACACCGGCGGCAACGTGCTCGGATTTTATGATCTTACCCATGATCTCACTGACAGAAAACAGGCTGAAGAAAAACTCCGGCAGAATGAAAAACAGCTCCAGCAGACCCAGAAAATCGAAGCCATAGGCACTCTGGCAGGCGGCATCGCCCATGATTTCAACAATATACTGTCCGGGATTTTCGGTTTCTCCCAGCTTGCCAAATCCCACATCAACAACCCTGAAAAAGCTGCTGAATGCATGGACCAGGTCATGGGCGCGGCCCAGAAAGCAGCCGACCTGGTCCAGCAGATACTCACCTTCAGCAGAAAATCAGAACACCAGAAATATCCCCTGCACATGCACGGCCTTATAAAAGAAGCTCTCAAGCTTATCCGCTCTTCCATTCCAGCCACCATTGAAATAAAAGAGTCGGTGAACACGGATGCAAAAATCCTTGCCGACCCCACCAACATTCACCAGGTGATCATGAATCTGTGCACCAACGGATATCATGCCATGGAAGAAACCGGCGGGACTCTGACCGTAAACCTTTCAAAAACCGAGGTTTCCCGGCCTGACTTCCCTGCAGGGTCGGGCCCATCCCCCGGAAACTACCTTGTCCTTGAAATCAGTGACACCGGAGAAGGCATTCACCCGGATATCATGGAAAAAATCTTCGAGCCCTACTTTACCACCAAGGGGAAGGGCAAGGGAACCGGACTGGGACTTGCCATGGTCATGGGCATCGTAAAGGACCACAACGGCCATATCACCGTGGACAGCCGCGTGGGAAAAGGCACACGTTTCAAACTCTACTTTCCCGTGGTGGAGGAAGGATTGGAGCATTCCAGCAGCGGCGGAGAACGGGAAAACGACATCAAAAGAGGTGACGAGCACCTCCTGATGGTGGATGATGAAGAGACCATCCTGACATCAGCCAAAGCACTTCTGGCGGATTACGGATATACCGTGGCAACGTTCACCGACCCTGCCTCTGCATTTGAGATTTTTGAAAACGCCCCCTTGCGGTTCGATCTTGTGATCACTGATATGACAATGCCCCATATGACAGGGGTTGAGTTCGCCCACAGAATCCTGGCCCTGAAACCGGACCTGCCGATAATTCTCTGCACCGGGCACCATGATCGGGTCAACCGGGAGACAGCTCTGGCTGAAGGGTTCAGCGAGTTCCTGGAAAAGCCTGTTCTGACCGAAAAACTGGTCCGGGTTATCCGCCGGCTGCTGGACAGCCGTATTCCTCTTTGACAACCTGCGGAATTTGTAATAAAAAAGCCATTTTATTGTGAAATTAAATTCAGCACAGAGCAACCTTAACGGAGGAATAATGGCAGCAGAAAAAGTTAGCCTGCGGATACGCAGGTATATGGATCAGCGACAGGTGGACCTGGAAAAACTCGCATCCCTGACAGGCCTTGACAGGGATTTTCTCAATACAATGCTTGAAACGGACGGCCTGCCTCCCCTGGGCCCTTTGATGAAAATCGCCAGGGCCCTCGGGGTGAGACTAGGAACTTTCCTTGACGACCAGGATTCAAAAGACCCTTTCATCGTCAGAAAAGCTGAAAGAAATTCGGAAATAAATGTACCAGCCGCACAGGGCAAGGCGGACTCCCTTAAATTCTACTCTTTGGGCAGGGGAAAGAAGGACAGGCACATGGAGCCTTTTTTTGTTGAAATCCTTCCCGGTTCCGCAGAGGACAAAACCCTGTCCTCCCACGAAGGGGAGGAATTTATCGTGGTGACCGGCGGCAGCATTGAGGTGATTTACGGGGACGACACCTATATCCTCGAGCAGGGGGACAGCATATACTACAACTCGGTTGTCCCGCATTATGTCAGCTGTGCAGGAGAGGGGAAAGCCACCATCCACGCAGTCATATATATATCATGAAAAAGGACGGAGCCATGACTGAACAAACCCGGTTGAGGGAAATCACGCTCGGCACCATTCTTGACGAGGCGGTTCAAAAATATCCTGACAATGATGCACTGGTTTACGTGGACAGGGATTTCAGGCTCACGTACCGCGAGTTCGGCAGCCTTGTGGATGAAATCGCCAGAGGGCTGATGGCTCTGGGCATTCAAAAAGGAGAAAAAGTCGCGGTCTGGGCCACGAACATTCCTTTCTGGGTAACATTGCAGTTCGCCACCGCCAAAATCGGTGCGGTCCTTCTCACCGTGAACACCCACTACAGATCATCCGAGCTTGAATACCTGCTGCAGCAGTCGGATGCGGAAAACCTCTTCATAATCGACGGATTCCAGGATACGGATTACATTCAGACCGTGTATGATCTTGTACCGGAGCTGAAAACCCAGCAGCGCGGACAGCTTGCATCAAATGCCTTCCCCTTCCTGAAACGGGTATTTTTCCTGGGCCAGGAAAAACACAGGGGCATGTACTCCATCCCTGAAATCCGGAACCTTGCCAGACTTACCCCGGATGATGCGTATTTCAAAAGGCGGAATGAACTCCGCCCCCACGATGTGGTTAACATGCAATACACCTCAGGCACCACCGGATTTCCCAAGGGCGTAATGCTCACCCATTACAACATAGGCAACAACGGGTTCTGGATCGGAGAGAACCAGAAATTCACTTCACAGGACCGCCTCTGCCTTCCGGTCCCGCTCTTTCACTGCTTCGGATGTGTTCTCGGTGTGATGGCCGCTGTCACCCACGGCACCTGCATGGTTATACTGGAAAACTACGACCCCCTGCTTGTGATGGCATCGGTGGAGCAGGAGAAATGCACTGCATTGTACGGCGTTCCAACCATGTTCATTGCAGTACTCGAGCACAGCCTTTTCAGCAAATTCGATTTTTCCACCCTGCGCACCGGAATCATGGCCGGGTCAAACTGCCCGGTGCATGTCATGGAACAGGTTATAGAAAAAATGAACATGAAGGATATCACCATCTGTTACGGGCTCACAGAAACATCACCCGTGATGACCTACACCAGGCCGGATGACGAACTGCGGCTCAGAGTCGAAACAGTAGGCCGGGCCCTTCCCTGCATCGAAGTCAGGGTTGTTGATGTTGATACCGGGGAAACCCTTCCCCCGGGGAGCCAGGGAGAAGTCTGCTGCAGGGGCTACAACGTGATGAAAGGATATTACAACAATCCGGAGGCCACTGCCGGAACCATTGACCGGGACGGGTGGCTTCATTCGGGGGACCTGGGGATCATGGACGAAAACGGGTATCTCAGGATCACCGGGCGCCACAAGGACATGATCATCCGAGGGGGAGAAAACATCTATCCAAAAGAGATAGAGGAGTTCCTGTACCGGATGGACGGCATCAGCGACGTACAGGTGGCTGCCGTTCCCAGCAAGAAATACGGCGAGGAAGTTGGAGCCTTCATCATCCCCGGACAGGGCGCGGATATTCAGGAAAGCGATGTCAGGGATTTCTGCCGCGGCAGGATCAGCAGGTACAAGATTCCAAAATACGTGGCATTCGTGGACTCTTTTCCCATGACCGCCAGCGGCAAAATCCAGAAATACAGACTTTCGGAGCAGGCAAAGGAACTCTGGCCCCGGGCGTAGTACGACAACCCCGGCCGGGCCGGAGCGGAACTGACAGGGAGCTGAAAAAGCTTTGCAGGGCAGCTGTAGACACTGCCTGAAAACAACAGGTATTCATGCCGGAATTTTACGACAAAAACCATGAAGCGTACGCAAAATCCACTTTTTCAGCGGACCCGTCTGTTTTTCTGGAGCCTTTTGTCTCGGTGATCCCGCCAGGAGCGTGCATTCTTGATGCCGGGTGCGGTTCAGGACGCGACCTTTTATGGCTGAAAAACAAAGGTTTCAGAATGACCGGGTTTGAAAAATCAGCCAAACTTGCCAAGCTTGCCTGTAATAACTCAGGCTGCCCTGTCATCAAAGGGGATTTTGAAGAATTTGATTTTTCCGATTATTCATTTGATGCAGTGATTGCCGTCGGCTCTTTTGTACATATTCCCCGTGACCGCCTCTTTCCCGTAATCAGGAATATCAGCCGCGGACTTGCAGATAAGGGGCTTTTCTACATTTCGGTTAAACAGGGACACGGGGTTGAAACAGATGATGCCGGCAGAACCTTTTTCCTGTGGCAGAACCGGGAAATCAGAGCCTTGCTTGAAAGTTTATGTTTTCATGTGATCCATTTTTCAAAAAATCCGTCAGCACTGAACTCAAAGGATACCTGGCTTGGATATGTACTGCGGTCGGCATGATCAGGTTAATCTGAAACTTAAAAAGGATTAAAACGGCGGGCGCAAAGGAGCGCCGCGGCAGAGAGCTGTATACTCTGCCGCGGCGCTTGCCGTTAAACGACTTCTGAAAATTTCTCTTTGGGTACATTGCATACCGGGCAGGTCTCCGGGGCCTCCCCTTCAACCGTGTTACCGCATACAGAGCAGACATGAATTGACACGCCCGGAAGGTCGCCGCCGCCTTTAACCGCTTCAATCGCTTTTGAGTACAGGGTGTGGTGGACTCCCTCTACAGCCAGCGCATTACTCATTGTAACTTCTGCAGCCTTGTTTCCCTCGGCCTTTGCTGTTGCCAGAAATTCCGGGTACATCTCGTTGAAT
>JAWLES010000109.1:0-8007 GCA_041685935.1 Desulfobacteraceae bacterium | reverse complement strand
AAAAAGAGCACATCCCTGCAGCCTCCCGCCTGATGCTGGTCTCAGCGATAATCTCGGCACTCCTGGGAACTGTCTTAACTTTTTAGGTTTTCCGGTCCCTTTTACGTAACGTTTTTGATCACGATTGCATCAAGGGGGCATGCCTCTATGCAGTCCCAGCATCCCAGGCACATGTCATGAAAGATCATCGGCTGTTCAAATTCACCGTCCATCTGCTTGACGACCTTGTGGGTGCATGCTGCAACTGCAGCACATACACCGTTTTCGGGATCACACTTTTTCGGACTGCAGATTTTATAATCAACCGCGGCAAATGATTTTTTCGCTTGTATGCTCATAGCTGGCCACACCTTAACCTATTAACTTCTTGACTTTTTTTCAGGCAGGACCTGTGTAAATACAAATCTTGCAAATGTAAAGTTAAAAAGCAATCTACACCGCCAGGGCGGTATTTTTGCAGAAAGAAACAATTAAGCACGCTGGCTGATAGGCGGCGCGGAGAAAAAACCCTTGTATTTGTCTCAGGAATGGATATATTGCGTCCCACTGATAATTTTAATTAAGATCAGAACCCTCCGCCTATGGCGGAGGAAGCAGTCGTTCATTCTGCATCTGTTTCGGGTTTTGAATTTTGGTCATTTGAATTTGTTTAGATATTCGTGCTTCGAATTTCGAATTTATTCTCTGCCTCCTTTAAGGAGGCTACCTGTGGCCACCCGATATGCAGGTGGAGACTCATTATGTGTTCCCTTCCGGAGTTTATCCGAAAGAAAATCATCTTTGCCGGAATTTTAAGAAAAAGATTTAACAGGAGTGCGAGCCGTTGGGCCGAAAAACAAAAAATGAACAATTAAGAAATATCGCCATCATAGCACACGTGGATCACGGCAAAACCACGCTCGTGGATGCCATGTTCCGCCAGAGCGGTCTTTTCCGCGAAAACCAGGCCGTGGATGAACGTATCATGGACAACATGGACCTGGAGCGTGAACGCGGCATTACCATTGCCGCAAAAAACTGCTCAATCGTCTGGAACGACACACGCATCAACATCATTGATACCCCCGGCCATGCCGACTTTGGCGGCGAGGTGGAGCGCGCGCTTTCCATGGCTGACGGCGCCCTTCTGCTTGTGGACGCCTCAGAGGGCCCCCTGCCTCAGACGCGGTTTGTACTGAAAAAAACTCTGGAAGCAGGGCTTGGCATCATCGTTATCATCAATAAGATAGACCGCAAGGATGCAAGGCCTGACGCGGTTCTGGATGAACTCTACGACCTTTTCATCGATCTGGGGGCAACAGACGAGCAGCTTGACTTTATCTGTCTTTATGCCATCGGCCGCGACGGAATCGTCAAAGAGGAAATAAAAGAGGAAACCGACAATCTGCACATTCTTTTTGACACGATTTTATCCGAAATCGCACCTCCTGCATATGATCCTGACGAACCCTTCCAGATGCTGGTATCTGATCTCGGATATTCCGACTATCTGGGCCGCCTGGCAGTGGGCAGGGTTACAAACGGAAGGGTCAAAGCAAACGATCAGCTTGTGTGCATAAACCGTGAAAACCGCTCGGTTCCCCTGAAAGTGACCAGGCTGCAGACCTACCAGGGAACATCCCTGCAGCCGGTCGGCACTGCAGAACCCGGAGATATCGTTATCTTGTCCGGAATCGAGGAAGTTGCCATCGGTGATACCATATGCACCAGCGACCGGCCCAAAGCCCTGGAGCGCATCAACGTGGATGAACCCACGATTTCCATGGTGTTTACAATCAATGACTCGCCCTTTAGCGGAAAAGAGGGCAAATATGTCCAGTCCGCAAAAATCCGGGAGCGCCTGGTCAGGGAGACGCTCATGAACGTGGCGGTGCGGATGGAGGAAACGGACAACCGCGACAGGTTCATGGTAAAGGGCCGCGGAGAATTCCAGCTTGCCATCCTGATTGAAACCATGCGGCGGGAAGGATTTGAATTCTGCGTGGGCAGACCCGAAGTGATTTATCAATACGAAAGCGGCCGGACACTTGAACCCATTGAAAACCTTTTCATTGACTGCGGCGAAGAGCACCTTGGTGTGGTCACGGAAAAACTCTCGGTACGCAGGGGCAGGATGATCGATCTCGTAAATAACGGAACCGGAAGGATCCGTATGGAGTTTTCAGTTCCTGCAAGGGCGCTGATCGGATATCGCGACGAGTTTCTCACCGATACCCGCGGAACAGGCATCATGAACGCGGGTTTTGCGGGATATGAGCCCTACAGGGGGGATTTTCCGACCCGTTATACCGGCTCAATCATAGCAGACCGGCAGGGAGCAGCCGTGCCCTATGCCCTGTTCAACCTGGAGCCGCGCGGCGTGCTTTTCATACCGCCGGGACAACACTGCTACGAGGGGATGGTCATAGGAGAGCACAACAGGGAAGTGGATATAAACGTCAACCCCTGCAAGGAAAAAAAGCTGACCAACGTCCGGGCTTCAGGAAAGGACGACGCAGTGGTGCTGTCTCCTGTAAAGCCCATGACCATTGAAAGAGCCATCAATTTTATCCGCGATGACGAGCTGGTGGAAATCACCCCGAAATCCATCCGCCTGAGAAAAGCGGTGCTCCCGGGACACAAAAGGCGCGACCGCCTGTGCCGCTCGGCATAAAAAAGAATTCCGGCAGATACCAAACTCACCTTCAATCCTTGAGTGTTGTCTGGATTCTGATCTCACTGGTTAATGTCCTGTGCACCGGGCATCTGTCTGCGATTTCCGTCAAACGCCGCCTCTGCTCGGCCTCCAGGTCACCTTCCAGTGAGAGTTCGGCCGTGATATGGTCGAAATAGCCTTTGCGGGTTTCACAGTCACTGCAGTCATCAGCGTGGATTTTCCTGTGTTTGAGCCCGATCCGGATCCCGTCCAGGGGCCATTTTTTACGGTCCGCATACATGCGCAGGGTGATCGCCTTGCAGGCGCCCAGTCCGGCCACCAGGTAGCCATAAGGAGTCGGACCGGCGTTGGTGCCCCCTGCTGATTGAGGTTCATCTGCAAGAAGTCCGTGGCCGTTGACTTTGATATCAGTCATGTACCCGGATCTGCCCGTCCTTACCACAACCTCGCCTTCAGAGGATGTATCAGCAGGCTTGTCAGCCCCGGCTGACAGGGTATATCTTCGAGACCAGGCGGAAATGATGCCGCCTGCATATACGGAATCCGCCTTATCGCTTAAAAGATGGTCCGCGGTGTCCATGGATACGAAACTCTTGGGGTGCCTGGCGGCCTGAAATATTTCAGATGCGTTTTCTATTCCCACTATGTTGTCCACTGGAGAATGCAGAATCAGAAGCGCCCTGTTAAGATCTTTTATAACGCCTTCCATGTTTTCCGCCTTCATGTTGTCCAGAAACTGCTTTTTTATCCGAAAGGGCCTGCCTCCAAGCAAGACTTCAGCCTCGCCCTCTTCTTCGATCTTCTGCCTGGCATCGCTTATGTGTTTTAATACATGATCGGTTCTTGCAGGCGCGCCAATTACAGCCACGGCCCTGACCGAGTCAATGCCTGCAGCCGCCTGCAGCACTGCAGCCCCTCCCAGGGAATGGCCGATCAGGATTTCAGGCGCCTTGTAATTTTCTCCCAGATAAACTGCCGCATCAATGAGGTCGCTCACGTTGGTTGTAAAACCGGTTTCTGAAAAATCCCCTTCGCTCTGGCCAAGACCGGTGAAATCAAACCGCAAAACAGCAATACCTTCGCGGGTTAAGGCCTGATTTATGTTGTAGGCTGCTTTCAGGTTCTTGGTGCACGTAAAGCAGTGGGCAAAAACCGCGAAGGTGTGAGCCCTGCCGTCAGCAGGCAGATCGAGCTGTGCCGCAAGCCTGTTTCCGTGACGGTTTGTAAAGTTCAGACGCTTGAAATTCATGCGATCCTCCCTGTTAACTGGTTAAGGTTTACAATTTACAAACTTAACCGCCAACGCCTGATTTTTCCATAAATGTCTTGTTAACTTCCGGGTTATTTGACGGCCGGCTCCACAGGGTTAATTTGGTTACAAGGAAGACGAATAAACATTCTCTACTGCTGCAAAGGAAAAATGCAAATGGAACACGAATTTGATGTAGTCGTGGTGGGGGCAGGACTTGCCGGCCTCCGGGCAGCCATCGAACTGGGGGGCAACAGCAGGGTTGCTGTAATCAGCAAGGTTTTTGCGACCCGCTCTCATTCGGGTGCCGCCCAGGGGGGAATAGGAGCAGCCGTTGGAAACCAGGAGGAAGACAGCTGGGAATGGCACATGTTTGACACCGTCAAGGGCAGCGACTACCTGGGAGACCAGGATGCAATAGAGATAATGGCCAAAGATGCTCCCAGGACCATATATGAACTCGAGCACATGGGGGTGCCTTTCAACAGGACGCCTGACGGTAAGATCGCCCAGAGGGCGTTCGGGGGGCATACAAGCAATTACGGGGAAAAGGCAATAAAACGGGCATGCTATGCTGCAGACAGGACCGGTCGGGTTATACTTGATACACTTTGGGAGAAAACCCTCAGGGCGAAAATCGACTTTTTCAATGAGTTCCAGGTCCTCGGACTTCTGGTGGATGACGGCAGGTGCTGCGGACTGGTGGCTTACGAGCTTTCAACGGGGGAGTTCCACACATTTAATTCCAAGGCCGTACTGCTTGCCACCGGCGGTGCAGGAAAAATCTACAAGACCACATCCAACGCTTTTGCCTCCACGGGCGAAGGCCTGTCCATAGCATTCAGAGCCGGGGCTCTTCTGGAAGACATGGAATTTGTCCAGTTTCATCCCACGGGAATCTACAAACTCGGAATTCTTATAAGCGAAGCGGCCCGGGGTGAAGGAGGCATACTGCGAAACCGGGACGGAACCCGTTTCATGGAGCAATACGCCCCCAACATCAAGGATCTTGCCCCCAGGGATCTTGTTTCACGCTGCATGACAGAAGAAATGCTCGCCGGCCGCGGAATTGACGGAAAAGATTATCTTCATCTCGATCTCACCCATCTCGGAAAGCAGGTCCTTGACTCCAAATTATCCGAAATCTCCGGCTTTGCAAAAACCTATGCCGGGATCGACCCTGTTGAAAAACCTATACCGGTTGTTCCCACTTGCCACTACATGATGGGCGGAATTGCCACGGATTATGACGGCAGGGTGATTGCAGATGACAAAAACGCCCCTATTCCCGGACTTTATGCCGCCGGGGAATGTGCCTGTGTATCAGTGCACGGCGCCAACCGCCTGGGATGCAACTCGCTTTTGGACACGCTCGTATTCGGCAGAAGAGCGGGAAAAGAGATAAGAAATTTCATTGAAAAAGAAGATCTGCATGCCGCACCCGCCGGGCAGGTGGATGAAATAACAGGCAGGATATCAGGCCTGCTGGCATCCGAAGGTACTGAAAATCCAGGCAAAATACTTGTTGAGCTTCAAAATGCAATGATGGAAAATGTCTCTGTCTTCAGGACAAAACAGAGCCTGGATGAAGCTGTCTCGGTAATTGAAAACCTCGGGGCCAGATACCAAAGCGTCAGGGTCGCGGACAAGGGAAACTGTTTTAACCGCAACCTTCTGGAGGTAATAGAGCTTGGCCATATGCTCGAAGTTGCAAAGGTGATCACCCTGGGAGCCCTTGCCAGAGAAGAAAGCCGGGGCGCTCACTTCCGGAAGGATTTTACCGAAAGAGATGACAAAAATTTTCTTTATCACACCCTGTTCAGGTACGCGGGAGCTGAAGCAAAACCTGATTTTTTTAAAAAGCCGGTCTCTGTTACCCGGTTTGAGCCCAGGGAAAGGAAATACTAAAAGGCTTATGACATCTGTCAAAGGAGATCATGGTGTATGAAAACCAAATTTATTGTATTCAGATATGATCCTGCCAAAGACTCCCGGCACCGTTACGACGAATACGAGGTGGAGGCAGAGGGAACTGACAAGATTCTTGACTGCCTCAACAAGATCAGGTGGGAACAGGATCCCACTCTTACCTACAGATACTCCTGTGCTCACGGCATATGCGGGTCTGACGCACTTGTGATAAACGGAAACATTGATCTTGCATGTCAGAAGCTGATCCGGGATTTCAGAACCGCCGGCAATTTCGTGATTGAACCTCTGCCGCTTTTCAGGGTAATCAAGGATCTTGTAGTTGACCTGGAGCCGTTTTATGAAAAATACCGCCAGGTCCGGCCCTACCTGATTAACAGCGAAGAACCCCCGGAAACCGAAAGGCTCCAGGACAGTGAAAACCAGACCTTTATCGAGCCTTCACTGCGCTGCATCCTGTGCGGGTCATGTACAGCGTCGTGCCCAATCAACCGGGCCAACGAGAACTACGTTGGACCTGCGGCTCTTTTAAGGGCATTCAGGTATGTTTTTGACTCCAGGGATACGGCAACCGAAGAAAGGCTCCAAAAGCTTGACACCAACGATGGCGCCTGGGGATGCCGCAACATGTGGTTGTGCACAGATGTTTGTCCCAAGGAAATCCCTGTAACCAAATGCATTGCACAGATCAAAAGGCTGATAAAGGAAAATAAAAAACACGATCATTAATAAGGTTTTGAACCGGGATAGAAGGGAAACCCACGCAGGACAAGGAGAAGGGAAATGTTTAAACTTAAAAAGCTCCCAAAGGACAATGGAAACAATGCTTGAATGAAAAAACCTCCAAAAGAACTCACAGAATGGAACAAAAATACGGAAATGATTCCCTCCAGCCTCATGAAGGGCTGTCAGGCGTCCTGGACCGGCTTGTTAAAGGCTTTGAGATTTCAGAAGGCCGCGTGTATGCCGGTGCGGTTCAAAAAGGCCGCCTTGATGAGCAGAACGATATGGTTCTTTCCTTTCAGTCACAGGGCGATGAGTGCCGTCTCATGCATGCTTCGATGTTTTTCGGACGGTCTGACATATTCAAGCCCTGGGTGGAATTATACAATATTCAAAACCCTGTAACCATAAACAACACCGACTTTGCCCTTTTTGACTCAGACCTGGAATACCGGCTGATCAGGTTATTTCTGCAGGCCACTGCTCCCGGCGGTAAATTGTTTGCGGAATACGAAAATGATCCTGAAACTGCACAAGCCCTGAAACTCGATATACCGGCCCCGGTATCCCGCATGGGAAACATCATGTTTCAAAACGGGGCCACATGGTTTAAGGACTGGTATTATCCCGAAGGTTTCATGGAGGGCGGCAGAAAACTCCAGGGAGAAAAACCCATCAGCCGGGAAGCGGAAAACCGGCATCTGAAACGTATTCACGAAAGACTTCAGTCTTTTCTCAAAGCAAGCCGTCCCCTGCAAAAAAGCAGCGAAGACACTGAAAAAGATCCCGTGGAGCGGGCCGTTAAACGGGCGGAAACAATGCTGGGAAAACCGCCTTTTTCATCTGATTAACCGGTTTTGGCTCGACAAATCGTAAGAGCGGTGTAAATTTTAAAAAAACCCGTTTTCATTAAACTGCCTTTAACCAAGAGAAGCCCGCCATGTATCATAAGCACTTCGGATTCAGCATCAAGCCTTTTCAGATCAACACTGACCCCAGGTTCCTCTGGCTGGGGGAAAAGCACAAGGAAGCACTTTCCGTGCTAAGATACGGAGTGCAGGAGAACCTGAGTTTTCTGCTTTTGACTGGTGATGTGGGAACGGGCAAAACCACTCTTGTAAACTCCCTTCTTGAAAGCCTGGATTCAAATGTGCTGGTTGCACGGATCCCGGATCCCGCGCTTGACTTAATGGATTTTATCAACATTTTGTCCCGCAGATTCGGCATCAACGAAACGTTTAAATCCAGGGGCCCCTTCATTGCCCGCTTTGAGGAATTTCTGACAAAGCAGCACTATTCCGGAAATAACGTATTACTGATAATCGATGAGGCCCAGCGCCTCTCCTATGAACTCCTTGAAGAAATCCGCGCTCTGTCAAACCTGGAAAAACCACATGCCAAGCTTTTAAATGTTTTTTTCGTGGGGCAGGAAGAGTTCAATGACATGCTT